>JBEIQS010000029.1:0-39433 GCA_040376425.1 Alphaproteobacteria bacterium | reverse complement strand
GATGACGGGCTGGATCTGCACGTGGATGACAGCGACGTCACCCTCTCGCTCTGCCTCGGCGGGCGCTTCAGCGGGAGCGACCTTCATTTCGAGGGGGTGCGCTGCGGCCTCCACCTCGATCACCCGGCGCGGCCGGAGGAGATCTCCACCGTCGCGCACCGGCCCGGCGAGGGGGTGCTGCACCTCGGCAAACACCGCCACCGGGTGCTGCCGATCACCGCCGGTAGCCGGGTCGGGCTGATCCTGTGGGCGCGGCGCTCCGGTAGCCGGGAGCGGTTCGAGGCGGAGGCCGACGCGGGCCGGTGCCTGCCGGAGTGCGGGGTTTGATCCGCGCGGGCAGTCGCGGGCGGCGATAGAAAAAGACCCCGTGCAGGCGCCGTGCCCCGGGGCAGTGTTGCAGCGCTGCAACAGCTCGACGAGAGGTGGGGGGATACCGGCAGGGGATCGTCCAGATCCTGCAAGGCGCGTGCGGCCCGAGCGCCGCAGGCGCCTTTGTTGCGGGTTGGAGGATAGCCCGAGTCGGTACCCGCACGGCAGAAATGCTCCGGCCGCTATCGGCAGGCGGCTGCCGGGCGCAGCGCAGGCGATCTGCAGCGAGGAGGAGCCGCAGGCGCAACCCGTCGGCTTGCCGGGGCGGTTGGGCAGGCGAGTGGTTGGGGTTGCGGCGGGCCGGAGGCGGGGCTGCGGGCGCCGACCTTCCTCCCGCGCCGGATCAGTGACTTCTTGCGCGGGTTACTCGGGATGGTGATTCTTGTACTTGATGAATGAGAGGATCGTGCAGTTTTGCAAGCTACTCTTAGGACAGTCCTAAGAGTAGATTTTGGGTGGGTCCGTGGCGCGATGCCCACCCAAGGGCGCCTGCGGCGCTTTGGCCGCACGCGCCTTGTGGGGATGGGGAGAGAAGCAGGCTTATTTCCCTACAGGATCGGCGGCTGTTGGATGATCTGCCTGACCTGCTTTCCGGACGACTGTCCCTCTGGTATAAGGGTGCGGGGAGGTGCGGATGGACGCTGGGTTCCGGGGCGCGATCCTGCTGATCATCGGGTTGGTTGGGGGCTGCCGGGAGGAGGCGGCCGGGCCAGGGCAAGATCCGGCGCCGGACACGGCGGACACGCGGCGGTCGGATACCTCCGACACGGCGCCACCGACCGGGCGGGTGCGGATCAACGAGGTGCTGAGCGACGGGGAGGACGGGCTGGAGGACGGGGACGGGGACGCCTCGGACTGGATCGAGCTGCGGGCGGTGGAGGCGGTGGATCTGGCGGGGTGGGCGCTGACCGACGATCCGACGGATCCGGGGCGGTGGACGCTCCCGGCGCGGACGATGGTGCCGGGGGAGCTGCTGGTGGTGTTCGCCTCGGGGAAGGGGGAGACCGGACCGCCGGGGGAGCTGCATGCCCCCTTCCGCCTGGACGCCGATGGCGAGCGGCTGGAATTGCGGGAGCCGGACGGCGCCCTCTCGGATCGGGTCGAGATCCCACCGCTGCCGCCGGGGGTGTCCTGGGGGCCGGAGCAGCCGGTGCGCGTGGTGTCACGGCTCGGGACAGGGGCGCCGGCGCGGTTGGCGCGGGAGGAAGTCGTGGGGTGGACTGCGCCGGGCTTCGACGATGCGGCCTGGGCGGCGGTGGTGCTGCCGGTGGGCTGGGATCTGGGGGCGGGAGAGGTGTCGGTGAACGCGGCGCTTGAGCGGGCGACCACTCAGTCGAGCAATGGCTACGGCTTGACCGGCCTTCAGGCGGTGGACGGGGAGCCGGGCACCTTCAGCCACACCGGGGACGGCGATCTTGCGCCGTGGTGGTCGGTGGATCTGGGGGCAGACTGGATGATCGCGGAGGTGACGGTGCTGAACCGCGTCGACTGCTGCGCCGACCGGCTCTACAACCTCAGCGTCACGGTGCTGGACAGCGCGGGGGCGCCGGGGTGGTCGGGGGGGCCGCTCAACACCGTGGTGGAGGGGCAGGTCCCGCCTGATCCCGGTCCTGTCCACACCTTCACCCCAACGGTCCCGGTGCGGGGGCGGAGCGTCCGGCTCGACAAGGCGGCGGTGAACGGGGCCGGCAGCAGTGAGTGGCTGTCGCTGGCGGAGGTGGTGGTGACCGCGCGGCCGGCGGCGCCCTACGGCACACTTCTGGGCACGGATCTGGGGGAGGGCGGTGCGGGGCTGTGGCTGCGCGCGCCGTTCACCGTGGAGGAGCGGGCGGATCGGGCGGTGCTGGAGCTGGCGTGGGATGACGAGGTGGCGGCCTGGATGGACGGGGCGCCGGTGGCGGAAGATGCGGACGGGCAGCTCCACGACGGGGCGGCGCCGGTGCGGTGGGCGTTGGCGCCGCCGGAGATCGGGGCGCACCTGCTGGCGCTGCGCGTGGGGACGCTGGATGCGACCGATCTGCTGGCGGGGGCGACGCTGGAGCTGCAATCCTTCACCACTGGGAACCCTGCTTTTTTCGAAGCTCCCACGCCGGGCGAGCCCAACGGCGAGGGGGTGGCGGGGTTGATTGGGCCGCCGGGGGTGGATCCTCCGCGCGGCTTCTACGACGCCCCAATCGCGGTGACCGTCCAGAGCGACGTCCCTGGCGCGACCCTGGTGTACACCCTCGACGGCAGCCTTCCCACCCCGGACCACGGCACCCGGGTCGAGGCCGTCGACGCCGCCACGCCGCCCTCGGTCGTCGTCCAGGTCGCCACCACCGCCGTCCTGCGCGCAGCCGCCTTCCGGGACGGATGGGGCGCTGGGGAGGTCGCGACCCACACCTACCTGTTCCTGGCCGACGTGCTGCGCCAGCCTGCGGCGCCCGCCGGGTTGCCCGTGATCTGGGACGGCATGTCCGAGGGGGCGGTGCCCGCCGACTATGAGATGGATCCCGAGGTGGTGGAGGATCCGGCCACCGCTGCGGAATTGCTGGACGGAATGCGGGCGATCCCCACGCTCTCGGTGGTGCTGGAGCCGGACGATCTGTGGAGCGATACCGACGGTATCTACGTCCACAGCGCCGAGCGCGGCGACGCCTGGGAGCGGCCTGCCTCGCTGGAGCTGATCCTCCCGGATGGCAGCACCGGCTTCGCCACCACCTGTGGCATCCAGGTGCACGGCTACGGCTGGCGCTACCACTCGGCCACCAAGAAGCACAGCTTCCGGCTCCAGTTCAGCGCCGACTATGGGCCGAAGCAATTGGAATATCCGCTGTTCCCCGACAGCGGCGCCGATGCCTTCGACAGCATCGTGTTGCGCGCGGGGGGCAGCAAGACCTGGCTCGACTTCCGTGATCCGGCGCAGGCCCAGTACCTCCACGACGCCTTCGCCCGCGACACCGCCCGCGACATGGGCAAGGCCGACGGCCACGCCACCTACGTCCACCTCTACCTCAACGGGCTGTATTGGGGCCTCTACAACCCGGTGGAGCGCCCGGACGCTGGGTTTGGGGAGCGCTACTTCGGCGGCGACGACGATGAGTACGACGCGATCAACCGCCGCACGGTGACGAACGAGGCGATCGACGGCACGCTGGAGGCGTACAATGCGATGCTGGTGCTGGCAGAAGCGGATCTGAGCGCGGGGTATGTGGCGCTGGAAGCCATGCTAGATATCGACGACCTGATCGACTACATGCTGATCCACCAGTACATGGTCAATCGCGACGGGCCGTGCTGCGCTGAGTCCAATAACATGCGCGGCGTGCGGCGGCGGGTGGAGGGCGAGCAGTTCCGGTTCTTCGTCTGGGACATGGAGTACAGCCTTTGGGATGCCACCGACGCCACCAACGTCGAGATCGACGTCCCCGGCTCGATCAGCCACGTCTACACCCGCCTCCGGCAGAACGCTGATTTTCGGGCCCGCTACGCCGCCCGCGCCCGGCTGCACCTCACCGGCCAGGGCGCGCTGACCCCCATGGAAGCCGCGGCGCGCTACCAGGCCCGGGCGGAGGAGATTCACGCCCCGCTGCTGGCCGAGTCGGCCCGGTGGGGCGATACCTACCGGGCGCGTCCCTATACCCGCGACGTGGAGTGGCAGGCGGAGTACACGCGGCTGATGGAGGAGTTCTTCCCAGCACGCACGGATCTGCTCATCGCTCAGCTCACCGAAGCCGGACTGTGGGTGCCGTGATCGTGTGGCCCGTCCCGCGCGCCCGCTTCCTCCATTCGGATGCTGGGGGAAGTCGACATCGTCCCGCTTGCCCGGGCCCAGCTCGACCTCTTCGGCCCTGGCCGAGGTGTACTTTACGCCGGTGAAGATGCCAAAGCGCGCCGAACAGCTCTATCTATGCGTATTTTTCTGGCAGTCCTTCCGACCGGAGAATATCCGAACGCTCACCTACCATCGGGGGTGATAGCGCTCAAACACCTCTGTCGTGAACCACAGGCGCGGCCCTGCAGCACACGACGCACGAGCCTGCCGACCCGCGTCACAAGGCTCCGACGGCAAAAGCCGGACCGGTAGCCCTTGCGTTTGACCGTTGATCCACGGCGTTCTGCACCGATGTGCTCAGCCAGCTCGGCCCCGAGCACTTCCTGAACGGCAACACGTACAAGATCGCTGACCAGGTCAGTGGCCCGGGTCAACAGAGTACGGTTGTCCTACTAAAATGGCTTCAGTAGACGGTGATCTCGCAGACCTCGTCGTTCCAGCGGCCTGCGGCGCAGCAACCACCGGAGAGCGAGCACAGGTTGGTGTTCGTCGTCACCTCCATCGTGCGGCCGTCGCAGTTCTTGAGCGTGACGCGGCCGGTAGTGCCGCCCACAAAGCGGAAGTAGGAGATGTTGCGCTGCACCGTCCAGGGCAGCGTGTGCGTGCCAACTCCATAGGTGGCGAGCACGCTGCTGTCAGGATTGAAGTGTAGGAGCACCTGCACCTCGTGCGAGGGCGGGGGCGTCGTCACGCAGCCTTCGTCGACCTCTCCGTCACAGTCCTTCTCCTTTTTTCTCCCCACAGGCCTCGGTGGCGCCGGGCGAGATGGTGCCGTCGGTCGGCGCGCCGTCGCCACCGGTGGCCACGAAGCCCGCCGGCTGCGTACGACCCTCGGTGGCAGTACCCGCGCCGAAGCCGTCGCCGTCGGTGTCCGCAAAGCAGGCCTGCGGAGGATAGTCGCCGTGCTTGCGGTGACCAGCCTCTGCGGCCTGATTGGCCACTTCGATCTCGACCAGCTTGCCGTCTCCGCGGACGCACCTATACGCGCCCGGCCGCCTCAAGCACCCCCACCACACAGGCCGCCTCGTCGAAGCCGATGAGCCCGCCCCCGTTCTGAAAGGCTCCCAGACGGGCACCGTGAACCTGCCGCCCGCCCGCCTCCTGGCGCAACTGCGTGACGACTTCGTGGACCATCGCCAGACCGGTGGCGGCGAGTGGGTGCCCCTTGCTGACCAGGCCACCGCTGGTGTTCGCCGGGCGCCGGCCCCCGAGAGAAGCCGCACCGCCGGCGATGTAGTCGCCCCCCTGCCCATCCGGGCACAGCCGCAACATCTCGGACAGGTACAGCTCGGCGAAGCTGGTGGCGTCGTGCAGCTCGACGACATCGAGGTCGGTCGGGGCCACTCCGGAGCGCTCCCAGGCCCGGTCGGCGGCCACGCGGGCGAGGGAGGGGGCATCCAGTGACCGGTGGGCCCCGGAGGTGGTGGCGACCGCGCGGACCCGCGCGGCCCGGGCCCGCACAGAGGCCGGAAGGCGGGCGAGCGCCTCGGCCGAACAGACCAGGACGGCGGCCGCACCGTCGCTGATCGGGGCACACATGGCCCGGGTCAACGGGGCCAGCACCGCCTTGTCCGCGAGCACCTCCTCCACCGTCATCGCGCTGCGGTACTGCGCGGCCGGGTTGTGCACGGCGTGTGTGTGGTTTTTCGAGGCAGAAGCCGCGATCTGCGCGGCCGTCGTCCCATACCGGGCCATGTGGTGCCGCGCCTCCAGCGCGCACAGGTCCAGCAACTGAATGCGCTGCGGTACGGGCGCGTACTCCATACCCAGGGCGCTCGCGGCCGCGGCATACTCGGCGCGCCATGCCGACGGGTCCAGCTGGTCCAGGGCACCGTCGAAGATCGCCATCATCGCCGCCGGATTGTGGGGCAGGAAGGTCTTTTCGACCCCGACCGCCAGGGAGAGCTCGGCGTCCCCTGCCCGTACGTCCTTCACAGCGGCCGAGAAGGCGAGCCCCCCGGTTGCGCAGCCACCTTCCACGTTTACGACGGGCGCACGTTCGGGGAGCACCCCGGCCCGAACCAGCGGATCGAGCAGCACCTGGCCGATAATGTTCGCCTGCCCCCAGGCATGCCCCGCGCAGCAGCCGAACCAGATGCTGTCCGGCCCCACTCCGTCGGAGGGAGCCAGAGCAGCGTCGGCCAGCACCGCGAGGACGGCGTCGGCGGCAAGCTGCTTGTGGCTGCGGTCCGGCCAGCGCCGAAAAGGGGTCGTGGCGCAGCCGATGACGTAGACGTCGCGCAAGGGGGCTCCCGGGGAAGGTGGTCGAAAGGTTATCATGCCCGCAGGAGCCTCCGCGATGCAGCACCCCTATCTGGAGGGCGTCCACCGCCCGGTCGTCGGCGAGCGTACCGATGCCGACCTGCCCGTCGTCGGCCGGATCCCGGACGAGCTCCACGGGACCTTCGCCCGCAATTCCGGCAACCCCCGCTTCCCGCCGGAGGGCCGCTACCATTGGTTCGACGGGGACGGCATGGTCCATGGGCTCCACTTCGAGGCCGGCCGCGCCCGCTACACAAACCGCTGGATCCGCACGCCGGGCCTCGCCGCGGAGGAAGCGGCCGGGCATGCGCTGTGGCGGGGGATCCTGGAGCCCGTGGACCTTCGGAACCCGCTGGGCCCGGTGAAGGACACCGCCAACACGGACCTCACCTGGTGGAACGGCCGCCTGCTCGCCACCTGGTGGCTCTCCGGGATGCCGCAGGAGCTGTCCCTGCCCGACCTGAAGACCGTCGGCCCGGTCGACTTCGGACGCCTGCGCGGTGCGGCGCTCAACGAGACGGTCGCTGCCCATCCAAAGGTCGATCCACGTACGGGAAACCTGGTCTTCTTTGGCTATAACATCGTAAAGCGCCCATACTATCACTATGGAGTTGCCGGCGCCGACGGAACGCTCCTCCGCTATGAGCCGGTGGACCTTCCGCACGCCCACGTCCCGCACGACATCGCCATCACGGAGCGCTTCAGCATCCTCCTCGATCTTCCCCTCGGCTGGGACAAGCGCGCGCTCTCCTCCGGCCGGCGGCGGATCGGCTTCGACCGGAGCCTTCCCGCCCGCTTCGGCATCCTGCCCCGACTGGGCCACGCCGCGGATATCCGATGGTTCGAGGCGGAGAGCTGCTACGTGTACCACACGGTTGTGGCCTGGGAGGAGGGAGACAAAGTGCACCTCATCGGCTGTCGGATCGCGGACCCCATTCCAGCCACGCTGCCCGATTCGCCCGACCTCGCGCGCCTCGACAACATCCTGCTACAGCCGCTCCTGCACCTCTGGACCTTCGACCTCGCTACCGGTGCCGTCACTGAGCGTTGTCTGGACGACGTACCGAGTGAGTTCCCACGCATCAACGACCAGTATCAGGGTCGCCGCGCGCGCTGGTCCTGGACGCCCCGGGTGGCCCGCCAGGAGGCACTCGCCTTCGACGCGGTGCGCAAGGTCGACCTCTGGACCGGCCGTGCCCAGACCCACGCCTGGCCGGAGGGGTGGCTGTCGGGGGAGTGTGTGTTTGCGCCGCGCCCGGGGGCCCCGGACGAGGACGATGGCTGGCTGGTGACCATCCTGAGCAACCCCGCCCTCGGCAAGAGCGAAGGCGTCGTGCTCGACGGCAGGGACCCCAGCGGCCCCCCCGTGGCCCGTGTCGCCTTGCCCTGGATGATCCCGGCGGGCTTCCATGCCGAGTGGTGCCCCGCATAGCCGCGCGGCGCGAGGCCTCAGGGCCCGCTCTATCCGGCCGTTCCTACAGCCAGCGGCCCAGCCAGCCCACGGTCGCCCCCATCAGCGTCTCGTAGGTGGCCCCGGTGCCATAGATATCCACGTGCTGGGCCCCTTCCAGCACCAGGAGCTCGGCGGGCGCACGGGTTTTTGACCAGGCGCTGTGCAGCTCGGTCTGCGCGATCAGGGCGTCCCGCTCCGGCGCCACATAGAGCACAGGCCCCCGAATGTCCGCCACCACGGCCTCGGGCCGGAAGGCGAACAGGTCCAGCAGCGACTCGTAGGTGATGTCCAGGCTCCAGCCGGGGTGCAGCGACACATCTGCGCGCAGCTTGGCTGCGGTCGCCGGGTCGTCCGCGAGGAGGCGGTCCACAGCGATGTGCGTGATGGTGCCGTCCCGCACATACAATTGGCGGGCCGCGGCGACCTTGGCCAGCAGCCTCGTGTAGCCCGGAAAGCGCCGCCAGGTGCGCTGCAGGTCGGACGGTCCCGCCACCGCAACGGTGCACCGGACGCGGTCGTCGATCCCCGCCGTCGCCAGGGCGACGCTACAGCCCAGCGACAGGCCATACAGGGCGAGCCGCGCCCCATCACATTCGTCCAGCGCCTCGCACAGTGTGAGGGCGTTCTGCACGTCCCGCACCTGTTGCCAGGGGACCAGCCGCCGACGCGGCTCTCCACCGGAGGCCCCGAAGCCACGGTAGTCGAAGCTCAAGGTGGCGTAGCCGGCGGCCACCAGACGCTCGGCGTGCGCGGGGAGCCATACCTCCTTGGTCAGGCTCATCCCCGCGCAGAGCACGACGGTCGGGAAGCCGGCCGAGGGCGGCGCGACGCTGGGCGTGCGGAGCACGGCCGAACATCGCTGGTCTTCGCTGTGGAAGCTGAGCGCGCGGGTCTGCATCCGGGAAGGCCTATCCTGCCCCCGTCCTTTTGGGTAATCGACCCGGATTGTCGGGTCCCGTGCACCGGCCGGTACCCAAACGGCCACCTTTTTCGCGACGGAGGCTGAGCCCTACTCCGGCAGGCTATAGTCGCAACGGTACAGGTGTTTGCCATCCTCGATCTGGATGCTCATCGTCCCGCGCAGGCCCACCAGCTCTCCCGTGGCGGCGTCCGGGACAATGCCGATCTCCAGGCTCTGGGCCCCGCGGTCCATCAGCCCCCGGTGGTGCACCACAAAGGAGCCGCTGCGGCCATGCAGGCTGCCCACGATCCGCTCCAGCGCCACATAGACGGCCGAGCCCCGTACCTCGGTCATGGCCGCCAGCATCTCCACCGTGCTGTCGGCCACCAGATCGCCCTCAAAATGTTTGACAAAGCTGCTTCGCCCAAGGGTGGCCCCCGGTGCGCTGTCATAAGGCGGATGGCGTGTAGCCTGGACTACAAAGGTACCGGTGGCAGTGGGCATGTGGGCTCCAAGGCGCCCCCTCTATCCAACCCCATTCCGGCTGGCCACCTGATCAGGCACGGCGCCGAAGGGCCAGCCCACCAACCAGGAAAATCCCAAGTAGACCCAAAGGTTCGGCCGAGGAAGAGGAGCAGCTACAGCCCCCAGGCACATTCAGGCCGTCCTTGGTGCCGCCATCTTGGGCGCAGTCGCCATCGCCACCCACACAGTCTTCATCCACCCCGTTGCCACAGATCTCCTCGATCTCCGGGCCGATGGCCGCATTGTCGTCGTTGCAGTCCGCGCCCCCGGCCGCCTCTCCCACGGCTCCGTCGCCGTCCACGTCGTCCAGATCCGCGCCATTACAATCCTGATCGATGCCATCGTAGGGCACTTCCTCGGAGGCCTCTCCCACCGAGGCATCTTCGTCATTACAGTCGGCACCGCCCCACTGCTCGGCCACCACGCCGTCGTCATCCAGATCTGCATCCTCCGACGTGATGCGCATCAGGTAGTAGTAGTCCTCCGGTGCGCCGGTGAAGGTCTGGGGCAGCTCATCCTCCACCCGCAGCCCGCCGACCGTTTCGCCGAACCAGGGCGAGGCGCTGCCGCCCTGCGTGTAGTAGTAGTACCAGTCCTCGCCGATCCAAACCCCCATTGCATAGGTGCGACCGGCCTCCAACACCCAGGCCACGTCGCCGGAGCTGGCCCAGCCCTGGGTCTGGTCGTCGATGTTGGCGGTTCCGTCCACACCATCGATCAGGGTGTACTTCTCCGGATTCGACTCGTCCGCTTCGTAGATGGCGAACTGAATGGTGCTGGAGGAGCGGTAGTTGTACACCGCAAACTCCACGTCGGTCACGACTGCTGCCTCGGCCACATCGAAGATGACCAACTTCATCATGTTGCCATTATTGTTATACGTATCGTCGCCACCGATGGTGTCGGTTTCGGCAAAGGCAGGAAGCAGGAGGCTGAGCAGGGCCAACATCAGGAAGCTCCGGGAAGGGAAGCCGGAAGTATAGCGGATCCTCAGGAACTTGGGCGCCAAAAGGCGGGGTCAGGTTAGAGAAAGGAGGGGGGATCGCAATGAACATCACCGGACTTCTGAGTTGTGTGGCAGGAACGTGGACGATTCGGGACATGCACACCGGAAAGGTCTACCAATTGTCTGGCGTGAGCCTGCCCGATCGGGTCAACGGACTCCAGGGAAGGGTCGTAGGCGTGATCGAGGACAGCTTTGGGCTAGGTCTGCTGCACAACGACGCGGTCCTGCGGGTCCAGCACTGGAAGATTGTATAAGAGAGAGGCCACACAGGTGAATCCGTGGACCAGCTCCCTCTCCTCGCCAACACGCCCTACACCCTCACCCGCGCCCTGCCGGGCATCCCCTTCGGAGAGGCCGTCGCGCGCACACGCAGCGCGCTGGCGGGTCAGGGGTTTGGGGTCCTCACCGAGATCGACGTAAAAGCGACGATGAAGGCCAAGCTTGGCAAGGACCTTCGGGACTACGTGATCCTGGGTGCCTGCAATCCGGCCCTGGCCTTCGCCGCACTCCAGGCCGAGCCCGGCGTGGGATTGTTGCTCCCCTGCAACATTGTGGTGACGGCGGATGATGCCGGCGGATCCGTCGTCGGTGCGGTCGACCCGGTTGCGCTATTTTCCGTCGTTCAACGTACAGATGTTGCGAGTCTGGCCGCAGAGGTGAAGCAGCGTCTGGAAAAGGTCCTGGACGGAATATGAGCGCGGATGTGGCGTGATTGCGGCTATGATTCCCCGTAAACTCGGAAATGCCATGCTCCTTCTGCTCCTGGCCTGCAACAATGGACCGGGCAAAGACAGCCCCGCCGACAGCAGCCCCATCATCGCCGAACAAGGCTATTGTGCCGTTCTGACCGTCCTCGACGACGAATGTACGGCCTGCCACTCTGCCGGTGGCTCCCCCGCAGGCGGCCTGGATCTGGCTACCGATCCCCATGCGGCGACGGTGGGGGTCGCCAGTGTGGGCTACCCCGGACAAACACTGGTCATTCCCGGAGATCCTGCCAGCTCTCTGCTGTACCTGAAGATCACCGACCCCAGCGGCACCTGGGGGGGCATCATGCCGCCTCAGGGCCAGCTCGGCACCGAAAAAACGGAGGTGATCCGTAGCTGGATAGCCGACGGAGCGTCGGAGGCCTGCGACAATCCCGACTCCGGCGGCGGAAAGCCCTACCATCCGGAGGGCTGGGAGGATCCGACCCAGCACGGGATGGCGGCCAAACTGAGCGAGGACGACTGTGTCTCCTGCCACGGCACCGACCTGGGCGGGGGCGGCACCGGTGTCTCTTGCGACGACTGCCACGAGGAAGGCTGGCGTAGCAACTGTACCTTCTGTCACGGTGGCACCGACAACGGCACCGGCGCGCCTCCCCTCGATATCCGCAACGGCCAGACCAACGTCATGGCCACGGCGCACACGGCCCATGTCGAAGGCACCCTCCATGCTCCCTTTGACTGCACGGAGTGCCACAGCAAGCCGGCGGATGTCCTCTCCATCGGACATTTTCTGGTCGGCGATAGCAGCCCGGCCGTCGCCGAGGTGCTGTTCACCGCTGGGCTCTCCCCCGCAGCAGGCTGGAGCGGAAGTGGCTGCTCCAACCTGTACTGCCACGGCAACGGGCAGGGAAACAACGGCAGCATCCAGGCCAACGGCAGTGCTCCCTGCGGGAGCTGCCACGCGGTGACCAGCAGCGGCCGGAACGGCTGGGAGCAGATGAGTGGGGAGCACGAAAAGCACGTGCGCGAAGAGGTGGACTGCTCGGAGTGCCACGGCGATACCGTAGATGCACGGGAGCAGATCACAAACCTGACGCTCCATGTCAACGGCATGGTGGATCTGAAGCTGCCCGCCGGCATCACCGAGAGCAACGGGCGCTGCACCGGTAGTTGTCACACCAGGAGCCACAGCAATCTTCCCTGGTAGCGGGACTTACAACCACCAGAAAAGGTCGCCCACCGCGGCCTTGCAGCGGCGCAGCAGCTCCCGGGCCGGCTCTGAGGCGCCATCAAAAACGAAGCCGATGGACTCCTCTCCTGCCAGTCCCCGCGCGTTGTTGCACTTCCAACAAAGCGAAGCCAACACCACCACCTTCTCCCCCTGCCAGAAGCGAATCCCAAAGCCGGGAATATGGCAACGCATCATCTCCCCCGGTGGAAGACGACGCCACAAGGCCGCGACTTCCTGAGCCGCAGCGCCCTGGACACGTACCGCGGCCCGCCCCGAAGCAGGCCGCAGAAGGTCCACTGCCTCGCCCGGACCGGCCCCCCGCAGATCCACCACCTCCACCGCGTCGACCTCGGGCAATTCGGCAGGAACATACATCTTTCCCAGGTAACCGAGCGGGGGGCCTCTCACCAGGGGGCAGAGCGGGAGGGGCGGCGGAGGGCGCAGCCTCCGTGACATTTCATGACAGCAACACTCCCGCATTTCTGCATCAAAAGTTGACCCACCTCGATTCCAAAAATCCGCAGTGATCTTGACGCTCCTTTGGCACGAGAGGGAGAAGGCTCCCGCTACGGTGGACGTATGGAGCCACCATGTTCATGATTTCCGCTTCCTGGGCGAACGACTGGATTTCTATCGATTCGGTCGAATTTAACATGGGCTGCGATCCATCGAAAAAATCGAACTGTAGTCAGGACGAACAACCACCTCATAAAATAGTGTTGCGTTCGTACGATATCCAGCGTACTGAGGTGACCCAGGGCGAGTGGGCGGCCTGTGTGGCAGCGGGCGTCTGCACGCCAACGCCCTACCATTGGGACCCCAAAGGGCTGGACAACTGGCCAGTCACCGGGATGAATCGCACCGAGGCGGAAGCGTACTGTGGCTGGATTGGCGGGCGGCTTCCCACCGAGGCGGAGTGGGAGCTGGCCGCGCGTGGGCCGGATGGTCGGCTCAACCCCTGGGGCGATGGCGACGCCACCTGCGAGCTGGCCCGTCTGCGTGGCTGCGGTGACCTGCTGGGCCCCGTGGGGGCCTATCCCAAAGGCGCGAGCCCCTATGGCCTGGTGGATATGGTCGGCAACGCCTGGGAATTTGTCAGCGACTTCTACCGCAGCGACTACTACGCCCAAAGCCCCAACGACAACCCGTCTGGCCCCACCAACTCCAACCTGATCTCCATCCGCAGTCCCAACAGCTTCGACCTGCAGCTCCCCGGTGCCACCGCCCGCATCGCGGCCCCGCAGATGGTACGCGCCTCGGTGCTCGGCCTGCGATGCGCACGGGAGCCGGAGCAATGATGCCCGGACTTCCCAGATGGAGGCAAATCCGCAAGCGGCCTTTCTACGTCGCTCTGCTGCTTGGCCTGGGACTGGCCATCCCCGGCACGGCGGCGCTTTGGCAGTGGCAACAACACACCCTTGCTCCCCGCGAGCGCTTCCACCAGACCACCCAAAAGCTCCTGGCCCTCTCTCCCCGCGACGTCAACGGTGCGCTGGACCTGATTCTGACCTTGCCCGACCCCATCGAGCGTGGCTTTGCGGTCGAACTATGGATCAAACAAAATCGGGGCCGCGTAGACCCGACCCACGGCTCCCGGCTCTGTGGAATCCTACCCGACGAGGAACGCTCCCCATGCGCACGCCGCCTCTCTGCATCCCACTTACGGCGTTGATCGCCGCATGCGGGGGAGACGGCCCCTGCGATGACTACCGTTTTTCCGGCGGACTCTATGCCTATTGTGTGCGCACCCTCACGGTCAACCTCCCGTCGATGCAGCAGGCTGAGCAGGGCTGCGCGGTGCTGAGTGGAGAGGCCGAGTCGGACTGCCGAACCGCATGGATGGACGTACACCTGGGACGCACCGGGGATTCGCGCGCCGCACTCCTGGCCTTCTGCCGAAGCGACGACTGCCGGATGCTGGTCCTGGATCTTCAGGCTTCGACCGATGTACGCCAGCAGCTCGAAGACTGCCAGCAGGTGGGACGGTACACCCTGGACTGCATGGGACACGCCCGACAACGCTGGCTGCTGGGCCATCCCGGCGCCGCCGAGCTTCAGCGTGTGGCCCAAAATCCCGGCCCCTATGGAGCGGAATTGTCCGAGTGGATCGGCGAAGCCATCCGCTGCGGAACCCCGTGGACCTGCAACGGGGCGCCCCTCCCGGAGCTCTGCGCCGCAGCGCAGCAACGGATCAATTTTGTTGCAAGCTGCGGCGTCACCGCCGCACCAGAAGCCGGCAACAGCCCTCCCCCCGGCACCGCGCCGCCCTGGGCCTCCCAAGTTCTCTCCCCCACACCATTGGAATAATCAATGTTGTTCCTTCTAATCGCCTGCATCCAGCCCGAAGTCATGCCGCTTGGGGAAGAGCACCTGCTCTTTACAGGTCAAGCCCCCTACAAGGACCAGCTTTTGCCAGGCGTGTGGGAGACCGACAGCGACTTCAACGAACTGTGGCGGCAGCCATTGCTGCAGGATCAGGGCGGCTTTGGCGCCGTGCGGGTGGGCCAGGACACCCTGTTGAGCCGCTCCGGGCCACCGCCCGACCCCAACACGGCATTTGATCTGATAAACCAGGATGGCGATGTCATCTGGACCTACGACGCCGCAGAAGCGGGCGCCCTGGTGTTTCCGCATGGCGTCGGGGTGACCCCCTGGGGTCAGTACCTCGTCGCCGATGCCGTCACCTCGCGTATCCTCGCCGTGGGCCAAGACGGAAAGGTGGACTGGATTCAATACACGGCAGCCGACCGAAAGGGGCCTTCGGGCTTCGATATCGGCATTGTGGATGGTCAGCCCATGCTGATCGGGACGCTCTTGGACGAGTCCACCACCAGCATCGACACCGACGATCAGGTCTACGCCTGGTGGCTGCACGAAGACGGCCTGGAGTTGGCATGGAAGTGGCCGGAAAGTATGGATCTTCGCATCGCTTCCTGGATGCACGGGGCACACTTTCAACACGACGGATCCCTGTTGGTCAGTGTGGCCGGGCTGGGCAACATCGTGGAGCTGGATCCGGCCACCGGGCGGGAGCTGCGGCGGGCCCCCAACGATGACAGGACCATCCTCGCCTTTCCGCGCGACGCGGTGCTCCTGGCCAACGGCGACATGATCGTGGTGGACGCGGTGGAGCTGCTGCGGGTGCGCGATCCCTTCGGAGATTTTGAGATCGTCGACAGTATCCCCGCCCCGCTGTCCTACTCCGTGGAGCGGCTGGACTGCAACACCGAGTTCTGCTACGAGTAGGGGGATCCGGGGGAAGGGATGCAGGAGGGGGGAACCGGGCGATGGCTGCGCCCACTACTGGGCCTTCTATTTGCCTTCTGGGCGCTGCCCGCCACCCTGATCCTGGGCATGGCCGAGTCGGGCGAGCGGCTGATGCCCCTGCCCTTCGCCTTTGCCATCGGCGGGGCGCTTGCGGGCGGGCTCTTCGGCATTCCGCAGGTCTGGGGACAAGCCGAAAAGGCACTCCCGATGTTGCGCTTCATCGGCCTGGCCGCAGCCCTCTCCTTCATCCTGTCTCTTTTCATTCCCGGTGGCTGAGCAAACTCAGATTTGATTACGACGAAATCTTTTTTGGCCTCAATAGTTGAATCCGGACTGCCGTAGGGTGTACGATTCTGGCGCCGGAGTTTCCTCATGACCTCGCTCCTCCTCGTTCTGGCCTGCGGTGAAGGCTCCCTCAACTCCATCGACGAGTCGTCGTTGCCCCCGGCCGAGCTGGCTTTTGAGGATGCTGCCGCACGTACCGAAGTGCCGATGGAGCTGCTGTTGGCCATCGCGCGGGTCGAAACCGGCGTGCAGTCGGTGGAAGGGGCCGTCGAATTTCCTGGACAAGAGCCCGCTTTTGGTGTGATGGGTCTGCGCGGCGCGAACCTGGTGCGCGCCGCCAAGCTGGCGGGTCTGGACGAGGAGCTGGTGCGCACCGATGTGTCCGCCAACAGCCTGGCCGCGGCCACCCTTCTGTCCGAGTGGGGCAACGAAGCGGGCATTGATCCCTCTGATCTCTCTGCATGGGCCCCCATCGTGGCCCGGTACTCGGGCATCGAGGATCCCGAGGCGGCGGCAGAGTACGTCTGGTATGAAGTGTATGCCGCACTACAGGATGGTGTGGATGCGGGGGGCTACACCTCGGATCCGCAGGTGGCCACGCCCAAGTACCGGAAGCCCACCCAGTCCCGGGCCCGCACCGGCGCGAGCGATGCGGTGTGGACCGCATCGCCCAACTACAGCAGCCGCAGCGGCGCCTCTGTTGACTATGTGATCATCCACACCTGCGAGGGCAGCTACTCCGGCTGCTGGAGCTGGCTGGCCAACTCCTCTTCCGGCGTGAGCGCCCACTACGTGGTGAACGACACCGGCTCCGAGGTGCGGCAGCTTGTGGACGAAGACAGCAAGGCCTGGCACATCTCCGCCAGCTACGACTGCGCCTACAACAGCAACAAAGACTGCTCGTTGAACGGGAAGAACATGAACTCGATGTCCGTGGGCATCGAGCACGCGGGCTACGGCTCGCAGAGCTCCTGGAACAGCGGGCTGCTGGACCGCTCGGCCAAGCTGACCTGCGGCATCACCGACCGGCACGGCATCACTCGGGACGCCTACCACATCGTCGGGCACGGCCAATTGCAGCCCTGGAACCGGTCGGATCCGGGCGCCGCATGGCCCTGGAGCAGCTACCTGAGCGCGGTGAACACCGCCTGCGGTACGGGCAGCGGCTCGGGGGGCTCCGGCAGTGGCTCGGGTGGCTCCGGCAGTGGTTCGGGCGGCTCCGGCAGTGGTTCGGGCGGATCGGGCAGTGGTTCGGGCGGATCGGGCAGCGGTTCGGGTGGCTCCGGCAGCGGCTCCGGCAGCAGCGCACCCACCGCGGGCGCCTTCATTATCGACAGCAACAACGCGGCCAATGACACCGACTGGTTCCTGACCGAGGTGTCCAGCAACTGGTGGAGCAGCAGCTCGGCCTCGGACTTCTACAACACCGGCTACTGGGTCGCCCCCACCGAGAGCACCTCCGATCCCGCCTCCTTCTGGTTTCTGACCGAAGCGGCGGGCTGCTACACCGTGGACGCCTGGTGGACTGCGGGCAGCAACCGCCCCTCTGCCATCAGCTACATGGGCTGGGACGAGGCCGATCGGGAAGTGGGCCGGAAGACCGTGAGCCAGCAGACCAACGGCGGCAAGTGGAACGAGCTGGGCGACTGGACCTTTCCTGCAGGTTGGAACCGCATCATTCTGTCGCGGTGGACCACCCCCGGTGCCTACGCCATCGCGGACGCGGTACGTTTGACGCCCTGTAACTGAAGCGGTTCAGCGAGCGACTCTTGGCCTCCGCCACGCGGCCTGCCCGACAAAAAGGATGGAGTATGCCGGTGTTTCGGCCCGCTCTGGGCCTTTGCGGCCTACTCGGTGCGGGCTGCGGAAGCCACCCGCCCCCAGAGCCCCCGACCGCGGCCCCCACTCCCCCGGCCGAAGGCCCCACCGACGGCCGGATCCTCTACATCCACGAGGACGGCGACGCCCAAAACTTGTGGCAGTACGACTTCTCCACACAAAAATCGACGCCAGTGGAGGGTCCTTCCGGCAGGCTCTTTGCGGGCCCGGCTGATCCCCAAGGGGGAACGCTGGTGATCGCCCTGGAGCAGGGCCTTCAGAGGCTGTATCTGCTGCCGCCCGAGGGGGGGCCCCCGCGTCTGCTGGCGCCCCCCGCCGAGCGCCTGAGGGGCCCGGTCTGGTCCCCCGACGGAAGCTGGCTGTACATCGAGGCGAGCTGGAAGAGCTTTGGGGATCTGTACCGTGTTCCCCGCGAGGGCGGTGAGCCCGCACGCCTGAGCGCCGAGCCAGGAGGCAGCTTTGAGCCTTCCCTCTCTCCCGATGGCACCCGGTTGGCCTTTGCTTCCAGCCGCGATGGGAATGCCGAGATTTATGTCATGCCTGCCCACGGCGGCCCGGCCACCCGCCAAAGTGATCACCCCGCCGATGACATGGCTCCCCGCTGGGGCGCAGACGGCAGCCTGTACTGGCTGAGCCGCCGCGGTGGCGCCGCCCACTACTGGGCGATGAAGCCCGAAAAACCCGCCGAAGCCTTCCCGCTGCGCACCGCGCCCGTTCCCGGAGTCGACCCCACAGAGGCCCGCCTGGAAGAGGAGGTTGATCTTGCCCTGTCAGCCGATGGTCAGCTTGGCGCCATCACCGTGCAGCGCCCGCCCAACCGGGTCGACATCACCCTGCTGCGGCTCTCCGATCGGCAGGTGATCGGAGGGTTGGAGGGAGAGGGAGTGGATGAACATCCTACCTTTTCCCCCGATGGACGCTGGGTGGTCTTCTCCTCGGGGCGCAGTGGCGATGTGGAGCTGTGGATCGCCCGCCCCGACGGGAGCGACCTGCGGCGGCTGACGGAAAAGGTCGGCGCCGACTGGCTCCCCCGCTGGCTGCCACCGGGATAGACTGGTGCCATGCGCATCCTCCACACCATGCTCCGCGTCGGCAACCTGGAACGTTCGTTGGACTTCTATTGCCGGGTGATGGGGATGACTCTGCTGCGGCGCAGCGACTACCCAGAAGGCCGCTTCACCCTCGCTTTTGTGGGCTATGGGCCGGAGTCGGAGACGGCGGTGCTGGAGCTCACCCACAATTGGGACACCCCCTCCTACCAGATCGGCGAGGGCTACGGCCACATCGCGCTGGGGGTGGAGGACATCTACGGGCTCTGCAAGGAGATCGCGGAAAAAGGCGGAACAGTCAGCAGACCTCCCGGTCCGATGAAGCACGGAAAGACGGTGATCGCCTTTGTGGTGGACCCGGATGGCTACAAGGTCGAGCTGATCCAGCGCGCCTGAAGGCCCACCCCGGTCCACCTGCCCGGGTCGCTCCCGCCCTAGGGATCCGGATACAGGCCCGTCCACCACTCCCGATGCTGCTGGTACCAGGCGATAGTCTGGCGTAGACCCTCGGTAAAACTCCACCGGGGGGCCCAGCCCAGCTCGGCGCGCGCGCGGGTGGCGTCCACCGCACAGCGGCGGTCATGGCCGAGACGGTCTGGTACAAAAGAAAGCAGGGAGGACGGCTTCTTAAGCTGATCCAGAACCTCGGTCGCCACCGAAAGGTTCTCCCGCTCCTCGCCCCCCCCGATGTTGTAGACCCGACCGGGCCGGCCATGTTCCAGGGCGGCCAACACCGCGCGGCCGTGGTCCTCCACATGGATCCAGTCCCGGATGTGCCGACCGTCCCCAAAAATGGGCAGCGGCCGGTCGGACAATGCGCGTAGGATCATCCTGGGGATCAGCTTTTCCGGGTGTTGGAAGGGGCCGTAGTTGTTGGTGCAGCGGGTGATCAGCGCGGGCAGCCCGAAGCTGTGGCACCAGGCACCCACCAGAAGGTCGGCGGAGGCCTTGGAGGCGGCATAGGGGCTGGAGGGCCGCAGCGGGCTGTCCTCCCCAAAAGAGCCCGTGGGCCCCAAGGAACCATAGACCTCGTCCGTAGAGACCTGCACAAAGCGCCCCAGCCCCGCACGCAGCGCGGCGTCCAAGAGCACCTGGGTCCCCAGGACATTGGTGCGGACAAAGGCAGAAGGTCCCAGGAGGGAGCGATCCACGTGCGACTCGGCCGCAAAGTGGACCAGGGCGTCGGCGCCCTCGGCCAGCAGGGCTGAAACGGCCGATGCATCTGCGACATCTGCCTGCACCAAGCGGTAGCGGGGCAACTCTGCGAGCACCCGGAGGGTCTGGGGAGCCGCGGCATAGGTGAGAAGGTCCAGGTTGACCAGCTCCCAAGCCGGCCGCTCCCGCGCCAGAAGGCGGATGAAATTGCTTCCGATGAAGCCCGCACCTCCGGTAATGACGACCCGCATCTGCTTCCCCCTATTGACAGGTCAAGAGCATTTTCTCCGGACGACTCGCTGGACGCGTATTATAACCGCCAAGAGGGTACGGATGAAAGGTGTAATTCTCGCGGGTGGACGCGGCACCCGCCTCTATCCCTTGACCAAAGCCACCAACAAGCACCTGCTGCCGGTGGGGCGGGAGCCGATGCTGTACCACCACATCCGGCAGCTGCTGTTGGCGGGAGTGGAGGAGGTTCTGGTGGTGACGTCCACCGATCACATGGGCGACGTGGTGCGGTGCCTGGGCAGCGGGGAGGAGTTCGGGGTGCAACTGAGCTACCGGGTGCAGGAGCAGCCCGCGGGGATCGCCCACGCGCTGTCGCTGGCAGAGGCTTTTTCGAACGGCGGCCCGCTGTGCGTAATTCTCGGAGATAACATTTTTGAGTATAGCATCGCGCCCTACGCGGCGGCCTTCCGGGCGCAGGGCGATGGGGCGCGGGTGCTGCTGAAGCAGGTGGGCGACCCGGAGCGCTATGGCGTCGCCGCCCTGGACGAGGTGAAGGTGGTGGAGATCGAAGAGAAGCCGTCGCGACCCAAGTCGAACTATGCGGTGGTGGGCCTGTACTTCTACGACGCCACGCTGTTCAACGAAATCCGGCAGATCGGGCGCGGCCATCGCAACGAGTACGAAATCACCGAAGTGAACAACCGCTACATCGCAAAAGGGAAGTTGCAGTACGACTTCTGCCGGGGAGCATGGACCGATGCGGGCACCTTCGAGTCCTTGATGGAGGCGAACCTGATCCTATCGCGGAACAACAACGTGATTCTGGACTGAAGCCCCAGCGATCAGCCCCCCACCTCTCCCAAAAACCGTCGGGCCAGCTCCTGATAGCCCGCCGCGGTAAAGTGGATCAGGTCCCCGGCCATCAGCGAAGGTGTCGCCTTCCACCAGGATAACACCGATCCCGGCCCGCCCATCGCCGCCTGTTGGTCCCAGGTGGCACAGTCAAAACGGGGGCCCAGCTCCCGCTGGATCGTCGCCACCTGTGCGTGCGGCGCCCAGATGGCATAGCTCTGGTCTCGCAGCTTTTTCCCGCGATCCCCCGGTCCAATCAACAGGCAGGGGGTGGTGGGGAACAGGCTGCGCATCTTCTGGAGGCCGGCCTCCAACCGGGCTCGGTAGCCCTCTGGCGTAAAGCCCCCATCGTTGGCCTCGTTGGTGCCATAGGCCAGCACCACCAGATCCTCGGGGCGGCGCGCATAGAAGGCGGAAAATTGCTCCGTGTGCCAGCGCTCCCAGGAGGAAACGGTGCGCCCATTGACCCCCATCGCATCCACAATCACCCCCGGACCCTCCCGCTCCAGGTTCACGCCCACCAGCCGCACCGGGCCGTCGCCCTTGGGCGATACCGTCAGGCGATGGGGCCCCGGCTCCACCTTCAGGATCACCGCCCCCGGCCCGAAGTCCCCCACCGTCGGCACTTCCACGGGCGGCGCATCGTCCACCTGCATCCGCAGCACCCCGCCCCGAGGCTGGTGCAGAAACAGAACTTCAAAGCGGCTGACTTCCCTCCCCTGCGGATTCTCCTTGGTCGTCTGCACCCAGCCATAGGCCGAG
Organism: Alphaproteobacteria bacterium; assembly: GCA_040376425.1. Classification (GTDB taxonomy): domain Bacteria; phylum Myxococcota_A; class UBA796; order UBA796; family SXON01; genus CAITDR01. The sequence goes on along the minus strand of JBEIQS010000029.1, from coordinate 17,722 downwards.
GCCGCCGAAGACTCCACACTCATGCCCCCCGGCCCCAGCATCCCGTCGTTCCGTCCGCCCGATCGACGGTCGAAGTCCGTGACCCAGAGCCCGTGCGAGCACAGGTTCACATCCGAGGCCCGATAGCCCTTCCAGGGGCTCACCGGCATCACAAAGCCATGCCCCGCGTCCCCGAAGCGGGTCTGAAGATCCCGGCGTAGCTGCCCCGTAAAGTACTCCCCCGCGATGTGGCTTGCTCCCCAGAAGCCCAGGCGCACCGGGCTGTCGGATTCCCCCGCCCGCCGAAACACCCGGCGCACCGCCGCAATATCCTCCGCGTCTCCCCGCAGGGGCTCGGCGGGCAGTGCCGACAGATCCAGCGGCAGCAGCGCACGGTCGCGAATCGTCGGGTCCACTCCTACGTTTGCCGCTCCGGCCTTAAGATCCACCCGCGGAAAAGTGTTGGGATCCAGGTCCCCGGTGGCCGACGGGCTGCTACCGGGCACACCCGGCGACTCGGTCTCCAGCTTCCCCTCGCAGGGGGTGTCCGGCGGACCCGAGGTTGGACCAACCACAAAGGTGCTCACCCAGGCCGGCTCCACCACCTTGGGCACCGCCGCTCCCGCCCGCTCCTCCCGCGCCGGCGGCGTGGCCGCAGGGGCCAGGCAAGCAAGGAGAAAGCCGGTGATCATGCGCCTCCACCGGCCAGCCACGCATCGTAGTTGGCCAGCAGCGCATCGGAGAGCAGGTTTCCGATGATGTCCAAACCCGCCCCCGACAGGTGGACCAGATCCGACCAGGCCAAGGGGGACTTATAGCTGGACCAGCGAACAATTGAGTTCTGACCTCCCATAGCATCATAGGCACTGAAGAAGGCACAGCCGGACTCTGCCGCAATCTTCCGCTGGTTGGCCACCATCGGCTTCATCGTCGGCTTGGAGCGGGGTACATCCGTCTCTTCCCGGGTCCCCTGATCCAGCGGCGAGATCACCAGGCAGCTCGCCTGCGGCGCACCCGCCCGGATGCTATCCAGCGCACCCTGATAAAAGGGGCGATAGCCCGACCCATCTCCCGAAAGAAGGATGGGATAGCCCGCTTCGTTTCCGCCCAGCATCACCACGATCAGATCCGGCTTCCGCTGCGACATCTGGGCAGACAAATGGGCTTTGTTCTGAAAGGAAAAGGACTTGGAGCCCACCCCGATCACGCCCAGGGCCTCCCAGGTCACCCCCGGCGCACCACTCTCCAACACCACCCCGTAGAAGGGCACCGGCCCGCCCTCGGCCCCGAAGGCCAGCTTCGAAAATCCCTCGGGGACATCCAGGCTGAAACGCCGATCCTCCGTCGCCTCTGCCGCAGAAGATTCCCGCAGCACCTCCCGGTCGTCCACCGAAGCCCACAGGCTGCCATAGCCCACGCCGGCCTGGTACCAGAGCTCCAGATGCTTCATGGGAATTGCTGTTTTGGCCGCATCGACCGCCCGACTCACCGTGTAGGCCCCCGCACTGCCGATGCCCACAATCCCGCCCAGCCCATAGCGCCCACCCGCGCCTCCCAACAAAATCGTCTTGGTGGTCCAGGAGCCGGAGCGGCTGCTCTCCACATCTGTTCGTTTGTTCCAGCGTGGATCCATGCCTGCCGACACAAAGCCCGGCCCCGCATTGCCGAAGCGCCCCTGCAAGCGCGCTCGGATGGTGCGCGCCAGCCCGTCGGCCGCGATGGTGGAGTCCCCATAGTGCAAGGCCCTGGCCACGCCGCCCTCTCCCGTACGCTTCAACGCCTGGTAGTAGGCGCGCATTCCCACATGCCCGGGATCCTCCAGCGGCGTGACAAAGCCCGCCTTGTACTTGGAGGGCACGGCCGCAGTGGGAGCCGGGGCGGCCGCCGGTGGGTTGTCCGCCACCACCTGCCCGGCATCCGGACTCGCTTTTTCCGCTGCGGCCGCAGCATTATCGGGCGTGACTCCGGTCAGAGTCACGTCGGAAGTCGCAGGTGTTTGTCCGGCCGCGACCGGCGGCAAGGGGGCCCCTGCGGGATCCGCAGGTGTGGGAGTGCCCGGGGCGGGCTCAGGCGAAGCCACCACCTCCGGCTCCAACGGCGGCTCCGCAGCCTCGGGTCCGAGATCCGCTGCAAAAACCAGCCCCGCACGCTCATCCTCCTCCACCCGTGGGGCCCCCTTGGGGGTCAGGCTGGACAGGACCGGAATGGGATCCCCCGGCTTCCACGGCTGGTAGTGCTCCAGTCCCGGCACCACATAGGCCAGGCCCACCGTCAACGCTGCGGTGCCAAAGGCCACCATCAGCGAAGGAAGCTGAATTTCCACAGGTTCAGACATGGTCGCTCAGAAGGAGTAGTAGATAAAGCTGAGAGAGTCACCCGGCCCCCAGCGCAGGCAGGCCGCCCCCGCCAGGGCCAGCGCCAGTCCCTGCACCGGCGCAGGCAGGCGTACAAAAGTTTCGCGCAGTTCGTTGGCCCAGCGCCGCGGGCTGAGGTGGATGGCGTAGCCCAGCAGCAGGACCGCCCAGGCATGGTAGGAATAGCGAGGCATCACCCACTCCAACGACGCTACCAAGGCCTGCGTCACCTGCCAGGCATGTTCCAGGGAGTCCGAACGGAAAAGGATCCGGGCCAGCACAACAAAATGAAAAGTCAGGACCCAGCGCCAGGCGATACCAAAGACACCCAGCACCTCCTCCTGCTCGCTGTTCTTCCGGCGGCTACGCATAAAGCGGTGCAGACTCACAGCGAAGCCGTGGATCATGCCGTACAGGACAAAGGTCCAGTTTGCTCCATGCCAGACCGCCAAGATCAGGAGCGTCAGAAAGGTGTTTCGATACACCTTCCATCCCCCAATCCGGGACCCACCCATCGGATAGTACACATAGTCCCGCACCCAGTCGGACAGGGTGATGTGCCAGCGGCGCCAGTAGTCACCCACGCTCAGGGCCTGATAGGGACGGTCAAAGTTCTCGGGTATTTTGAACCCCAACAGTCGGGCAGAGCCGATGGCCATGTCGGTATAGCCCGAAAAATCACAATAAATCTGGAGGGTGTAGGCGTAGAGGGCCACCATCACCTCGGTCGAGGTGAACGCTTCCGGATCCGTGAACACCGAGTCCACCATGCCAAGCTGCAGCACATCCGCCACCAGCAGCTTTTTTGTAAGGCCTGTGCAGAGCCGATAGATACCCTCTCCCACATCTTGACGCGTCAATGCCCGAATGCTGTTGAGCTGCTGCAGGAGCACCGAGGCCCGCAGAATCGGCCCGGCCACCAGATGCGGAAAAAACAGGAGGAAGGTTGAAAAACGAAGAAAACTCGGCTCTGCCTTCTGGCCACGCCGTACATCCACGACATAGGCGATGGCCTGGAAGGTATAGAAGGAGATGCCGATGGGCAGCCGTTGGCGCGGCGGCACCGGCAGCGAGGGGATCAGAACCTGGAGGCTCTCCGCTGCAAAATGCAGGTACTTATAGAATAAGAGCGGCGACACCAGGAGGATCACCGCCAGCGCCAACGGCCCTCCCCGCGCCTCCGGCGGGCGGGAGTCCGTCCAGCGTGCGGCCCCATAGGCGACGCTGATGATCGTGACCAGCAGCACGGTATCCAGCGGATTCCAGGCGCTGTAGAAGATCAAGCTGGTGACCAACAGCCATGCATTCCGGCCGGGATTGCTCTTCAGAAGCCAGTGGACCAGTGCCACCAGCGGCAGGAAGAGAAAGTAGTCGAAGGTCGCGAAGAGCATGACTGCCCGCGCGACTATCCCGCCTTCTGCCACGCGCCACCTGCAAAAAGGCGCTGCCTATGGACAGGTCCAGACTCTCCCGCTCCGCCCGCTCTCTTTTCTTTGTGCGCCTGTTCCCTTCCATCTTTGGCTGTTCTATGATGCCTAGGTCGAGGTTCTCATGATGCTCTTTCTCCTTATGGCCTGTGCGAGCGAAAACAGCCTGAGCGGCTACAAGCCCAATGAAGCGGCCGGTGGCCCGGACATCAAGGTTAAACCCACCCTGGTGGACTTCGGAGAGGTGTCGGAGGGCAGCCAGGCCACCGATAGCTTCACCATCCTCAACCAGGGCGACGAAGGCTCGGTTCTGCATGTGGAACGCATCGAGATCACGGATAGCTCCGGCTCTTTCACCATCCTGACCCCCTCCGAGCTGCAGAGCGGGGACATTCTGGAGGGGGACAGCAACACCATCGATGTGGCCTTCACGCCCTTTGCGGCTACGGCCTCGGGAAAAGCGGAGATCTACTCGGATGATCCCGATGAGCCCATCGTGGAAGTGGATCTGATCGGCAGCTCCGCCATCCCCGAGCTGCAGATCGATCCCGATCCGCTGGACATGGGGCAGACCTACCTGGGCACCGGCTGCGAGAAGCGGAATGAGGTGACCCTCACCAATGTGGGCGCTGCAACGCTGGTGATCGACGAGCTGGTGGAGAACGGCGACGGCTTCTCGCTGGAGGGCGCGCCCGCGCTGCCGCTCACGCTGGAGCCCGGCGACTCAGAAGTTCTGAATGTGGTCTTCCTTCCCTTCGAAGAGGGTGCGCACAACGCAACCCTGCGGGTGAAGAGCAACGAGCCCGCAAGCCCGCGGACCAGCGACCACACCGGCGAGGGGGTGATGGCACCCGAGATCACCGACCGCTTCGAGCTGGCCGTTGATCCGCCCACCGACATCCTGTTCTTCGTCGACCAGTCCTGCTCGATGGACGACGACTCTGCCGCACTGGCGAGCAACTTCTCCGCCTTCATCACCCAGCTCAACAGCTACACCACCGACTGGCGGGTGATGGTGGCCAACGATGACGACGGGTGCAACTCCAGCGGCATCCTGTCCTCGGCCTCGGCCAACTACGAGTCCCGCTTTTCCAACGCGGTGCAGAGCGGCGGCGGCACCTGGACCGAAGCCGGCCTCACCGTCGCAAAGAACGCCATCGAAAACACCGATGCTGGGGAGTGCAACGCCGGCTTTATGCGGGCGGCGGCGCTGCTCCACATCATCCTGGTCAGCGACGAACCCGAACAGAGCGTCGGGAGCTGGACCAACTATGTGAACGCGATCACGACCAAAAAAGGCAGCGCGGGCATGGTGAAAATCAGTGCCATTGCGGGCCCCGTGCCGGGCGGATGCTCGGGCGGCGGAAACAGTGCCGATCCGGGCACCGGCTACGATGATGCGGTCACTGCCACCAACGGCGTTTTCCTCTCCATCTGCTCTTCCTGGTCCAACCATGTGGGCGTTCTTGCGAATGCATCGGTTACGCAAGAAACTTTCGATCTGAGCCAGGAACCCATCGAGAGCACCATCAAGGTTTTTCTGAACGGCAATCGGCGCACCCAGAACTGGACCTACGACTCGAATACCAATTCCATAACTTTCACCAATACAATTCCCGGTGAAGGCGACGTGGTGGAGTTCACCTACAACCCCTACGTGAATTGCGACTGATCGGTTACAAAAGGTGCGATCCAGCCCCGCCTGTGGTAAGGGTGCCGCGCGTGCCGGTACCGGCCAGGAGGCTACATGCGGGGATGGACGATTCAGGACAGCGCAGAGCTGTACAATGTTCGTAACTGGGGTCGCGATTTCTTCAAGATCAACGAGGCTGGCAACGTAGAGGTCACCCCCAGTGGGCCGCGCAATGGCGGCTTCGACATGAAGGTGCTGATCGACGACCTGCAGGCCCGGGGCATCCAGCTCCCCATTCTGCTGCGCTTCACCGACATCCTGCACCACCGCATCAAGACGCTGGCCAACGCCTTTGAGAAGGCGATCGACAGCTACGAGTACAAGGGCGTATTTCGGGGCGTGTACCCGATCAAAGTGAACCAGCAGCGCCACCTCGTCGAGCAATTGGTGGAGTTCTCCGCCCCCTACCACCTGGGACTGGAAGCCGGTTCCAAGCCGGAATTGCTGATCGTCCTGGCCCTGCTCAACGATCCCGACGCGTTGATCGTCTGCAACGGCTACAAGGACGAGGAGTTTATCGAGACGGCGCTGCTCGCTCAAAAGCTGGGGCGGCGTCCGCTGCTGGTGGTGGAGAAGTTCACCGAGTTCAAGCTGATCGCCGATCTGTCCGAGAAGCATGGTGTTCGGCCGATCATCGGGGTGCGGGCGAAGTTGGCCTCCAAGGGCTCTGGGAAGTGGGAGTCTTCTGCGGGGGACCGGGCGAAGTTCGGCCTGACCGTGGGCGAGATGGTGCAGGGGGTGGAGTACCTGCGCGGGCGCAACATGCTGGACTGCCTCCAGATGTTGCACTTCCACATCGGATCGCAGATCAGCGCGATCCGGTCCATGAAGAACGCCCTGCGTGAGGCGACGCGGATCTTCACGGAATTGTACAAATTAGGTGCGCCGATGGCCTATTTTGACGTGGGTGGCGGACTGGGCGTGGACTACGACGGCAGCCGCACCAACTTCGAGTCCTCGATCAACTACACCATCGACGAATATGCGGCGGACGTGGTCGGTTTTGTGGCTGAAGCCTGCAACGAAGCGTCGGTCCCCCACCCCACCATCATCACCGAGTCGGGTCGGGCCACCGCCGCGCACCACTCGGTACTGGTGTTCAACGTACTGGGAACCACCGACTTCAAGCCTGATTTTCCCAGCGTGGTGACCGAGGAAGACCCGGACGTGATCCAGGAGATGAAAGAGATCCTGGATGGCATCGGGCGGAAGAACTACCAGGAAGCCTTTCACGACGCGCTGTCGTCCAAGGAGGACATCCTCAACCGCTTCAACCTGGGTTTGCTCACGCTGGAGCAGCGGGCGCGCGGCGAGCAGTTGTTCTGGGAGGTCTGCCAGAAGATCCTGAATGTGGTCCGCTCGCAGAGCTACGTGCCAGACGAGCTGGAGGGCTTGGAGAAGGCCCTGGCCGACTACTACTTCTGCAACTTCTCGGTCTTCCAGTCGGCACCGGACTCCTGGGCCATCGACCAGCTCTTCCCGATCATGCCGGTGCATCGCCTGAACGAGCAGCCCACCCGCCGCGCCATCCTGGCGGACATCACCTGTGACTCCGACGGCAAGATCGACCACTTTATCGATCTGCGCGACGTGAAGGACGTACTGGAGCTTCACGAGCTGAACGGGCAGGAGTACATCCTCGGGGTGTTTCTGGTCGGGGCCTACCAGGAGATTCTGGGCGATCTCCATAATCTTTTCGGGGACACCAATGCCGTCCACATCTCCCTGGACGACGACGGGAACTATTCCGTCGATCACGTGATCGAGGGGGACACCGTCTCCGACGTGCTGCGCTACGTCCAATACACCAAGGGAGACCTGGTGAAGTTGGTACGGCGTGCGGCCGAGCGGGCCATGAAAGAGGGCCGGATGACCGTCGAGAGTGCACGGATGTTGGTGGATGCCTACCAGCAGGGGATGGAGGGGTATACGTATTTGGAGTAAGGGGTGGTGGTCAGATTCTCTGGACTCTCACCCCATCTGAGACTATAGTTTGACCGGAGGTGTACCATGGTCGCCCACGCAGAAACGCTCAGCATGGATGCCTTCCGCGCGCTTGTAGAGCGGGTTTCGCGCGGTGAACGTGTCGTTTTTGAGATGATGGGTCACCGGGTTGCGCTGGTTCCGGCAGAAGACGTCGAAGAGCTGAACGAGGTCGACGACGCCTGGAGTCGCTTCGCGGAAGAGTCGATGAAGGAAGAGGGCGAGAGAGTCCCCTTTCATCTGGTGAAAGGTAGCTGATTGCCCCATTCCGTCTTTCTGAGTGCCGCCGCGACCCGGCAGCGACGGTCCTTTCCGGAGGACATCCGTGCACGTCTGGATGAAGCCATTGGCGCCTTGGCGGATAGCCCGAACCCCGTCGGCAGCCTGAAAATGAGCGGAAGCGGCAACCTCTATCGGCTGAGAGTGGGCGACTATCGGGTGATCTACGCCGTGAATGCCGAAGAAGTGGTCGTGCAGGCAATCGGTCATCGCCGGGAAGTCTACCGGTAGGAGATCCCCCACTTTTTCAACTCTATCGACGTCGACAGAGTTGAAAAACTCGGGGCCCATCCAGTGGCCTCAGCCCTCCGGATCCAGCCCCAACGCCCGCAACCGGGCCTCCATCGCGGCGGTGCGGCGGCGCTCTACTTCCATCTGCGCCTGCACGTCGTCCGCCCGCTGGCGCTCCGCGTCGGCCCGCTGCCGCTCCGCTTCGGCTTGGCGCCGCTCCGCCTCGGCCTCTACCAGCGCCTCATCTGCCCGTTGGCTCTCGCGGTCGGCGCGTGCGGTCAGCTCGGTAAAGGTCAAAAAGGGCTTGTCGTCGGCATGGAAAATCTGGAGTTTGTCCGCCGAAGTCTGAAAGCGGATGCCCAACAGCGGGCTGACCCAACCGTCCAGCACCTCGATCGGGTCCAGGCGGTTCCCCTGCCGCTGGTAGCCGAAAAACTCGTTGTCGTCGGGATCGTAGACGTAGTATTCCTGGACCTGGTGGTGCTGGTAGAAGCCCAACTTCTTCACCATTTCCGCGTAGCGATTGCCAGGTGACAGAATCTCAAAAACCACCTGCGGCGCGATGCCTCCTTCTTCCCACTGCTTGTAGGAGCCACGATAGCCCTTGGGGCGGCCCAGGGCGACCAGCACATCGGGTGCGGCGCGGATATCTGGCTTTCCCTCGACCGGGTACCAGAGCAGATCTCCGGCTACAAAGTCTGGGAGTGCCGCGTCCAAGCCACCTTTGATGGTGACGATCCACTCGTATTGCAGGGTGTTGTCGGACATCGGTTTTCCGTCGCTGTCCGGGTAGACCACCGGGCGGGGGCGGTTTTTCGGGGCATAGAGGGGGTGCATTCAGGGATCATAGCATGGACCAGGGCAAGGGTCAGCGCGAAGGCGCCTGCGGCGCTTTGGCCGCACGCGCCTTGTGGGGATCGGGAGAACGCCGGGCTTATCTCCACCTGCTTCTCCCTACCAGACTACCGGAATACCCTTCCACGCCTGAATTTTTGCGTCCGACGTGACCAGGGGCAACCCGTGCCCGATGCCCGTGGCGAGAAACAAACACGGCATAGGGTGGCGACGATGGACAAGGTGGGGCCGCGCCGAGGCAGACTCCGAGTAGCGCACGATCTTGCCCGGTTTAGGCTGGGCGAATGGCCTTTTTGCACCGGCCATAGGAAGCTCCCCGGATAGAGTGCTCTGTTCAGGTATCGGGGGCAACAGGGTTCTACCGGTAGCACCTCTCCGTAGTCTTCTCTACAAAAGCTCCATCCCCCCCTTCCCCCCTGCCATATCCGCCTGGATCTCCGCCGCGGTCCGCAGGCTGGTCCATACCCGCATCCCCTTGATCTTGCCCTTGAAGGGGCGCGCCTTGGGCCCATGCAGCGGGTCGCCGCCGATCCAGGTGGGAAGTTCTCCTTTTCCAGGGGGGATGCGGCTCTGGTCGCAGCGATCGGGCTGCGCATTCACAAAAAAGCAGACCTGCCGGCTCTGGCGGTCGTGCGTGACGGTGACGAAGCTCCATTGAGAAGGGGGAACCTTGATTTTGCCAAAGGTGCCCCAGGTGCCGCCCTGCGCGGCGAGGCCCAGCTCCAGCACGCCCCCCCAGTCCTGCCGCAGCCGGAAGGTGAAGGCGTCGTTGCCCTCCTTCGGGTCGCGCCTTGCCAGGATGTTCTGCCGGGGCGCACCACCCTCTTCGGGGTAGATCCAGGCTTCTATCGTGATGGCGGGGCCGTCAACGTCGCGAAGCTCGACCGCTCGGTAGTCGTCGATGCCGTCCAGAGTCAGCTCGGAGCTACTGCACGCGATCAGGAACCACATGCGCCTGCCTTAACATGCCGGCGGCCTGCGCCCGATCCGCAGCGAAGGGGATAGAGCGGTCGGATGTCCTACCTTCCTCTTCTTCTGGCCTTTCTGCCGCGTCTGCTGCCCGCTGGGGCGCCAGAGCGGCCCGAGCCGTTGCGGAGGTGGGAGCTGTTCCTGGCGCTGCCTGTGGGCATCCTGGGAGGTCTGGCGCTGCTCCTCTGGTTCAGCCGCTTCTACCTGCCCGGCTGGACTTCGGCGGATTTTCAGGCCTATTGTATGTCGGTGGCCTCCCTTCGGGAGGGGGGTCTGGGCAATTGGTACATACTCCGGTCGGTAGGGGCGGGGCTGTTACCTGCCTTCTTCGCGAAGTTTTTCGGGGTTCTGGATGGGATGGCGCTGGGCGCGCTGGCCAGTAGCATGGGCCTGGTGGCGGGGCTCTACCTTTGGGGGGTGGCGATCCGGGGCTGGGCACTTGGTCTTGCGACGGTTTTTTTTGTTGGGGTGGTGGCGCCGCTGGCGCTGGTGCCGCGCCTTCTCTCCTTCTACCCGGAAGTGGTGGCAGGCCTGGTGCTGGGCAGCGTTCTTCCGGTGCTGGCCTGGCGTTTGGGTAGTCTGAAAGGCCTTTTTTGGGGGAGCGTGGGCGTAGCCACCTGCCTGTTGGTGGATGCCCGCGGGCTGTTGTGGGCGCTCCCCGGGCTGCTCCTTCTTCTGGGGGTGGCCTGGCGGGTGCAGGCAGGCCGGAGCTGGAAGGCGGCAGCCATCCTCACCCCGCTGATCCTGGCCTGGTTCCTTGGAAAAATTTTCTATGGGCCCACCCTGCCGCTAGAGGGGCAGACGGCGCTGATGCTGAAGACCAACGGCGTGATCGTAGATGCAGGCCACTCCGGCTATACCGGCTTTCGTTGGGGCTATTCCAACCCCCTCCGCATCCCGCAGACCTTCTACATTCTCGCCCGCCAGGCGCAGGTCACGGTTCCTCAGGGAGCCTTTCAGCAGAAGCTGCGCGAGACGCAGGTGGATCCCTGGCTGCCGCTGATCGCCCTGGGCGCGACCCTGTCCCTGGTGGGCTTGCGCGCAGAATGGCGGGAGAAGCTGCCGATGCTCCTTCCGGCCCTTCCTTTTGCCCTGGCCTTCTTCAGTGCGGCGCGCATGGAGCCCGCCGAGCGTTTTTTAGCGGTGGGACTTCCCTTTCTCCCCCTGCTTCTCGCGCTGGCCTGGCAGACGGTGGGGGGCGCGGGTGGTCGTCGGAGGTGGATCTCGCTGGCGGTACTGCTGCTTCTGGTGACGGGCATCCTGCCTTCCTGGCTTTCTCCTGCCTCTTCCTGGCGGGTTCCCTTCCTGGAGATGCCCGAGGCCCAGCGCAGCGCGCGGGCGGCCCTGGGCTGGAGCAGTGCGGGCCAGCGTCCGGATGCGGACTGCCTCCGCGCCCTTCAGGGCGACGTGGCAGCCGGAAGACTGCCCGGCGTGGTGGTGCCGCTAGGCTCGGAAAACCAATAGCCAAGCGCCTCCATCTTGGCGCGCAGATCCGCATCCACATCGGCGCGCTGCCCCTGCGGCCAGCCGTGCTCCTGTGCCCACAGCGTCGCCAGCCCCTGCATTTCCCGCAGGGCGGCCCGCTCCTTGTCGGCGAGGTTCACCCTTTCGTAGCGATCCTGTAGTCGATCATACAGCCCATAGCGGGGCAGGGCATAGGCGTTGCCCTGGGGACCCAGCCCGCCGGTGCGCAGCTCCAGCGGAGAAACCAAGGGTGGCGCATAGTTATCGGGGTTCTGGATGTAGGTCCATCGCGGGCTGCGCAGGATCAGGATTCGCTCCTCCAGCTCAGCCACAAGCAGCTTGGGAGGCAGATTTTCGCCCCGCAACAGCGGCACCAACGAGCGCCCCTCACCCAGCGGCTGCCCCTTTCCCAGCAGCTCCAGCAACGTGGGCCCAACATCGAGCAGATCGGTGCCTGTATCCAGCACTCCCGGCGTGATCACCCCCGGCTGGGACAGGATCAGCGGCACCCGCGCCACGCCCTCCCAGGGGCTGGACTGGTGGTGCAGGTAGTGCCCGTGGTCGCCCAGCTCCTCTCCGTGGTCCGCCGTCAGCGCCACCAGGGTGCTCTCGCGCAGGCCCAGATCGTCGAGTTTCTCTAAAAGTTGGCCGATCATTGCGTCGGTGTACACCACCTCGCCATCGTACAGGTCGATGGCGGCCTGGCGGTCCTCTTCATTGCCCCGGGTCAACATCCACCGGGTTCTGGCCGACACACTCCCGTTCATGGGACCGCGATAGAACCAACTTTGAAAGTCTCTTGTTTCTTCATGCGTCACCCACGGGTCGTGGGGAGCCACAAGGTGTACCCACAGAAAGAATGGGGCCTTCGCGGTGGAGAGCCAGGCCTGCGCCTCGCGGCTGGCTACGCCATCGCGCGGATCCCGGTCGATGGGGATCACCTTGGAGAAGCCTTCCCAGTACTGGTCAAAGGAATTAGTGAGGATGGCCCCGCTCTTATAGCCTTGACCCGTCAAGATTTCTGCCAGGGTCGTGGCCTTGTTGTCCAACAGCATGGCGTTGGTGCGCACCCCATGCTGTACCGGGTACAGCCCGGTCATCAGCGTGGCCAACGCCGGCCAGGTCAGCCCCCGTGGCGTGTAGGCATCGGTGAAACGAACGCCATTTTTGGCCAGCCGGTCCATCACGGGCGTCGTGTTGCGGTCGTAGCCATAGGCCCCGATGTGGTCCGCCCGCAGGGTGTCCACGGTGATCAGCAGCAGGTTGGGACCGGCCGTCCCTTCAAGGCGGGGCGGCGAGGGGGTGCAGGCGAGGAGCAGCAGCAGAGTCACCCCTGCAACCTAACGGCTGCCCGCGCGGCGGCAATTCCAGTTAGCTTGAAGCGGCCCCATGAAGTCCGCCCTCCCGATCCTCGCGCTGCTTGGCGCCCTGGTCCTCGCCCTTACCATCGGGACTTCCGACCGTTTTCCGGCCGCAGATGGACCGCATATGCTGTCCCAGGCGCTGCGCCTGGGAACGATGCTCCGCAGCGGCGAGCTGGTGGACGTGGCCGTGGCGATGTTTCAGCTTTCCGCCCCCCATCCGCCCTTTGCTTACCTGCCGCTGGTGGGCTTGGCCACTCTGGGCCTGCCGCTGCGCGCGATCGTTGCGGTGGCGGATCTGTTTTGGATGCTGCTCCTTTTACATGGAAGTACACTTCTTTGTCGCGAAAAAGGGCAGCCGGACCTGCAGGCCGGGGCGCTGGCGATGTTGGCGGGCCTCTCTGCGGGATTGACCTGGTGGTCCGCCGATCATCACGGCTTTGACCTGCCCACGGCGGCCGTGGTGTTGCAGAGCCTGGGCTGGCTGCACGCATCGGAGGGCCTCAGTCGCCGCCGGGAGGCGCTGGGCTTCGGTTTCTGGCTCGGCGCCGCCTTTCTGACCAAGTACTCGGTTCCACTGGTGCTTTTTCTGCCGGTGGTGGTGGTCTGTGTGCCCGCACTCTGGCGGCAGCCACGCAACCTCGCCCTGGCAGTGGGGACGTGGGTGATCGTGGCGGGGATCTGGATGGGGGCGAACCACCATGCGGTGGTGGACTATGTGGCCTCTGCACTCAATCCGCCGGTAGCACCAGGCAATTTTCCAGAACAGCGCAGCCTGATGCAGCGCTTTGCGGGCCAGGGACAGGCGATGTTCTGGACCGTGCTGAAGGATGCCCTGGGCTGGCCGGCACTGGCGCTTTTGAGCCTCGGGGCCCTGGGGATCCGTCGAAAGTTGCCGCTCCTGGCCTTGCTTTCCGGCCTTCTCTTCCTGGGGGCGATGAACAGCCGCGAGGGGCGCTACGCCCTGCCCCTGGTCTTCCTGATCGCGGCCGCCGGGGCGCCGCCGAGTCGCTGGGGCTGGCAGCCCGCCGTGATGCTTCTTGCGGCTCTGGCCCCCGGCTTCCGAGGCAGCTTTCTGGCCTATAAGGACAGCGATGCAAGTGAAGTCCCCTCACGTCGGGCGCTGGAGCACTCCCTGAGCAGCCTCCGCAGCCTGAGCCCGTGGCCCACGCCGGCCACCCCCTTTCAGCCCGTCTCCGAGCACCCGGACCCCTGGCTCTGCAAGACGGTCCTGGAAGATGCACAACCCTTTCTGGGAGATCACCGGGTGCTGGGGATGCTGTTGGATACCCTGCCCGAGGCGCCCACCTCCTCGGTCTACCAGCTTGTGGCCGAAGTGCACGAGATGAACCTGGATCTTCTGAGCATTCACGCCATGGTTTCGCCGCAGGGGCTGATGACCAACTCCTACCGCGGGCCGCTGTCGGTGGTGGACGACGCCCCGCCGCCCGCCCCCGGCGAGCTGCGCCGTGAGCCGCCGACCGTTCGCGTGATTTATGTTGTCACCCATCCCTCCAGCCGCGCGGGCAAGCGCTGGCTGGAAGAGACGGCGCACCGCGTGCTCAAGTCCTATCCGCTGCCCGACGGCCACAGCGGGCTCTTGCTGGAGCGCCCATGAACCGGGTGCGGGGTGTGGTCCTTCTGGCCCTGCTCCTATCGATGGCCCTTCTGCTTCCGGATGGGACACCGCGCGGCTCCGCGCCGCAGGTGGGGATGCTCTCGCTGTACTATACAGCTTCTTCCTTTATTTCAAACGGATTGTATCCCACACTACTGAACTACCCGGAGGGGGGCTGGTGGTGGCCGGCGGCCTTCCCCGAAGTGCTCTTGTATCTGCCGCTCACCTGGATTCTGGGCCCGGCCTGGGCCTGGAACCTGCTGTGGCTGGGGCGTTTGGTGCTGGGGGGCTGGGGGGCGGCGCACTGGCTGGCGGGCCGAGGGTTGCGGCCGGAGTGGGCACTCTTGTGGGTTTTTTGGCCTGCAAGCTGGGGGCTTCTGGAGAGTGGAGCAGTGGAGGCGGGTGGAATCCTGTATCTGCCCCTGCTGCTGTGGTGGCTGGGCCGACCCAGCCTTCTCCGCCAGATGGGCGCAGGGTTGTTGCTCGGCAGCTCGCCGGGGCTGCTGGTGGGGGCGCTGGTCAGTGTGGGGATACTGGACCCCAAACACCTTCGGGACCGGACACTTCTGCCCACTGCGGCCGTCGCGGGGATTTTGTATTTGGGGCGCCTGTGGACACTGGTGGCCGAGGATAGCCTGCGGCCCTCCGTCGGCGCGGCCCTTCTGGGTGGGCCCCAGGGGGATCCGGGGGCGGCTTCGCTGGAGGGCATCCTCTGGGGCTGGGGAAGTCCGCTGCTTCTGGCCTTGCTTTTGGGGCTGTGGGACCGCCCGCGCCGACGGCTTGCACTCTGGGGCGCGGCCGGTCTCCTCCTCGCCCTAGGCCCCCTTCTGCATTGGCGGGGGGAGCTGATTCTTCTGGCGCAGCGCCCGCTGCCCTCGCCGCTGCTGCTGCTTCGGGGGCTGCCTCCCCTCTCCGTTGCCGAACATCTGAGCGGATTTTCAGCGCTCACTGCCCTGTCCGCCATCCTGCTGTTGGCACCCCGCCCCCGGACCGAGTGGCTTCTGCCCCTCCTCCTTCCCGCGCAGCTCTTTCTCTGCCTGCCCACACGCACCCCCCTCCCCGCCTCAGAAGAAAAAGGCCCGATCTTCTTCCTCCCCCTCCCCCGCGACCCCGGCCCCGGCCTGGCCCTGGCCGCACAGGGCATCCCCGTGTCGGTGGGCCTGGAGACGACCGCCCCCTCCCCGCTCCGTGCGCTGCTGGCGCAGAATTCCTTTCAGTTGCTCCAGATCCAAAAGGCCCTCTCGGACGCGGGCTATGAAACGGTGCACCTGGACAAAAATGCCACATGGGGTCAGGGACCTGAGCTGGGCTGGCTTTTGGGCGAGCGGGGGGCGGTGCGGGGCAGCCCCTGGCCCAACGTGGACCTGCAAAAGCAGACGGTGCAGGAGTGGTCCACGGTGCCGGTGTTGCCGCCGGAAGCCACCGCTCCGCGCAGCTCCGACCCGACTACCATCGATGCAGGTCTGGAGGGCCTTTTTGACCCGAAGCTGGGCGCGGTGGCGATGACCGACGTGTGGTTATACAGCTCACCGGATGGCCAGAGCTGGCGTCCGCTGCGGTGGATCGCCCACTCGCTGACCTCTCTGGGACTCGCCGAGACACCTGAGGGAGGGCTGCTGTTGACCGGGATGGTGTCGCTACCCAAGGAGCTGGGCCCGAAATTCCCTCCCTTCCACTCCTCTTCGGTGGTGACCTTGACCAGTCAAGACCTGGAGCACTGGGGGGCGCGGCGCTGGTGGCTGGCCGACCGCCTGTCGCTGGTGGACAGCCACATCGCCTATGAGGAGGGCAAGCCGGTCCTTTACTCTTGGGTTCGCACCGGCGCTTTGGGGGTGGACCCGGTGAGCCTGACCGGCGATCACCCGGTAGTGCGGGCCGAGCTGGGGCCGGATGGGCTCTTCCAGGCCGGACGCCCCATCTGGTCGCTTCCGGCCTTTGCGGACCCCTCGCCCTTTGGAGATCTGCTCTACGGAACCGAATTTATCCTGGGGAAGGTGCCTCGGGTGCTGGTGGGGCGCCGCGAGGGAGGAGAGGTGCGCCAGGTGGCTGAACTGCCGGGGATCACCGTTCCCTTTGTGTGGAAGCAGGATGGGGTTGTACAGTTGTTGGCCCATGGACCGGGGCCGGGAGGGCGCCTGAGCCTGGTCCGCGCTGCCTCCACCGATGGCCTGAACTGGACCCGTCCGCAGCCGGTGCCGGGTTTTGCCGACATCTCCGCCTGCGAGAGCCCGGTGGCCATCTTCTTTCGTGGGCAGAACCTGCTCTTCTGCAGCCGACGCTTGCGGGATGCCCGCAGCATCGAAGAGGCGCCGCCGGGTAGCGGGGGCTGAGGGGGACGTCACTCCTGCTTCCTGTGAAGCGGGGCCGGCGGCGGAGCTCCTTCCGAGGCCCGGTACTGGACCAGAAGACCGCCGGACCTGGCCATGTCGGGTACACCGCTTAAGCCTCGGGGTGTCGGTGAAAAGGCACTCAAACTGTAGGATGTACGTTCAATTTCAATTGGTTGGTTACCCTCCATGCCACAGTGAGTGAGACACGCCGGCTACCGAAACATCTTAGCAGGGCGCTCCCGCGTATGCGACGGGGTGACTGCTCCGGCCGCCCTCCCGTCCACTTTGGCGGCGCCGCCAAAGTTGATTTTCGCCTCTGCTTCCGCTCATCCAGCGACTGTTCCAACAGCGCCATTGCGAAAGGCGGTTGTGCCGAGCCCCCGAGAAGAGCCGGCAGACGAGGCCGTGGATTCAAGGGAGACCGAGCGACCTTCCTGGTTTGACCTGCTGCAACGGGTGTTTGGGATCGTCGAGAGTTCGGCATAACATCCGAGATTCTGAAGGGTCTGCACAAGGCGACAGGGCCGCCGTAAGGGGCGTATCCGCGGACGGCGAAGCCGTCGCGCAAGGCCCGTGCCGCTGGCTTGCGCCGACAAGTGTCAAGCGCCACGAAATCTGACCCCCTACGCGCCATGAAATCTGACCCCCCTTGCGTCGCAATGAGTTGAGTGTTTTCCGTTATGATCCGTTCGTCGGCGGGGACCAGAGCCCGGCCCGACGTTTCTCCCGCATGCGGTAGCTGTCGCCCTGAATGACCAGCGTGTGGCTGTGGTGCAGCAGTCGGTCCAGCAGGGCCGCCGCCATCATCTCATCGCCGAATACCGTGCCCCACTGCGTCACCAACTGGTTCGTCGTGATCAACGTCGCCGTCTTCTCGT
This sequence comes from Alphaproteobacteria bacterium, assembly GCA_040376425.1. GTDB lineage: Bacteria > Myxococcota_A > UBA796 > UBA796 > SXON01 > CAITDR01. The sequence goes on along the minus strand of JBEIQS010000029.1, from coordinate 301 downwards.
AGCGCTTCACCACCAACTGAAACAGCAGGTGGGATGCTGACTTCTCGAACGGGAGGTAGCCCAGCTCATCGATGATCAACAGCTTCGGCTTCCCGTAGTGCGCCAGGCGCTCCGCCAGACGACCCTCCGCATGTGCCTTGTCCAACGCCGCGATCAACTCCGTCGCCGTCACAAACAGCACCGAGTAGCCGGCCTCCACGCAGGCCCGCCCGATCCCGATCGCCAGATGCGTCTTTCCCACTCCGGGCGGACCAAAGAGCAGGACGTTCGTGGCGTTTGCGACAAATCTCCCGGTCGCCAG
>JBEIQS010000157.1:0-14112 GCA_040376425.1 Alphaproteobacteria bacterium | reverse complement strand
CACCCACCCCACCACTCACATTGATCCCAAAGCTGGCTTCGACCTCGACGTCCGCCTCCTGCAGCCGTTGACCCTGGAGGGGCCCAATAAAGACAGCCAAAAAGGTTCCTTTTTGAGTCTCACTTGCGTAGTCCCAGTCGCAGCGAGACACGGCAATGTCATCCTGACCATCCCCGTTGGCGTCGAGCACATAGGACACCGCTCCCAACAGGCCCTCTCCAGCCCCGGTGGACAGGACCTCTTCAAAGGTTGGCTCTGCGGCCAGAGGAAGAGAGACGGCGTAGGTGCGGCTGGAATTGTCCGTGAGGTTTGCGGTGGTCACCAGGAGGTGGTCCCCGTTGGGATCCAGGAAATTCCCCCTGAGAATCCCATAGCCAAAATAGGACTGGTCAGCGGGCCCGGTCAGAAGGTCAAGGTCGGCGGGCGAACGTACTCCCCGCTGGGTGCTCAAAAGGTACACTGAGCCGGTGCCTTCCAGGGGGTCCGTGATGGCCACCTCGACCGTACCGTCCGTGTCCGTGTCTCCGAGGGGAACCACCTTGAGACCAAGGCCTGCCGAGCTGGAGACCACATGCACCAGGGCCCCGACGGTGATGGGCTGATCCACCTGTGTGAACGGAGCGGCCTGCACCACCACCTGCCCCTCAGACATAAACGCGAGCTCCTCATCCCCATCCGCGTCCATATCTCCCACATTCACGAGGTTGGAAGATTGCGAGAATTGCCCAATTGCAAAGGTGGTCTCTCCGATGAAGCCGGCGGATGCCGTCGTACTCAATCCGCAAGACTCCGAGGGTCCGTTGCAGTTGTCGTCCACCCCATTTCCGCAGACCTCGTCCTGATCGGGATGAACGGCGGCATCGTGATCGTCGCAGTCGCCCCCATCGCGCACATAGCCTGCGATCACCTCGCACGACACCACCTCGCCCGCTGGATCCCCGTAGCTGTCCCTGTCCGCGTCCGGGAAGTAGCTGTTGGGGATGGCACCCTCCTCATCAACCTGGCCATCACAATCGTCATCGTCGCCATTACACAATTCTTGAGCGTCCGGATAGATGTCCTCGTTGCGGTCCTTGCAGTCCTCGCACCAGAAAAAACCGTCACCATCCTCGTCAAAGTCCTCATCCACGCCGTCACAGTCCCGATCCAACGCCTCGCCGCAGCGGATTTCCGCCTCCGGGTGTACATCCGGGTCGTCGTCGTTACAGTCGCCCGCTGCGGTGGCATAGGTCGGAATCGGATCGCAGGACAGCCGCACCACCACCTCGTTCCCGTAGCCGTCCTGGTCGCGATCCTGATACCAGGGCACGATGTCCAGCGCATCCCCGTCGACGTCGCCACTGCAGTCGTTGTCGAGGCCATCACACACCTCGTCCATACCGGGGTGGGCGTCGGGGTTGGCATCGTCGCAGTCCCCGTCGATCTCCCGGAAGCCATCGCCATCATCGTCTTCAAGCTGGGTGTAGACCCAGTCCAGATAGTCATGTGTGTACAGGCAACCGGTGAGCCAAAGTAACAGCATGGGTCCTTCTCCCCAGAGGGTCATTAACCCTTCTGCAGACGCGTCGCAGTAGGCTCCCTTCGCGGGCAGTCCGGGAGGGCAGTGGTGGTACCGGACACCATCGGCAACTTCAGGACATTCCGGTGACTTTCTCGGCCACCGGATCGTCCGGCATCGACGCAGCGCTTCGAAGCTGTGGGCCCCCTCAGTGGCACGCGGATCTCATTATAGACGCCTATACTGAGATTTTCGCCGGCGCTGCTTCAGGTCGCCACATGGCCCAGCGTTGTGCGGCCGGGATCACCTCCGCTGATACATGAATGCCATGTATCACGATTCTATAGATGCTACATGCATTTTTGTGATACACTCGCCGCGTGATGTCGGACTGGATAGAGGGGGCGCTCACCAGGAAGCCAGAATGTCCATCGAAGTCTATTGGGGAAGTGGAAGTACACCCGCATGGAGGGTGCTGCTCGCCTTTGCCTACAAGGGCGTGCCGTACAGCTCCAAGCTGTTGTCATTCTCCAACAAGGAGACACGTACACCCGAGTTTCTCGCGCTGAATCCACGGGGGAAAGTGCCAACGATCCGCGAAGGTGATTTTGTGTTGAACGAGTCGCTGGCCATCCTGGCTTGGCTGGACAAGCGATTTGCACAGCCGCCGCTGTTTGGAGAACATGCAGAGGAGACCGGGCAGATCTGGCGGCACGTCATGGAGTTTGAGTCGCTGGCCAATGCCACCATCGGCGCAGTGGCCCGACCCATCCTGTTCGGAAACCTGGAAAACGACGCAGCAAAGGTGAAAGAAGCGCTACCGGCGCTGGTGGCTGAGCTGGATCTGCTGGAGAAAAAAGTGGCCGGAGGCTACCTGGTTGGGAAGCAGCTATCTACGGCGGATATCGTATGGTTCTGCGGTCTCCAACAGTTGGTACGGGCCGCCACCCGCCCCGCCGCCGCCGGGCTGGAGCTGGGCCTGCTGCCGATCGGCAACCGCTGGCCGAACATTGCGCGCTGGGCTGGAAATGTCGAGGCTATCCCTGGCTATGAAGCCACGATGCCGCCCCACTGGCTGGAGGGGGACCATCCTTCGCCGAAAAGCCTGAGGGGATAGGGGGAGGCGGATAGCCCATTGCCCACACCCACCTTTGCAGAGGGCGGGGCGGTGACTTCGCCCGGCACCCGGGCAGGTTAGAGGGCCGTATGCCTACCTCCTCCCCACTTCCCTTGACCCCTGAGCAGGAAGAAACGCGGCAAAGCTGGAATGTCGCCACGGCGGCCCACAATGCGCACAAGGTGAACCAGGGGCTATGGCTGCGGCAGAACAGCAGCCTCTTCCCGGAAGAAGTGAGCCTGTTGGGGGATATTTCCGGGAAGGAGCTGCTGCACCTGTGCTGCAACAGCGGCCAGGACACGCTCTCGCTACAGCTTCGGCACGGAGCCCGCTGCTGCGGGGTGGATATGTCCGAGGTGGCGATTGCGGCAGCTCGGCAGATCGCCGCCGAAGCCGAGGCGGATCTGCCCTTCATCCACGACGAGGTGCTTCATTTTTTGGAGCATACCGAGCGGCGGGTGGACGTGGTCTTTGGCAGCTATGGCTTTCTTCCATGGATGCACGACCTGCCGCGGGTGGCCCGGGGTATCCGGCGGGTGCTGCGCCCGGGGGGGCGCCTCGTGGTGGTGGAGTTTCACCCGATGGCCTGGTCCTTTGACGGGGAATTCCGCCTTGTGGAACCTTACTTTGCGCCGGGGGTCTTTTTTTCGGATCCGGTGTCGGACTATGTGGGCGCGGCCAATGGGGCCCTGTCCCCCTCCGGACACCAAGATGGCATCGGGGACTATGTAAATCCGCACCGCTCTCACGCGGTGCAGCACACCCTGGCGGACATCGTGAATGCGCTGGTGGGGGCCGGGTTGTCGATGCAGCGGCTGGAGGAGTGGCCCTGGTCCAACGGCTGCCGTCTGAACCCGGCGTTGGTGGCGCGCGGACCGGAGGGATTGGACGCGCGTCGTTTCGGGCCACCGCCCGGGGTGCCCTCCATCCCCCTGATGGTGGGGCTGGTGGCGGGGGGCTGAGGGGGCCTCCCTGCCTTTCCCCCCGTGATCTCCCTTGACGCATCAAGATGTTGGCGCGGGTGGCTCCTCCGGCAGCAGAAAGCTGAAGAGGAAGAGTACAAAACCGAGGACAAAGCCGCCGATGCTCCAGAACATGGCTGCTTGGAGCGGAACCAGGATCAGGATCCAGAAAGCGATGGCGTCGTGCAGGCGGCTGTCGTTCAGGAGCACCGAGCCGCTGTAGAGCAGCCAGATCAGGCCGATGCCCACACCGGCCAAGGTGGTGCCGGCCCAGAGGGCCAGTTTTTTTCGGAGTGGCATCGCCGCAACTATACCACGGGGACTTGTTTCCGCCTCCCACCCGCTCCCCCCTGCCCGGGCCTATACTACGATTCGATATATATCGAATCGTAGTATCATTCCGCGCAGTGGGCCAGACCAGAATTGCTGGGATTGGCGCAGAGGCGGATGGCACTGTTGGCCAGATCGAAGGCATCGCCGTAGAAGTAGCCGTCAAAATCCTGGGCCAAGGCCCGCTCCGTGCCGGTGCCGTAGCCCCAGTAGCCGGCACTGTAGCTGATGCCGCTCCAGTCGGTCTCACTGGGGGCGGCACTGGCCAGGCAGGTGATCCCCACGATGGGATCCAGGGTGTAGTGGGTGTTGCTTCCGTAGGTGAACAGCACCCGCCCGTCATCGAACAGCACGGCGCTGAAGGTGGCAAATTCCCCGGCGTAGCCCGCATACTCGGGCACGTTGATCCAATAGAAGACCAGCGCGTCGGTGAATTCAGCCCAGTAGATGCCGCCCGTGGTGGCGTCCAGGTCGCGCCAGTAGGGCTCGATGGCGATGTCCGAGGTGGACTCGGTCAGGGCGGGGGTGTAGTCGGTGTCGCTGCTGCCCAGGGTGATGCGGCCGTTGCTGATCATGTAGATGCTACCGGCGCTGGTGCCGTAGTTGGTGCCGCAGAAGGGAAAGGTGAAGGAGGCGGGGCGGACGGTGGTGGAGCTGTCATCGCCGGCGGTTCCCGAGGTATAGGCGACGCGGGGGCTGGTGCTTCCGTTGCAGTCGTGGTCGGTGGCGTCGGTGGAGATGTCGTAGGCGTAGGGGTGGTAGCTGACACTGTTGTCGTTACAGTCCGTGCTCTCCAGCCGGTAGCCCACCGGCGCGATGCCGGTGCAATTGGTGGTGGAGGTGGCGGAGCTTCCAAATCCGTCGCCGTCGGCGTCGCGGTAGTAGGTGGTGCCTACCCCTTCGTCGATGCTGCCGTCACAGTCGTCGTCGATACTGTTACAGGTTTCGCTGGCGCCGGGGCGGACGTTTGCGTTTCCATCGTTGCAGTCGGTGCTGCTGGAGACGTAGCCGCTCGGTGCGGTGCAGCCGTTGCTGCTGGTAGTGGAGACGCCGTAGCCGTCGCTGTCGGCGTCGCGATACCAGGTGGTTGGGTTGACGGCACTATCATCGATGGCACCATCGCAGTCGTCGTCCACGCCGTCGCAATATTCGGGGGCGCCGGGGTAGGCGCTGCTGTCGCTGTCGTTGCAGTCGGTGTTGACCAGGCTGTAGCCCGCGGGGCGGCTGCAGGCGCGGCTGCTGGTGCTGCCGCCGTAGTTGTCGCCGTCCACGTCCAGGTAGTAGGTGCTGGCGTTGATGGCGCTGTTTTCGTCGATGGCGCCGTCGCAGTCGTCGTCGTCGCCGTCACAGACTTCGGATGCGGCGGGGTTTTCGCCGCTGTTGGTGTCGTCGCAGTCAGTGGCGTCGGTGACGTAGCCGGTCGGCCTTGCGCAGGCCGAGGTGGCGCTGGCGGCGTTGCCGTAGCCGTCCCCGTCGCTGTCGGCGTAGTAGCGGGTCGCGTTCACGGCGCTGGCTTCGTCGGTGGTGCCGTCGCAGTCGTCGTCGTAGCCGTTGCAGTACTCGGCGGCGCTGGGGTAGACGTTGATGGCGCTGTCGTCGCAGTCACCGCCGGTCGCGATGTAGCCGCTGGGCGCGCTGCAGGCGGTGGTGCTGCTGCTGCCGCCATAGCCGTCCCGGTCGCTGTCCAGGTACCAGGTGGAGGCGTTGATGGCCCCACTTTCGTCGGTCAGCCCGTCGCAGTCGTCGTCGTCACCGTCGCAGCGTTCGGATGCGGCGGGATTTTCGTTCTGGTCGCTGTCGTCGCAGTCCGTAGAGCTAGCGGCGTAGCCGGAGGGTTGGCTGCACGCGACCAGACGCGCACTGCTGTTTCCATAGCCGTCGCCGTCGCTGTCCTGATACCAGGTGAGCGCGTCTACCGAGGCACTTTCGTCGGTGGTGCCGTCGCAGTCGTCGTCACGGCCATTGCAATATTCGGAGGCGCGAGGGTAGCTGCTGTTGCGGCTGTCGTCGCAGTCTGTAGCGTCCGCTACAAAACCTGCGGGTTGGGTGCAGGCGCGGCTGGTACTGGCGGCATTGCCATAGTTGTCGCCGTCGGTGTCGGCATACCAGGTTGCCGCGTCCAAGGCGCTGTTTTCGTCCGTGGTGCCATCACAGTCGTTGTCGTCGCCATCACAATACTCGGCCGCACCGGGGTGCGTGGCCGCCACGGCGTCGTCGCAGTCGGTACCGGCGCCCAGGTAGCCGCTGGGTTGGGTGCAGGCGGGAATGGAGCTGTTGGCATCGCCATAGCCGTCGGCGTCCACGTCCGGGTACCAACGGGGCGCATTGACGGCGTCGGCTTCGTCGGTGGTGCCGTCGCAGTCGTCGTCCAAGGCGTTGCAGGTCTCGACGCCGCCGGGGTAGGCGCTGGCGTAGCGGTCGTTGCAGTCGCCGCCATTGGCCACGTAGCCGCTGGGTTGGGTGCAGGAGGAGGAGGCTGCGGTGGCATCGCCGTAGCCGTCGGCATCGCTGTCCCGATACCAGATGCCGGCGTCGATGGCGTCACTTTCGTCGGTGATGCCGTCGCAGTCGTTGTCCGAGCCGTCGCAGCGCTCCGTGCCGCCGGGGTTGGTGGTGGCAACGCTGTCATCACAGTCTTCACAGGCGGCGTAGCCGTCGTGGTCGGCATCGGCATAGCCGGTGGCGCCATCGCAATTGTAGTCGTTTGGATCTGCGCAATCCGGCTCCAACTCGCCTGGGTTGAAGGCAGTGTTTCCGTCGTCACAGTCTCCGCCTACATTGACGTAGCCTGCCGGTTGATTGCAGGCGACGGTGGCCGAGCTATCCAGCCCGTAGCCGTCGCCGTCGCGGTCGCTGTACCAGGTGGTGGCGTCGGCGGCCTGGGGCTCGTCGACGGCGCTATCGCAGTCGTCGTCAAAGCCATTGCAGACCTCGGTGGCGCCGGGGTTCGCGCCGCTGTTGCGGTCGTCGCAGTCCAGGCAGGCGGGGTAGCTGTCGCCGTCCAGGTCGCCGTAGCCGGTGCTTCCGTCGCAATTGTAGTCGTTGGGGTCGGTGCAGTCCCCTTCGGTAGCGCCGGGGTTGTAGGCGGGATCGGCGTCGTTACAATCGCCGGCTTCGGCGGCGGCGTTGGGAGGCTGGTCGCAGGCGCGGGTGGCCTGTTCCTCGACGCCGTAGCCATCGCCGTCGCCGTCGTCGTACCAGAGGGTGGCGTCGACGGCCTCGGGCTCGTCGGTGGTGCCATCGCAGTTGTTGTCGGTCCCGTCGCAGTACTCGGTGGCATCGGGGTTGATGGTGGCATCGCGATCGTCACAGTCGTTGCATGCCGCGACCTGATCGCCGTCGGCGTCGGCGTAGCCCGTGCTGCCGTCGCAGTTGTAGTCCGTGGGATCGGTGCAGTCGTTTTCGGCGGCGCGGGGGTGGATCTTGTCGTTACTGTCGTCGCAGTCTCCCCCCGACTCGACGTAGCCTTCGGGGGCCGAGCAGGCCTCGGTTGCACCGGTGTCGGCACCCCAGCGGTCGCCGTCGGCGTCGGGATAGTAGGCGGTGGTCACACCGTTGTCCGCAACGTCGTCGCAGTCCTGATCCACGCCATCACAGGCTTCCAGGGCGCCCGGGTAGACGGTGGGATCGTCGGGGTTGCAGTCCGCCTCGTCGGGCGTGCCGTCGCGGTCAAGATCCTGGTTTTTGGCCACAGAATCGGTGCCGGAGGGTCCGTCGCAGGCAGCCAGGAGGAGGAGGAGGGGGAACAGGCGCATGAATGCTCCGATCTTTCCCCTTGGCATATTTTTTGCCGGACCGCCACTGCGCGGGCAAGCAGCCTGGAGCAAAGCCTATTCCTCTTCCAGCTCTCCCACCGGACGCTGGAGCGCCTTATGAGCCACCGCGTAGGAAAAGCCCGCACGCCCCAGCACGCCGAGGTCTTTCCGATCCTGTTCCCGACGCTCATCGCGACCTTGGGCGCGCTTGGTGGGGTCCCGATAGGGGCCCAGCTTCCGACGGCGGGCCAGGTTTTCGGCGGCCTGGATGTCGGGGTCCACTCCCTGCTCCTCGCGAATCTCCCGTAGTACCCCCTGCACTTTTTCGCTGGAGATCCCCTTGGTTGCCAGCTTGGCGGTGGCCTGCGCCCGCGAGTTGCCGCGGCGCAGCAACATCCGCACCTTGGAGTCGGTGTAGGCCGCATCGTTGAGCAGTCCCGCCGCCTCCAGGCGATCCAGCAGCTCCTCCACCATCTGGCGTCCCGAAGCCTCGTCGATCTCCCCCTTCTGAACAGACCGGTAGATCCGCTTCATCAGCAGGTTTTTCAGGTGGGAGCGGGTGGTGAAGTAGGACTGAAGGTAGCGCTGGACGATGAATTGCAGGCGGCCGGGGGTCATTTGATCTGGTTGGCCACCCGCTTCAGCTCGCGGACACTCTTGATTTCGAACAGTTTACCCTTAAGCGCGAAGGTGGAGAGCTTCTGCGCCTGTCGTACATATTCGCCGTACTGGTAGGCCTTGCCCCAGAACCAGTCGTACTTGCGCTGGTTGAAGACCCGCACAAAGCGATCATTTGCCAGAAACTGGCAGATCTCTTTAGGGAGGTTGTTGAACAAGGTCAGGAAGAACAGGAAGTTGAGGTAGCTGCCGTTGGGCGTATGAAAACCTTTCCGGTAGATCTCGTTGTACTCGTCGGTGACGATGCCATCTTCGATGGTCTTGTGGTAGAACTCTGTGCCGGGGTAGGGGATCAGCGAGGAGGGAAGCAGGTTGTAGGGAGGCGGCAGTGTCCACAAGAGCCGCAGTCCCTTCATCACATCCTCGGTGCTCTCCCAGGGATTGTCCAGGATCATGTGGTAGTCAGGAACTTGGATATTGTCCTTATACTTCGAAATAATATTGACGGCCTTAAGAAGCTGTTCGTTGGTCATGCCGCGCTTGTACATCTTCATGGTCTCGGTGCTTCCGGTCTGGATGCCCAGCTCGGTGAAGCAGAGCCCGGCGTCGATCAGCGCCTTGTACTTCTCTTCGTTGATGGTTGTGGGCGAGCACTGGGCGCGGAAGGGCAGCGCGATCTCCCGCTGCCAGACGTCCGAGAATTTCTGGATCTCCTCGGTGGAGGTGGAGAAAAAGACGTCGTCCTGAAAGTGGATGATGCCGATCTCCGGGTGCTGCCGGGTGACCAGCTTGATCTCGCCGATCATATGTTCGACGGAGCGGCGCCGTAGGTAGGACTGCCCTTTGTAGAGATCGTGGTTGAAGGCCACCCCACAGTACGAGCACTTGTGCGGGCAGCCCCGGGTGATCATCGTCTTGTAGGCCGGGCGCAGCTCCCCGGTGCGATCCGGGTAGGTGGGGATGATCTTCCGGTAGTGCTCCCAGTCCAGCCGCACCAAATGCCGCTTTTTCTCGTCGTAGGTCCAGTCGTCCACGAAGTCGAAGTCCTGGTACGGAAGGGAGTCCAGATCCTGCACCAGCGGACGGTGTGGGTTGCCGACCACCTTGCCATTGCGCTTGCGGAACCAGAAATTGCGGACATCATACCAGTCCTTGCCATCCTCCAGACGCTCGCACAGCTCCAGGAGTGCGTGCTCGCCCTCGCCCACACAGACACCGTCCACAAATTCCAGGCCCTGCTGGGGCATGGTGGTGGGGTGAAATCCCCCCCAGATCAGGTGCTTGTCCGGGTATTTTCCCTGGATCGCCCGGCTTGCCTGCACCGCCACGTCGAACATGGTGGTCAGAAAGCTCATGCCCACCAGGTCGCAGTCCTTCACCAGCTCCAAAAGGTCGTCCACCATCGTCTGTGGCATCTGCATGATGTGCGACATCTTGAAGCGGTTTCCATAGGTATCCGCTGGCAAAAAGATGAGGCGCGTATCATGTCCGTTCTGCTTCAGGTGCGAGGAGAGCGTACGGATACAGGGACTGTAGTGGTCCATGGGGGTCGGGTTGATCAGAGCGACCTTCATGTGGGTCCATCCTCGGCTGGTCAGGGTAGCCGGAACCGGGGAGAAGGGGGAGGGGAGTGGGCTACAGAAGTGGGGGATCGCGGCGGAAGCTGGTCAACGCAGCTCCACCAGGCGCAGCCACTCGCCGTGGACCCGCTCCCGGCGCAGCAGCCCGGGCCCCCCCAGCGCGGCCTCTGCACCCCGCCAGTGCCCCCCGGCTTCCGAGAGCCCCAGCAGGGCCCGCGGTGCAAAGTCCCTGAATTCTTTGGAAAATCGACGAAGAAGCGAAAAGTCCCTCCCCGCATGCATGGCGAGGGACCAGAAGCCCCCGGTTGGCTCCCCCTCCCAAAAAGGCAGGTTCGCAACCACCCCATCGAAAGCAGCGGCCCCATCGCGCAGCGGGCCGAACAGGTCCCCCTGGTGCAGGTCCAGAGAGAGCCCCCAAAGCCGGGCGTTGTGGGCGGTGTTCTGCACCGCGAGGGGGTCGAGATCCACCGCGGTGACCGACGCCCCCTGCCGCGCCAGGCACAGGCTGATCAGTCCGCTGCCGCAGCCCAGCTCCAGCCAGCGCTCCCCCCGGCGGGCGCGGAGCTGCAGGGCCATCCACTCGCCCACCAGGGTCTGGCGGGGATCAAAAACACCGGGGAGCACATCCAGCGGAAAACCATCGTAGTGATAGCGACGTTTGTACAGAAGACCCAGGCGGGCATGAACGGGAGAGGGGCCAAGGAGGCTTCGTTTCAGGCGGAAGATCATGTAGTGACTCGGATCAGAGTCACGGCCAGCATGCGCGCAGCAGTCGGCCTCATCCCACAGGAATCCTCGGGCCAGCCACCGGGCCCTCCTTACAAAAATTTCCCTCCGCCGACCAGCAGCGGTCGCCGAAGGCCAGGCCCCGCATTCCCGGCGGCCCCTGGCCCAGGCGCACCACAATGGCCGGCGCATGTTCCAGGCGAAGGGCGGTGTTTTCGGGCGTGGCCTCCTCCTCCAGGCGCAGCAGCCCACCCGACGCAACCGGTCGCCAGGCGCGGGCACCGCTGCGGAAGTGGCTGCCGTCCCACCAGGCCTCCTTCGCCAGGCACAGAAGCGCCTCTGCCGTCTGCGGATCCACAAAAGGTGGCATTCCCCGCCGCTTGAACAGGCCACCCAGCTCCCCCACACCCAGGGCATGGACCAGACCCAGATACCCCAGCCCCCCCACCGCGCAGGCCGCCCACACCGGCACCTTGTCCGCCAGCCACCACAGGCTGAGTGCCAGGATCCCACTGGCAAAAAGCAGCTTCAGGTGGGGCCGCAGCATGGGCTCGTCCTTCAGTGCAGTTCGTAGTCCAGAGTACAAAAAAATCGACTCGCCGCCCACGGTGATGGCGTGGGAGAGCGGCAGCGCCTCCATCCCCATGCCGATCGGGCCAGTGAGCAGGTACAACAAGGGTAGTTTGGCCGCCAGCGCGCCGATGGAGAGGCGGGCGGGGAGCTGCGGCTGGTTCAGGGCGTAGTACACCGGCACGGCCACCCGGTGGAAGCAGATGCCGAAGCAGGCCAGGCCGTACATACGCAGCATGGCGGCGGTGCCCAGGGTCGCCTCTGGGGTGAAGGCGCCCCGCTCAAAACAGAAGCGGGCCAGGGGCTCGGCCAGGACGATGAAGGCCACGGCCGAGGGTAGCACCAGCATACTGTTGAGCCGCAGCGCTTTGCCCAGGCTTTTGGCCAGACCGACGTGGTCACCGCGGGCATGTTGGAGCGCCAGCTCGGCCAGCGCTGCGGTGGCCACGGAGCCCGCAAAAACCGCAAGGGGAATCTGGATCAGACGAAAGGAGAGCAGCAGCCAGGTCAGCGGGCCGTCGCCATAGCTCGCGGCCCACTGCGACTCGATGAGCAGGCTGAGCTGGACGGTGGAGATGCCGATCAAGGCCGGGCCAAAGCGGCGGATCATGCCGCCCAGGGCCGGGTGGCCCCACTGCGGGCGGAAGCGAAAACCGCTTCGGTAGAGGCCGGGGAGAAGAAGGAGAAGCTGAAGAAAGCCAGAGACGCTCGTCGTGAGTGCAACCAGCACGATGGGAGGCTGGCCGGTACGGGCCTCCCAGGCCGGGCCCACAACACAGGCCCCCAGCACCAGCAGGTTCAGGAGGTTCTGGGTCAGGGCCGGCCCCAGGAAGCGGCCGCGCGAGTTGAGGATACCCCCTACAAAGCCCGCCAGCGAAAGTCCAGCCAGGAAGGGGGAGAGCCAGCGGGTGAGCCCGACGGTGAGCGCCATCTTGTCGGGGTTTTCGGCGTAGTCCGAGGCCACCAACTGCACCCACCACGGGGCGCCGAAGTACAGGAGCAGGGTGACCAGGCCAAGCACCAGAGCCAGCAGGCAAAGGGCGGCATTGGCCAGCTTCCAGGCCTCCTCTTCCCCCCTCCGCTCCTGTTCGTCCAGCAGCGAGGGCACCAGGGCATTCTGAAGAGAGCCCTCGACCAGCAGCTCGCGAAAGAGCTGGGGCACACGAAAGGCCGCATTGAAGGCATCCGGTACCAGTCCCCCGCCGAAGTAGGCGGAGAAGACCACCTCCCGCGCCAGCCCGGTGATTCGCGCCAGAAGGTTGGCCGCCGTCAACAGGAGCGTGTCGCGACCGGCCATTCAGCTCTTTTTCCGAAAAAGAATCCAAGCTACGGAAAGAATGATGGCGATAACCCCAACGATGGGGGGCGGATTCAGGCGGGCACGCCCGGCGAGGCGCTCGCCGATGGGAAAGAGGCCCTGGCCACGTTCCAGAATTCCTGCAGGTCGAAAGCGGAGGATGGTGCGACGTGCGCCTTCATCGCGCAGCCACTGGCCATTGCGGTTGTTGCGCAGCTCGCCGTTGTGCAGCTCGACCAGGGTGGTCTGGGGGATGACCAGGCTGCCGTCCACATCCACAGCGGTGGCGACCAAGGCGTTGTCGGTGGGATAGGCGCCTACTTCCAGGGAAAGATCGCCCTCGGCCTTGGGGAGTGGCCCCCGAAGCTGCACCTCGATCTCTGAAATGCCGGCTTCGGTCGACTCCCGGATCGGCTGCGCGATGGGTACGGGGCTCAGCATCAGGCGTTCGCCGTCCAGGCGTAGCCACAGGCTATCTTGAAGCTCCCGTAGCTTGCTTTCTGGGAATCCAGCTTCTTTGGACTCAAGCGCAAGCCGGGCCGTCGGGATCTCCACCAGGAGCACCAGCTCCACATGGTCGGGATGCAGGGTCATGCGGGTCTTCAGACCCAGCGCTGCACGGTCGGTGTGGGCAACGGCGCCGCCGACCGCCGCAGGGTGGGCGAGAGCCAGCGAGAGGAGGCACAGGCGGAAGAGCACGCCCCTCCTTTGCCGATTCGCAGCGGATCCGCAAGGGGCGTCGCGTTATGGATCGGACATGTTTCAGCTCTCCACGCTGCTGACCCCCCTGGTCCGAAATGTTCTGTTAGCCTTGGCCTTTGTACTGATGGTGCAGTGGGGCGTGGGGCAGCCCTTTGTGGACCTGTTTGCCTGGCATAGCTTGTCGGCGGGTTTTCAGCCCTGGCAGCCGCTGACGGCGGTTCTGATTGCGTCACCCTCCTTGTCGAATATGTTCTTCGACTGGCTGGTGATCTTTTTTTCGCTGGCCACGGTCGATCGGCTGATGGGGCGTCGTGCGCTGCTGCAGGCGCTGGCCTTCTCCTGGGTGCTGAGCCTTGCGGGTGTTTTTGTGTTAGACCTTGCGGGTGTACTCAATCCGTCCCTCTTCGCCGGGCAGAACGGGCTGACCACCGCCTTGCTCTGCCTTTTCTGTTTTGGGATGCCGCAGGCCCGGGTGATGCTGTTCTTCGTGGTGCCGGTGCAGGCATCGTGGATGGGCTGGGGCACGGGTTTGTTCGCGGTCTATTTCGCGGCGGCCCATCGGGATGTAGGGGCTTTTGTGATGCTCTTTTCCTGGCTGGCTGCGGTCCTGTGGACCTTCGGATTTTCGGACTGGACGCGCAGGCTGAAGCTGCGGTTGCAACGGCGGCAGGCCGAGAAGCGGTTGGGACGTTTTTCGGTGATTGAGGGGGGGAAGGGGAAGGATGATTGGGTGCATTAGGGGGGTGGGGGGCGGTCTGCGTCGCGTGGGCGGTCTTCGTCGCGTGGGCGTCGTTTGCAGCCAAGGCTGCGGGTGTTTTTGGCGGAGGGGCTCCGAGCCGCCCAAGGGAGGGCCTTCTGCCCTCCCTTCGACCCTCCCGATTTAGGGACCTTCCAGGCCCCTAAAAACCCCGGCCAGGGGAGGGGCTGTGAAACGACGGAACCGCGGTGGTGGTTTTG
>JBEIQS010000400.1:0-3153 GCA_040376425.1 Alphaproteobacteria bacterium | reverse complement strand
CGAGCCGATGCCCCTGACCTTTCAATGGACGGCCGACGCCACCTCCTTTCAACCCTCCAACCTGCTGGCGATCACCCCCGTCCCGGGCTTTCCCCTGCGGCCGGCCACCACCTATGCCCTGGTCTTGAAGGAGCCTCTGGCGCGCAAGGGAAGCCAGACGCTGGATTGGGAGGCGGACAAGGCGCTGAATTCGGTAGAAGCTACCCTGCGTTCACTGGACGTGGACCTGGAGGAGGTGGCGATGGTGACCACCTTCACCACGCAGGATCCCCGCGCCGAATTGGCGGCGGTGGCGCGCGAGATCCACGACAACCTGGGGATGCCCTTTTGGGATCAGGAAGTCACCCAGGTGGAGGGGCTGCTTCTGCCCTGCTACGTCTACCAGGGCTATGTGGATGTGCCCATCTGGCAGCGTGGGCAGCGCCCCTACCGGAACGACGGGGGCGGTTTTGTATTCGATACTACAGGAAAACCGGAGGTGCAGGCCTGGGAGCGGGTTCGCTTCACCCTGACCGTCCCCTTCGGCGACATGCCTGCCGCGGGGTGGCCGGTGGTGATCTACGGGCATGGCACCGGAGGAGACGACCAGACCATCGCCCGCCGCAAAGAGGACGAGGGCCCCGTGCTGGCCCGCGAGGGCATGGCGGTGCTGGCCATCTCGCAGCCGCTCCATGGGGACCGGGCCACCCCCGACACCGACGCCGAGCTGGACAGCTTCAACTATCTGAACCCCGAGGCCGGACGCGGAAATTTCCGGCAGGGGGCTGCGGACCACATCTTCATTGCCGAGCTGTTGACCTCCCGGCCGCCCCGGTTCAGCTCCAGCCGGGGCGAGATCCTCCTGGATCCTGCACGGGTGGCCTATTTCGGGCACTCCCAAGGCGGGCTTTCCGGAGGGATGGCGGCACCCTTCCTGGCCGAAGATGTCCGCGCAGTGGGCTTTTCTGGAGCCGGGGGCGTGCTGGCACTCACCCTGGAGCTGCGCAAGGATCCCCTCGACATCCAAGCCTTGATCGAAAGTCTTTTGGGATTTGGGGAAACGGAGGAGGCCAACCTGTTTCACCCGGTGGTGGGCTTGATCCAGTCCATGGCCGAAGTCACCGACCCCATCAACTACGCGCCCGGCTGGTACGTGGAAGATCCACGGGTGGGTGGGCAGCCTCTTCCCGTCCTTCTCACCGAAGGATTGCTGGATGAGTACACACCATCGGTCACGACGGAGGCCCTGGCGGCGGCGGCACGGGTCCCCGTGGTGGGGCCGCCCGCCAATGCTCCCGAAGCCTTCCGTCTTCGCGGTTTGGACCCGGAAGGTTGGCCGGCATCCAACAATGTTCGTGACTGGACCGGTGCCGAGAACACCGCAGGGCTGGCGCAGTACCCTGAAAACGGGCATTTTGCGATCTACGACAACCCCTCGGCAGAGAAATTCTACGCCACCTTCCTGGCAACCGCACTGAGGGGTCAGCCCGTTCTGGAGCCCTGACCACATCGTGGCGCGAGGGGTGCGGGTCGGGACGGCCTGCAAAAACTGTGCTAAGATAGCGGCCCCTCTGGAGGAGACGATGCTGACTTTGCTTCTGGCCCTGATGGCCTGTGACCGCACCGAAAAAGATACCGATTCCTACATCCCACCGGACGACAACACCGACGACAGCTCCGCAACGGACGACAGCGGCAAGGAAAGCGACCCGCCGGTCGGCGACTACCTGGAAGTGGCGGCCCTGGGTTTTGAGTTCACGGGTGTCTGGAACCAAGACCTGCACTTTCTGGACAACTACATCTACGAAGACACCAACGGGGACCTGCAGGCCACCATCCCGTACGTGCTGGTGACCCTGGCTTCGCTGGACTATTTCAGCATGACCTCGGATGATCCCGGCTTTGAAGACGAATATTGCGAGTATGTCGCAATCTTCCGTTGGCAGGAGGCGGACTTCAAAGGTCAGGAATTCGACTGGGATGCGGGCAAGGGCGGCACCGGCCTGGAGCTGGAGACCTGGGATGCCTACGAGGGCTACCTGGAAGTGCTACCGGACACCTACAGCGACCGCTGCTACGAGCTTGACCCCGCGGTCTTTGAGGGCGGCGACCCGCTGGTGGTGATGGACGGCATGCACTTCGGCCTGGGTTTCGGCCCCCTCTCCGACCACCTGTACGACATCTACAAGGAAGGGGACACCTTCGCCGACTATGAGCTGGCCTACATGACCCAGTACATCGCCATCAACCACCCTGATGGTAGTGGCGGCTACACTTTTGATGCCTATGACTGGAACGGTGGCCTTTACATCGAAACCGACTTCGGCGCCTGCGTGGACGTGGACGACGGTGCCGGCGGCACCTTTGAAGTCTGTGGCCAGCCCCTGGTGGACGCGGACAGCTACTACGTCCCTGGCGATACCACGATTGAGCCCCGGTACAACTTTGTCCGTGGCTTCTCCGCCTGGCTGGAAGATACCCCCAACCTGGACCTCAGCATCCTGAAGGAAGGGGTGCCGCAGTAGGGGTTGCGGGGGCGGCTTCAGGCCACCTTCAGGGTGACCTGAAACTGCCCCCCGTCCAGGTTCTGGGCGACGACCACGGATCCGTTGCCGTTCACCCGGACCGCGAAGGCGATCTGCACCGACTGGGCGGGGGTCAGGGATAGGCCCGCCGCCAGCTCGGACGAGATGCTCTGCACCACGCTGCGCACATTTTCCAGGACTTTGTCCGGATCATTGTGCGCACCGCCCCCCTCGCTCTTGTCGATACCGGCGCTGCTCTCGCAGTCGATGAGCAGAAGCACCTTGGGGTCGATACGGGACTCGAGAATCATGGCTTATGCCCTCATGGCTTTGCGGATACAGGCGAAGTAGCTGCTTTCTTCCTCGTAGTAGTCGGGGACCGCAAAATCCCGGAGCAACTGGCGGAGCTGGGGGAGGTTGTGGTGGGGGACCGTCATGTACAGGTGGTGACAGCAGTGATAGTTGAAGGAGAAGGGGGAGAAAATCGCGGCCTGCCACCAGGGCACCACCACGTCCACGGTGGGGATTCCCCTCCGGCAGGGGGGTACCCCGCGCAGCAGCGGCAGCCCGTGCTCCACCAGAATGCGCGACCGGTTCAGAAACACCGCCACCGTAAATAGCGGGCCCACCCACAAGAGTGCGTAGCCGT
>JBEIQS010000107.1:0-19730 GCA_040376425.1 Alphaproteobacteria bacterium | reverse complement strand
GGCTTTGCCTGGAGCAGGTGCTGGGCAAGATTCCACAGCAGATCACCGATATGGAGCTTCCCTTTTTGACGGCCGCGGTGAACCGTGGCGTGCCTCCCGAGTTTCAGGGCGTCTGCATCGAGGGCTTCTCGGAGGCGGGGATCAACGATGGCCTGCAGCTTCAGCAGAGGCTGCTGGCCGCCGAGTCCACCTTCCGGCTTCGCCGCGGGGTTCCTTGGAACTGCCGCGCCCAGGTGGTGCTGGGTTTCGACACCCACATCGGGCTGATGAAGAGTCTCTCCGCACAAACCAACCAGGATAGTTTTTTGTTGGTGGGCGAGCCGGATCTGGCCATGCTGGTGGTGGCCGACGGAATCTCCCTCTGTACGGTGGGCTCTGGCGACAAGGCCTCGGCGGTGGTGGTGCGTTCCCTGCGGCAAAGCTGGATGATGGGCGGGGAGATGCTGCGCGGCGCATCCTCTCCGCGCGTGCACGCCTTCCTGGAGTCGGCGCTGCGGCGTGCCAACGAAGCGGTCTGTGACGCCTCGTCCAAGCTGGTGGATGGAAAGCTGGAGGGGGAGGCGCCGATGGGGACGACGGTGGTGGCGGCGGTGATGTCGGGCAACCGCATTCACCTGGCGGCCCTGGGTGACTCCCGTGCCTATATCGCCACCAGCGAGGTGGTGTATCCGCTGACCTGGGACCAGAACCTGAAGGCGATGCAGCTTCGGATGGCGCTTTCGGGGTTGGAGGTGGACTGGGGCGAGCCCGGCCACGCGCTGGTGGGTTTTGTTGGACACTTCGACCCCAACGGAAAGCCGGCACTTCCTCCACTGATGCAGCGGACCCTGGTTCTGCTGCCCGGGGAGTGGCTGGTACTGTGCTCGGATGGCTTCTCCGACTATGCGGGGGCGGACGAAGGACTGGTGGGCGAGGTGCTGAAGGAGGGGATCCGGAAGCTGCCGAAGGAGGTCACCGGACCGGTCGCGATGGATCTGGTGCGTGGCTATGTGGCCGCCGCCAACCGGGGTGGGGGAGGGGACAACATCACGGTACTCGCCTTCACACTCTCACCAGACGAGCCTGCCCCCTCCGGCGATAATCCGCTACCCTCTCCGTCAGGCGATCACGACCTCCAGGATCATTGATGTCCAGTACATTCCGGGAGCGGCTGTCCGAGCGGGTGCTGCTCTTTGACGGCGCAATGGGTACAGAGCTGTATTCCAAGGGCGTCTTTATTAATCGGTGCTATGACGATTTGTGTGTGACGCAGCCGGAGATGGTGCGGGAGATCCATGCGGCCTACCGTCAGGCCGGTGCCGATGTCCTCACCACCAATTCTTTCGGTGGAAACCCGGTGCGTTTGGCCGCCTTCGGACTGGAAGGCCGGATGAAGGACATCAACGCCGCTGCGGTGAAGCTGGCCAAGGCCGAGGCGCGGGACCGCTGTCTGGTGGCGGCGTCCATCGGTCCCACCGGGGCCACCCTGGCTCCCGTGGGCAAGCTCTCCCCGGGCGAAGCTTTCGCGGCCTTCAAGGCGCAGGCTGAGGTCTTGGCTGATGCGGGCGCCGACCTGATCATCCTGGAGACCTTCAGCCGATTGGGCGAGCTGTGGCAGGCGGTGCGCGCGGTGAAAGCGGTCTGTGATCTTCCTATTGTGGCCTGTATGTCCTTCCACTTCGTGGGACCGGAGCAGGCGCAGTTGGAGGGGGAGAATCCAGAAGACGCGATTCGTGCGGTCAAATCCTGGGGTGTGGACGCCTTTGGGACCAACTGCAGCAATGGGCCGCGCGGGGTGCAGCGGGTCATTGAGCGGCTGCTGGCAGTCAGCGACATGAAGCTTGCGGCGATCCCCAACGCGGGACTGCCCCAGGTGGTGGATGGCCGCACGCTGTACCTGGCGGCGCCCGAGTATATGGCGGAGTACGCCCGTCGTTTTGTGCAGATGGGCGCGAGTATTGTGGGTGGGTGCTGTGGGACCACGCCACTGATGATCAAGGAGATCTCCGGTTTTATCCGCTCAGTCACCGCGGATCGGCGGCTGCCGGAGCCGGTGACTGAGGCGGTGAAAAATCGGCCCTCCGCACCTCCCACCCCTCCCTCCGAGAAGTCGGAGCTGGGGAAAAAAATGTACGGAGGAAAGTTCTGTGTAAGCGTGGAGCTGGAGCCGCCCCGTGGGGTGGATCCGCTCAAGGCGGTCGAGGGGGCGAACCTCTTGCGGGAGGGGGGCATCGATGTGGTGAACATCGCCGATGGTCCCCGGGCGGTGGCACGCATGGGGCCCTCGGCGTTGGCGCAGCTTGTGCGGCAGCATGTGGGGATGGAGGCGGTGGTCCACTACTGCTGTCGGGACCGGAACCTGCTGGGGATGCAGATGGACCTTTTGGGGGCCCACGCGCTGGGCCTTCACAACATCCTGGCGATCACCGGGGATCCTCCGAAGATGGGGACCTATCCGGATGCGACCGCGGTCTTTGATATCGACGCCATCGGTCTGATCACCTTCATCCAGATGCTGAATCGGGGGCTGGATTTTTCGGGGCAGCCCATCGGTGGGAAGACCGAGCTGCTGGTGGGTGCGGGGTGCAACCCCGGCCATATTGATCTGGACCTGGAAGTGGATCGCTACCGCCGGAAGGTAGAGGCGGGAGCGGAGTATTTCTTCTCTCAGCCGGTCTATGACTCGGAGTTGCTGTTCCGCTTCTTCGAGCGGACGAAAGACTTTCCGAAGGTGCCGTTTTTGGTGGGGATCATGCCGCTGGCTTCGCTGAAGAATGCGGATTTTCTGCACAACGAGGTGCCGGGGATGCAGGTGCCCCTGAAGATCCGGGATCGCCTGCGTGAGGCGGGGGATCGGGATGCGCAGCGTGAGGTGGGAATTCATGTGGCCCAGGAGGCGCTGACGGAGGTGGTGCAGCATCCGCGCGTGACGGGGACCTACGTGTTTCCGCCTTTTGGGAGCTATAAGGCGGTGTTACGGGTGTTGGAGGTGGTGCGGGAGCGGATGGATCGGCCGGGGGCGGGGTTCACGGGGTAGGTTTCGGATGTATCACTCGGGATGTATCACTCGGGATGTATCACTCGGGATGTATCACTCGGGGTGTACGGACGCGGCACCCTATGGTTTTACGGCCTTCGTCGTGAGCGTGGAGGTCGTTGGCCCGACAGGCGGTCTGCTTTGCGCGAGGCGTTGCTTGCAGCCAAGGCTGCGGTTGATGGTGGCGGTGTTCCCCCGCGCCGGCGTTGCAAAGAGGGCTTTCCGCCCTCTCTGCACTCTCCCGAGTTAAGGACCTTCCAGGCCCCTAACAACCCCGGCCAGGGGAGGGGCTGTGAAACGACGGAACCGCTTTGTGGATTATGGAAATGTTGGGGGGGGTCGTTTCAGAGCCCCTCCCTGGACCCACCCTTGGGAGAAGGGCAAAAGGCGAAAGGCTGAAGGGCAGAATTGCAAAACCAATTGGTGCCGTGTCAGTATCATCCGGGATGTATCACCCACAAAATGTATCACTGCCCCTCTTGTATCACGCACTCCACCACATCCACATCAAAGACCTCCACCCGATCCACCAGCTCGGGTAGGTCCAGCAGGCGTAGGAGGTGGGGGGCGATGGCGCGGAAGCGCAGGCGGCTGCGTACAGTCAGGTCGCCGGTAACATCGCTTGGAACCTGAACAAAGTAGCTGAGCGTTCGGGTATACAGAGCGCCGATGGCGTTGCTGCTGTGCTCGGTGGCCAGGTGGGTGAACAGCGTGGGTTGTCCGCCCTGATCCAAAAAGCCGGAGGAGAAGCTGATCAGGTTGGGATCGCCGTAGGGCTCCAGGCTGCTCCAGCGGTCCTTCAGATCCCCATTGGGGTCGAGGTCGCCGGTGGTAAAAACTGTTCGACCCTCCGCGTCCGTGACCACAAGCTCCAGCCAACACTGCCGCAGGAAGGTGGTGCCGGTGGGAAAAGAGTGGGCGTCGATGTTGTTGTGGACGGAAACACGAAGATCGACCTGCTCTCCAGCCCGATACTGCTGCGGCACATCCAACATCAGGGAGGCGGCCGAGGTCAAGAGCGTCTGAACCGCCGCCCGTAGCTCAGCCTCCCCCTCCTCCTGCATCAGCCCTTCTTTGAGCGGCAGATCCACCCCGACAAACCGATGGCTGTGCCGATCCCGAGCAGGTCCGCCAACGGCGGCGGGCTCACGGACAGTCGGCATATGGCAGCTTTGACAGGGTCGCCCCTCGGCCCCGGCCGGGGTCTGCTGCCACTCCGCATAGGGGCGCTCCAGGTCCAGCCCGTTGATCTCCATCACGTCGTGGCAGCCTGCACAGAATTCTGCGGTTCCAAACAATGTAGAGAACTGGGACCGATGGGCCCCATTCTCCATGGGCTCCTCCAGCCCTCCCCGCAGTG
Organism: Alphaproteobacteria bacterium; assembly: GCA_040376425.1. Taxonomy (GTDB): domain Bacteria; phylum Myxococcota_A; class UBA796; order UBA796; family SXON01; genus CAITDR01. The sequence continues at coordinate 15,354 of JBEIQS010000107.1, read as the reverse complement.
GACCCGTTGGATCAAGCTGATGACCACTGTTGTAGGGACGCAGCACCTCCGACACCTTGTGGCAGGCTTCGCAGGTCACCCCCTCCATCACCACGGGGGACAGGTCGTCGAAGGAAAAACCGGGTGCCACCTCTCCCCCCCGCGTCGCGATGGACGAGTGGCACTGTACACAGAACGCGTCCTGCTCTCCCGCAAAAGCGTCCTGTCGTACTCCGACCAGCGCCTGAAAGACCGGATCCTGCATGGCCCAGGCGTGGGGCGAGCCCGTCCATTCCTGGTAGTGGCTGGGATGACAGCTTTTACAGGTGGATGCTGACGAAAAATCGCCCACATCCAGCGTGGGGGTGGTCGGGGTGGAGAGGGGATCCGGCCACTGGAAGGCAGTACTGCCGCTCTCCTTCGGGGTCTCCGAGTCTGGGGGAGCCGGGGGGCAGCCCAACAAGAGCAGCAACAGGCTCACAGGGTTCCCAGAAAGGCGAGGAGCTCCGCGCGTTCTTCCTCGCTCAGTGCCATCCAATTCTCCACGCTCTGGCCTGCCTCGCCCGCGTGCCCGGCGATGGCCTGCTCCACGGTATCGCCGCGTCCATCATGCAGGTAGGGAGCTGTTTTTGCGAGGCCCCACAGCGGCGCGGTGCGAAACTCCCACATGTCGGCGGAGGCCTCCTCGATCCCCACCGCCTCCGCAGGCAGGAGCTGGTGCAGCAGCAGATCGGAGTACAGCGGCACCCCCTCCAGGCTCGGACTGTGGCATTTGGCGCAGCCGATCTGCGTGAAATGCCCCTCTCCGGCGGCGGCTTGAGCCGCGTCCTCGGGGGTGGTCCGTGGCGGCGGGCCCAGCAGCCGCAGATAGTCCACCAGCGCATCGGCCTCTCCCGAGCTCATCTCGGGGTCGGGAACCGCATCGTCGTCGTACCGACGCCCGAACACACGCCCTGGCTCATCCTCCAGGGTCATCCCAAGCTCTGCGCCAACCGCATCTCGTACGAACTCGGCAATGTCCGGAACCTGCGCTTTCCACCCGAAGCGCCCGATCCGGTCTCCGTCCACACGGGACAGGCGCCCGGAAATGCCGTCTCCATCGCTGTCCTCGGGATCGGCCTGCGCGACGAGCGCTGCCTCAGGGATCGCCTCGATCAGCCCGAGCCCGAAGAGGTGGGGCGTCTGTCGGGCCTCAAAAATGCTCGCCTCGAGTTGGGGCACATTGGCGGAGCCGGCCAGCGCCGTCTCTCGATGAAGTATGGTTCCAACCAGGGGAATGATAAAGTCTCCCGCGCTGCTGAGCAACCCGTGGCGCATCACGTTCATGTCCCGGGGCCCGGCTCCGCCGAAGACCGGCTGAAAGTGGCAGGCCCGACAGGAGTCCCCATTGAACCGGGGAGCGCCCACCCCTTCTGCCAAGCTATGATCGCGATCGAAGGCCGCAAAACCATTCTCAAAGCTGGATAGCTCGAGGGCGCTAAGTCCGGGCAGGGGCCCGCCCCACTCGCCGGCGGCGGGCAAGGGCACGCCGGGCGGTTGCAGACCGGGACTGTACTGACTTCTGCCGCCCAGTGTCCCCAGAAAGGAAAGGAGATCCTCCTGTTCGGTGGTGCTCAATGCGGCAAAGCCATCGCGGGCCTCCTGAGCCTCTCCCCCGTGCAGCAGGATGGCCGCGCTCAGGGTGGCGGCGCGCCCGTCGTGCAGGTACGGGCCGACGGCGCTCACTCCCCACAGGGGCTGAGTGCGAAATTCATTGCCTTCCGCCTCGCCTTGTTGTATGCCGTCGGCCAGGGTCGCGCCCATGTCGTGCAGGAGCAGATCGGAGTAGACCGGCAGGGGACCCCGCGGTCCGTTGATCCGGGGGAGGTGGCAGTCCGCACAGCCGATCTCGTCAAAATGGGCCTGTCCCGCCCGCTCCCCCTCGGTGCGCAGCGGCTCCACCGGTGGGGCCGCCGTCAGCATCGAAAAGCTGACCAGATCGAAGAGGTCGGAGGAGGAAAGCTCGGGATCGGGAATCGCATCGGTATCGGTGAGCGGGCCGTCGGGAGCCGCAGCTTGTGCCCAAGCTGCCGGAAAAATCTGGAACAACCAGCCGACTTGGGGTGTGGAGCTATCCACCGGCAGCAGGGCCCGCTGTTCGTTGGACAGGGGATCGCTGGTGATACCCAGGTGGTTACGCAGCGGACCCCGGATGAAGCCCTCGATGGACACCGTCTGCGACTTCATCCCGAAACGTCCGACAAAGCCGCGATCATAGTTGGGACGCCCCGAAATTCCGTCTCCGTTCCGATCGTCGGGGTCGGCGCACTTCAGGATCTCGGCCTCCTCCAGCTCGGCCAGGAGTCCCACCCCGAAGAAGGGAATGGGGTTTCGCTGGGCAATTACATCGGTCTCTTCGTCGTAGGTGGGTCGGGCGGGCTCCTCGGTGCCGCTGTAGTACAGGCGAATCACCCCTCCCGATGTTCCCGCCGATTCTGCGGGAAGAAAGGCGCCATCTTCCGTGATCTTTCCAGTAAGGTAGAAATTGCGGTAGAGGCCGGCGGCCCCGCCCACCGTAGGGCGCTCGTGGCAATTGCTGCACGCGGTCAGGTTGAAGCCCGGCCCCAGACCATCAGAAAGTGCGAAGGTACGCATTGCCACATTTTTGCCGCGCTCAAACACTTCTACCTGTTCTTCGTCGGCAAAGGGCACCACGTCGCCCAGCGGCGCACGGACGTCCGCCGCGATTGCGCCGTGGCTGCCGTAGGCCGCCGGGTCCTCCGCCGGTGGACAGCCCAACAGCATCAGCAGGATCACGGTGCCTCCCTCACGTAGGCAAGCCCCCCATAAGGTTCCGCAAAATAGCCGCCCACGGCATAGGAGCGGCGGCCATCTCCCCAGATCGCATGGACATCCCCACCGGAGAGGGGAGCGTCTTCCGTGATCTCGCCCGTCGTGGGGTTCAGCGTGGCGACATAGCCGTACACCCCGCCGATCACCGCCTCTTCTGCACTGGGCATGTGGATGGCGTTCAGACCTCCGCGTCCCGACGGTGAGGTCGTGGTCCATCCGGTTCCGTCCCAGGTGGAGATCCGCGCATTGCTCCGGCCGCCCACCGCCACCACATGCTCGCCAGATGTCCCCCATAAGAACACAAAATCCTCAGAAGCCTCCGGGCCGCCGGCCTGCTCCTTCCACTGGCCATCCACATGGGACAGAATCAGCCCATGTTGCCCGACAATCCAGAGCTTTCCGTCTATGCCCCATACCTTGAACAGCGTGGTTGCGTCACGACTGTTTTCAGCGGGGTCCAAGCTCACCGGACTGAAGCTGGTTCCATCGTAATGCAGAATCAGTGGTGGCCCCACATCGGGCTCCCCACCCACCACCCAGATGTCGTCCGAGCTGACACAGAAGATACCCCAAAGATCCTGGGTGGTTCCAGTCTCCAGGCGCTCCCACACTCTTCCATTCCACCGGGCGGCCGAGCCCGCAGTTCCGACGGTATAGGCCAGCTCGGGCCCGAGTCCATGGACCCACACCAGCAGATCCACTCCCTCTGGCGCTGGGGAGGGGCTCCACGCGGCCCCGTCGTAGTGGTAGATCTCGGCTGCCCCTGGTTTCCCGCCCACAATCCACACGTCGTCGGCGCCGGAGCCCCACACGCCGGAGAGCGCGCCGCTGGTGCTGGTGTCGAAGGCGGGAGCCCACTGCACGGCTTCCGGCTCAGACTCCAGAGGGAGTGACTCCTCTTTTCCGTCGATACACGCCAGGAGCAAGAGCACGCCACCTCCACAGCCGCGCCATCGGGGCTATGGTGGAGGCATGCAAGAATCGTGCCATACGATTGTGGCCTCCGCGATCCTTGTTTCCCGGGGGGCCGGGATCGGGTGATCAGGCGTGATCCGACTATGAAATCGCGGGCGCTTCGAAGGCCTTGTTCCACAGGTTGTCGCGGAGCAGTACGCTCGCGTAGGTGTTGGCGTGCCCGGCCACCAGGTCCCCATTCTGCTCGGCGTCCCCGTTCACGGTCTTTCGCGCGTTCCAGAAGTCCACGCCATCGTTGTTGATGCAGTCCCCCAGGGACATACCGGTGAAGCTGCCCGAGGTCATGCCCTCCACCATGACCTTGGCGGCCAGATCGGGCGCGCGGTTCACGTGATCCGGGTGGGCCAACAGGTCGATGGGTGGGTTGTTCTGGCCCCCATAGGTGACGCCGTCGATGCTGTAGGAGAAGCCGGACCCGTTGAGAGTGTTGGTCATTCGCTCGTAGTTGCTCCGCCCGGTGAGCTGCACGTAGCCCCGTCCCCGGTAGTTGGCCGCATCGGCGGTACCGGGCGCATTGCCCAGCCTTCCCCCATAGCCGGCATCCCAATACTCCGTTACCAACTGCTCAAAGGAGCCTGCCTGCATCCAGTTGCCGGTGAGGTGGTTGTGGCCGCTCCAGCTCCCGTCCTGCTCCTGCCCGAAGGGGTTGCGATCCTCCACAAGGGACTCGCTGCGCTCGTACATGGGGGTCCCAAAGCGGGATTCGTGCTGGGCGGTGGCCAGGATGTAGGCCACCTGGTTTGCATCCCGGACATCGTCGGCCACACACTGCCGCAGAATCGCGGGTACTGCCGTTGCGGCGTACTCGGCCATTTCTTCTGGTACGACCTCCAGGATTTTGGGGACGATGGCGTCAATGCCGCTCTGCTGAGGGCCGGGGACAGCCGGGCCGCCGCCGGTAGACGGATCCTCGACCTTGCCCGTGCCCAAATCGGGCTTCGGTCCATCCAGACCACCCTCCAACCCGCCACCCGGACCGGCGGTTGGCCCGTCGGTGATGGTCTGGTCCGGGACTTCCGCGACCAGCAACACCAGCGAGCCGTTGCCAACCTCTGAGATTCTCGAGAGTGTCATCTTTTCCGTGCCGCCGTAATTCCCCATGATCCGGCCCGTGTTTCCGACAAAAATCTCCCCGTTTTCATCCATTCCGCTGGCGACGAAGTAGTGCCGCAAGGTGCTGATGATGACGGGTACTCCCTTCTCCAGGCTCTCCCGGATCCGCCGCTCCCCGTCCGACATGTCAGCAACCCAGGTGAGCTCGGTTTCGATGCCCATATCGGTCAGAAGTCCCTTCTCTCCAGCCATGTCCGGGCCCATCATGCCGTAGTCCCAATAGCCCTTTCCCTTCGCGAGCTCGTAGATGGCGGCGATATCATTGCTGTTGGGGTCGTTCTTCAATGCTCGTTGGAGCGCCTCGGCTGCGATCGGGCCACAGGCTGACATCCGGGTGTCGTAGTCCATCCCATCTATCGGACTGCCCTGATCCCGCGCCCAATCCGCTGTAGAGCCGATCAGCGATGGCCTGCCCTCCCCACCGGGCCCCCCCTCTGGTGGACCGGATGCAGCCATACCGCCCTCTGCCGGCGGTCCACCGGGCAGGGCTTCCTGCGACATGGACTCTGGGGCCGCGGTACCCGCACTGAGTCCGGCCAGCTCCATCACGCCCTGGTTGCCCATCGAGTTCTGGCGGCCGATCAGGTTCCGTCGTGACATCGAGGAGACCGGCGCAGCCATCGCCGGCGCCCCAGCCATCGACGTTTGGGGCCGCAGGGTCGATTGGGAGGGTCGTTGAAAAGCCTGTGGCATGGCGTCTCGCGGTGGTTCAGAATTCTACGTTCGGGCGCTAGAACTTCTCGGGAGAGTCCGACGCGCGGAGCAGCGTCCAGCGCTGAGCTCACCCGGTTATTTTGAGCTACGTCGCCAGTGATTGCAAGTTTGGCAAACACCTTTGTTTTTCCGGGGTGTCACGGCAGGCATCGGGACCCACCGTTGGACGCCGGGTCCACGGAAAATGGGCGTTGGCGGGGGGGGCCTGCATGCGGGGGATGGTTTCGGCCGATGCCCCCCAAAAAAAAGACCGCTCCCGAATGGGGAGCGGTCTGTGCGGCACAAGTCCATGTCCTGGCCGGCGCCTGGACGTGGGCTGGAACCTGCGGGCGTCGGATCAGGCCGCGAACACGGCCTTCAGCGCCGTAAACACCTCGTCGGCAGCCTTCTGGAGAAGGTCCAGGCGATCGGGCGTTGCGGCGGTGGTCTTGACGTTGCCGGTCACCTTCTTGTTGTTGGTCATGATCACGCTCGGCTCCATCTTGAGGAGCTTGGCGGGGAACTCGATGCAGGCGGTGGCCAGGTTGCGGGCTTCGGGGATCAGGTCCTTGATCACGCCCAGGGTGCCTTCCGCCGCGTCCGCCAGCTTGTTCACCGCATTGGCGGCGCTCTTCACTTCGGGTGCCGCGCCTTCCTTGGCCTTGACACGGGGGGTGGGCCCGCCATTGTCCAGGTCCAGGTTGCCGGCCGCGGCCGCCTTGATGGCGTTCATCGCGCTGTCCAAGGGCTCGTTATCCGCGACCTTTGCCGCAGCTTTTACGCCCTTCTTGGCATCGTTGAGGGCGGCGGTCTGGGTGTCGATGGTGGTGTGGATGTCCTTGGCGCGCATAAACACGCTGTCAAACTCGGAGATCCCGGTGGCTTCAATCATGGGCAGCTTGGGCTCCTCGGCGGGAGCGCCTGCCTCTTTCTTGCCGGCCTCGGCGAGGCTGGGGATGGCCAGGGTCAGGGAGAGGATTGCGAGGGGGAGGAGATAGCGGGCGCTGGACATGGACCTTCCTGGTTGAATGGGTAGCGGGGTTAGCCGGTTGTGACCTCGGGCGCCACTCTGCTGGACGATAGCGCGGGGGTGATTATGGTTTCGGCCTTCGCGGGTGGAAGGCCCTCGCGCGGGTCCTCCCCAACGGTATCCACTGCTGCGGTCGTCCTCACAGGCCTTGTAGGATTTTCGGATGATCATCGCGCAGAATACCGTGGTATCTATCGACTATACCCTCACCAACGACGAGGGCGAGGTGATCGACAGCAGCGAGGGGCGTGCGCCTCTGGTCTACATGCATGGGCACGGGAACATTGTGGTGGGCCTGGAGCGCGCGCTGGCCGGCAGGCAGGTGGGCGACAACGTCCATGTCTCGGTCCCACCCGCCGAAGGCTACGGCGAGCATGATCCGGCCCGGATTCAGGCCGTTCCCCGCCAGGCGCTTCCGCCGGACATGAACGTGCAGCCGGGCATGCAGCTCATGGCACGCGGTCCCGACGGCGGGGTCTTTCCGCTGTGGGTGGTGCAGGTAGAGGAAGACGGCATCGTGGTGGACGGAAACCACCCGCTGGCGGGGGAGACCCTGCATTTTGTGGTGGATGTACGGGCCATCCGCGCCGCCTCCGCCGAGGAGCTGCAGCATGGCCACGTCCACGGCGAGGGTGGCCACCACCACTGACGAGCGGGTCGGCGCCCTGCGATTGGGGCGCTACAAATCCCATAGCTGCCGGACGGCCGCTTCCCGCGCCTCCGGCCAGCCCCGCATCCGCTGGCGTTCGGAGAGTACATCGCGACGCGCGCACTCGGCGCGGGGGTCGTCTTCGTCCTCCGTCCAGTCCAACAGCTCGTCGGCCCAGGCGCTGATGTCGGTCGCCGGCACCTTCTCCAGGACTTCCGAGACCTTTTGGCGCAACGCTTCTTTGCAGTTCGGATCCCGCAAGCAACCCGCGGCCAGCAGCCCGCGGGGGTTGGACCAGCTCATGCCCCACCAGGACTCTTCCAGGTAGGCGTAGTCAAAGTCCCAGGGGATAAGCTTGGCCTTTCCATCGGCAGGATCGAAATACACCCGGTAGTTGTTGGTGTTCAGCGCGTAGCCATCCAGGTGCCCGATCACATGCTCGACCGCCAGCTCGGTCAGGTACTCATCCCAGTTAAGGTAGGGATCCACGTCTGACATAAAGTGATCGGTGCCGTAGGCGGCAGTGATGGCCGTGGTCAGGGCGCGAAGATCGGCGTGCCCCACGTCCTCTCCCTCCTCTTGCTGGAAGGAGTCCACCAGCTCGGGGAGGAAGTCCAGGAGCAGGTAGCTGCCGTTGTCGTAGTAGACGTACTTTCCGTCGTAGAGGGTGCCATCCGGCTGCTCAAAATTGCGCTTCAGGAAGCGGTCGTCGGGGGTTTCCACCACCACGTACAGGCCGTAGGCTTCGTCGTCGATGGTCACCTGCGCATAGGTGGTGCGGGAGGCAGCGATCCCTGCGGCGGCAAAGGTCCTTGTTGCAAGAGGGTCTTTGATGGAGGAGCAATCCACGACCGTATTGTTAAGGGACAGCCCCTCCAGCCCGTAAAAACGCTCCCCTTCGGCGAAGGCGTTGGTGTCCAATTGCAGCTTTGGCTTACCGTTCAGGTCTCGGAAGGAGCCGATCTTGCCGCGCAGACGCACCCCGATGGTGCCCATGGGGCGGTCGTCATACCAGGCGAGGGCAGGCACGGCGGTGTAGGGATCCCGGTTCAAACTCCGCTGTCCATCCGAGCCAATCTCAATCCGAATGGCGTGGGTGGTTCCCTGGGTGAAAATCCAGTCATCGGATCCACTTTCCTCGGGAATCTCCTCGGCCGGGGGGATCACATCCTCCTCTTCCTCGGGGGGAGGGGAGGGGACCTCGTTCTCAAGGCCACCCACCTCCAGCGCGGCGGGAGCAAAACAGGCGAAGAGCAGGGGGAACAACATCTCTCCAGTATAGATCACCGGCGTGGTCTTGGGCGGGAATTCCATCGCCAATTGTGACGGATGGGTGTCAAGGCGGGGGAGGGGATCCGGGACTGTCGGTGAGATAGGGGAGGAGGATGTCCGCGTCCCTGCCATCCTCCGCCTTCCCTCACTGGCTTGAGTTCTTCGCCGGTGTGGGCGGCGTCGCAACCGTGCTGGGACACGATGTGCAGGTGCTGGCCATCGAACAGAGTGCGTCTGCCCTGGCCTTCTACCAGGCCAACCATCCCCATCCCGTGTGGAACCGCAACATCTGCGGTCTGCGGGCGGCAGAGCTGCCCCCGGGGGCCGCATGGTGGCTGTCCCCGCCCTGCCAACCCTATACGGTCAAAGGTGCAAGGCGAGACGCCGAGGATCCGCGCGCTGCACCGTTGAAGCACCTCCTCAGCCTGCTCCCGGAATGTGCGCCACCCGCCATCTACCTGGAGAATGTCCCCGGCTTCGTCGGCTCCGAGATGCAGCAGCGCCTACTGGATTTGCTTGGTAATCTGGATTACCAAATTGAAGAAATAGAGGTATGCCCAACATATTTTGGAGTGCCAATGCGGCGCCGCCGCTACTATCTCCGCGCATCGCGGGGCCTTCCACCGCTGGCCTTGCCGCCACAGGCCCCGCTGCGACCGCTGCAGTGCTGGCTGGACGAGGAGGAAGAGGCGGGGCTGCGTGTACCGCCTGCGCTGCGCCAGGCCTATGTGGGCGCGATCCACGAGCTTAATCCCGAGGATCCTGCGGCGGTGGCCAACTGCTTCACCTCTTCTTACGGTCGGGCGGTGGTGCGGGCAGGCTCGTATCTGTGTGTGCCCGATGGAGTTCGCGCCTTTTCCCCGCGCGAGGTCTTCCGCCTTTTGGGCTTTGGAGAGCCACATTTTCCGGAACCGCTCAGCCGCCGCCAGCTCTGGTCCCTGGCGGGCAACTCCTTGAGCGTGCCGGTCGTGCGCTGGCTACTTACGGGCCACTGAGGCGATGCCCTCCGCCGTGGCGGGCACGATGCCTTTTTCGGTGATGATTCCGGTGATCAGCGCGGCGGGCGTCACGTCAAAGGCCGGATTTTTCCCGCACGAGGTGGCGGGAGAGGTGCGCACGCGGATGAAGTGGCCGTCGTCCGACCAACCCCAGGCATAGAGCAGCTCCTCATCGCTGCGTTCTTCGATGGGAATGTCGTTGCCCGTGGGGGTGTGCGTAGCGATGGTGGTGGTGGGCGCCGCCACGTAGAAGGGAACCCCGTTGGCGCGGGCCGCCAGGGCGGAGCTGTAGGTGCCGATTTTATTGGCTACGTCTCCATTGGCGGCGATGCGGTCGCTGCCCACGATCACCACGTCAATGGCGCCGGCCTTCAGGTAATGACCGGTAGCATTGTCCGCGATGATCGCATGATCCACACCCTCCTGGCCCAGCTCCCAGGCGGTGAGCTGGCTACCCTGCTGGCGTGGGCGGGTTTCGTCCACGTACACAAAGAGCTTGACTCCGTCCCGGTGGGCCCGGTACACCGGCGACAGCGCGCTGCCCCAGTCCACAAAGGCCAGCCAACCTGCGTTGCAGTGGGTGTTCACGCGGCGCCGATCCACCAGCAGCGGGGCCCCGAATTCGCCGATCCGCTCACAGCAGGATGCGTCGTCATCGCACACAGCGTTGGCCGCGGCAATGGCAGCTTCCCGCGCCCGATGTACGGCATCCCCTTCGCGTTGGATGGCGCTCAGGACCGTGTCGATGCCATAGAACAGGTTCTGCGCGGTGGGACGGGTGCCGCGCAGTTCCGTGGCTGCCCGTGCCACGAAGGCATGAAAGTCCTTTTCTGGAGCTTCCACGGCTGCTTGTGCCATTCCCAACGCACCGGTGGCACCGATAGCCCCCGCCCCGCGCACCACCATGCTGCGGATAGCCTCGGCCGTGGCGTGGTAGTCCGGCATGTCCACCACTTCAAAGCGGTGCGGCAGCAGCGGCTGGTTGATCATCCGAACCCGACCCCGACCCGCCCACCACACCGTCCGCATCGGGACACCGTCTACCCGCATTTTTCCTCCCCGGGCCGCTGCATTAACCGCTCAGCAGCCGCCTCGCCTCTCCGCTCCGGTAGCGGAGCCAGCCCAGGTATTGGTTCCGCCACCACCGGTCGAAGTCCAGCTCGTCCAGCTCGCCCTCCAGCAGGGGGCGGTACAGTTCGTCCCGGTATTCACGCCCGGAAAGCCAGTCGCGAACACGGAATTCTCCCTGATCCAGCACGGTGTACTGCGCCCAGCCAAAGGTCCAGGAGCCGGTGTTCACATAGCGGCTGCCGTGGTATTCCAGATTACAGGGCATGTGGGAGTGGCCACAAACCAGGGCCCGTAGACCCTTTTCCCGCGCCCAGGCCAGTGCGGGCTTGGTCATGCCCACCGGATCGCCGGCCTCGGACCGTACCCAGTGTTTGACAAAAAACTCGGACTTGTCGGCCATGTGGTGGAAGTTGAGGGCCCGGGCCATCCGATTCCGCACTTTCATGGGGCGCCAGAACAGATTGTAGCAGGCCCACAGGCCCAGCCTCATGCCCCAATTGTAAAAGTCGGACAGCGGCATGCGCAAAAAGGCGCCGGTCATCCGCTCGATCCCGTGGTGGAAGCGGGTGGCGGTGTGCGAGGCGTTCAGGTGCTTGCCGATGAAGGGGTCAAACTCGTGCCCGTGCTGCACGCAGATGTCGCCCCCAATCCACAGCTCGGTGCAGACTTCAAAACGCAGGATATCCCGATAGATTCGGATGTCGTGGTCATGGTTTCCGTAGAGGTAGACCACGCCGTTGGTATCCGCCAGATCTGAGAAGGCCCGGAGCAGCTTGCCGTGTGCCTGCACAATACGGGTGAAGTTCCAGGACTGGTGGAAGTCAATTGCATCCCCACCGATCACCAGCCGCGCACCTTCCTTTCGGACCTGCTCCAACAGGGCAAAGAGCTGACGATCTTTTTTCATGAAGATGTCTGAGTGCTCGCCATCGCCGAGGTGCAGATCAGAGATGAAGTAGACCGGTCGATCGGCATCCATCCGATGAACGGTCTTTTCCTGTATTTCTTCGGACCACCAGTAGGCCATTCTGGCAACATAGCGCGCTTTTTCGTCGGCCGCCGGTGGTCCGATGCACCAAAAGAGGGTGCGCGGCGCCGTCGATCCCGTTACCCGGCGGTCCCCGGAGGAAGGATGGCCGTTCTTGAAGAGCCCGAGGTCCACCTGCAGCACCTGGAGGTGGAGTTTATGGCGGCGCTGGAGCTGCGCACCAAGGGCAAGTCCGACGAAGCCCGCCAGAAGCTGGAGAATGTGCTGCGGGTGGATCCACGCCTGCCCGAGCCGCGCCTGGAAATGGCCCGCATCTACCTGGAGACCCAGCGCCTGGAGGACGCGGAGACTGAGGTGCGCGAAGCGCTGAGCCTGCTCCAGGCCGGGGGGCAGTGGGTGGAGACGGTGCCCGAAAACGTGATGCTGTCGCTGGGCTGGGCACTGCTGGGCGAGATCCTGAAGCAGCAGGCCACGACGGACGAGGTGGTTTTTGGCGATCCGGAGGTCTTCCGCACCCTGATCCGGGAGAGCCAGGCCGCATTCGCCAAGGCCCATGAGCTGGATCCGGACGACACCGCGAGCCTTCTCAACAGCAAAGAGATGGAAGATCCCGACGATCCTGAAGAACCGGAAGATGACGCCTGAGTCGCTTCCCCAGTCGCTGCCGCTGCGCCCTATCGGCATCTTCCGCAGTCCCTTCGCGGATAAATTCGGAACCCCCCGCCAGCCCGGGCTTGCGCCCGCGGTGCGTGGCGAGATCCACCTGCATCCCCGTGTGGGTGGCCCGGAGGCGGTGCGGGGCCTGGAGGGCTTTTCCCACATCTGGGTGCTCTTCTGGTTCCACCACGCCAAGGACAGCAAGGTGGTCGTGCGCCCGCCGCGACTGGGAGGCAAGGAAAAAGTTGGCATTTTCGCCAGTCGCTCCCCCCATCGGCCCAATCCCATCGGGCTCTCGGTGCTGAGCCTGGAGGGTATCAGCACGGAAAGAGGCGTGGTATTGCGGGTGGGTGGCGTAGATATTGTAGATGGAAGCCCGGTTTTGGACATAAAACCCTACCTGCCCTATGCCGATGCCCTGCCCGGCGCACAGAGCGGCTGGGCCGCTGCCCCCATTCCCCGCCTCCCTGTGCATTTTTCGGAGGAGGCTGAGATTTTCCTGGCCCCGCTCCCCGAGCTTCGCGAGAGCCTCCTTCAGCTTCTCTCTCTGGATCCCCGCCCCAACAGCCACCACCAGCGCAGCGCGCCCGCCTACGTGATGCACCACGGCGGGGTGGAGGTCTGGTGGCGCCTGGAGGGCGGGGCGGTCTGGGTGGAGCGCGTGGGGTGTCCTCCCTGATCGGAATGTCCTGCTTCTCCCGCGTCGCTACGCGCGGGATCGGGGGGACAATCATGGAAACAGGCCGGTAATTTCGGGATGTCTGTGAGCCGGCACGTTTTTTGCTATTCGGCATGCTATCCTCTTGTTGGAGTTCCCATGCACCGCGCGCTTCCTCCCACCCTCCTGCTGATCGGGCTGATTGCCTCTGTCGCCTCGTCTGTTCCGCCTGACCTGGAGGAGTTCGAGAACAGCAACGTGGACCGGGGACCGATTTTGGAGCTCGGCCCCCAGGAAACGGCCCGTTTCCGCTTGCTGGTGGAGGCCCCTGTGCCAACAGCAGACTCCCGCTTCGCGGTGGAGGCCCTTCGCCTGGACGAGGCGCCTGCGGATTCCGGCGTGGACAGTGCCAGCGATTCCGGCAGAGAAACTGGATTTTTTGGGACAACCCAGGATGTGGGATTGATCCTCACCCTTTCCCAGCGCGATCAGGAGCTGTCGGTGGGCGGGCCTGAGGGGCGCACCGGAAAAGCATCGGTGCGCGTCTCCCTTTTTGATGTCTTTGGGGGCTGCGTCGGCAGCAGCGCCGGCGTTGCCGCAACCACGGGGGAGGGCGGAAGCTGCTCGGTTGAACTTGACTTTTCGGTCTTCAACACCGAGTCCACTCCCACGCGCGTGATCTGGGGCGCGAGTATCGACCAGCAGAGCACCTGGCAACCCTGTGATGAGGATGGGGAGCCCGAAGGTTGCGGCGATGAACCTCCTCCTTCCGATGTGAAGGTGCGCATCCTGGCGCTACCCTGAAGCCGCGCGCAGGGGATGGGCTCGGACATCCGCTGCCACTGGTGGCTCTGCTGCTCTTGGTGCTCAACGACCACTGGGGCAAGGAGGCTTTTCCGGGTTGGTGGACCGGAAAACTCTCGGATTTCGCGGGTCTCTGCTTTTTTCCGTTGCTGCTCCAGGGGCTGCTGGAGTGGCTGGGATGGGTGGCCATCGCGAATATGCGCGTGTTGGTAGGCTGTGTGGTCGCGACCGGGCTCGTTTTTTCAGGGGTGAAGACCAGCCCCTGGATGGCTGAGCTGTACCGCTGGGGCCTGGGCCTGTTGCAGTGGCCGGTGTGGGCGCTGCTGGGTCGCCCGCTTCGGCCGGTGGCGCTGCAGATGGACGCCACCGATTTGTTTGCGCTGCCGGCATTGGGCCTTGCTTTCTGGGTGGGAGCACGGAGGGTCAGGTTATACTCGTCGCAGGAGTGACCCGGATGTTCTGGCTCCTGCTTGGCTTTGTAGCCTGCAATACGGAGACCTCCGTTACCAAGGAGCAACGCCGCCTTGCGGTTTCCCCCTCCCTGGTGGACCTGGGGGCCTTTCGTGTGGGTGAAGAGGTACCCGGTGCGCTGACTCTCACCCACCTGGAGGGGCCCGAGATCCGCATCATCGATCTGTCGCTCCTGAATGTGGCAGGTGATTTTTTCTCGGTGGAGGAGGCGGAGCTGCCCACGGTGGCCCCGGGCGAGGAGCTGGCGCTGGGCTTTTTGTATCAGCCCACCGAAGCGGGCTATCATCGCGCTCAGCTCCGCATTCTGACGGACGAGGAGCGGGATCCGGAGCACGTGGTGGAGATTCGGGCTTCTGCGGCCTTCCCGGCTGCAGATCTCTTCCCCAGCGCCTTGGACTTCGGACCGGTTCCGGTGGGCGCCACCAGCTCCCGGTCGCTCAGCCTGCGGAATGCCGGAACAGTTCCCCTGGACCTGGCGCGCCTGAGCTTTTCCACCTCCGCCTACAGCAGCCCCCAGCTCCCCCAGAGCCTGGATGCCGGCGAGCAGGTGGAGATCCAGGTGGACTTCAGCCCCACCGATGACCTTCCCGCTCCGGCTGTGCTGAGCCTGGATCTCGGCGCCGCTCCTGCCCGATCCGTGGCCCTTCTGGGCAATGACTGTGTCAACGGCGAGAGTGTGCTCTACGATCAGGATGGCGACGGCTACGCCACCTGTGGGGGCGACTGCGACGACAGCCGCTCCGAGGCATCGCCCGGTGGCCAGGAACGCTGCGACACCCTGGATAATGACTGCGATGGTCAGGTGGACGAGCAGACCGATTGTGCCGACGACGATGGCGACGGCTACACGGAGTTGGATGGAGATTGTGCAGATGCGGAGCCGATGATTTTTCCGGGCGCCACGGAGGATCCCACCAACGGAATCGACGACAACTGCGACGGGACCACCGATCTGGGCGCTGTGGACGACGATGGTGATGGCTATGCCGGAGTGGCCGGTGACTGCGATGATACAGATGCTACCAGCTTTCCTGGCGCATCCGAGCTGGTGGATGGTCGAGACAACGACTGCGACGGTACGGCGGACGAGGGCACCTCGGTCTACGACGACGATGGCGATGGCAGCTCGGAGGATGCGGGGGACTGCAACGACAGCGATGCCGG
>JBEIQS010000405.1:0-3070 GCA_040376425.1 Alphaproteobacteria bacterium | reverse complement strand
GCTCGACGCGACACCCCACGCCCTCCAAGCAACAGGGAAAGTATGGCTATCTCCTCATGGTCATCGCCATTGCAGCGACGCTGACGGGACTTTACCACATGCGTGGCTCCTTCTCACGACAAGGGGCACCCTCCGAAATTGTTCGATGTGCAGACGCCGTCTCCCAGTGGGTGGATGCTGTGCGAATGGGCCCTTTGGAGACGACGTCCGCGACCATTGCCGACGTGGACGGAGACCGCGCACCCGATTCACTCTTCACCAATCAAATGGAAGAGACTGTCACAATCTGGTGGGGTCGTGTTGGGGAAATGCCAACGGAGCGCACGGAGGTGCCGATTGGACGATCCCATGCCTCTGTTGCGGTCGGAGACGTAGATGGAAATGGGACCCTCGATCTGGTTGCCGCACTTCAGGACGACGCAGCTTTTGGCATTGCACACGGCATGGGCGGGCGGCAGTTCGGAGCTCCAGAGCGCCTGTTTCAGAGCCCACCACCGTCTTTTGTGGCGCTGGCCGATGTGACGGGAGACACGGGCCTGGACATCCTGTACGGCGAGCTGTTTCACAATGTGATGGTGCGCGAGAGGGCTGGGGGCTCGTGGCTTCCCCACCAAAAGCTCTTGGGACTCGAGGCGACCACTCAGGTTGTCGGACTCACCAGCGCCTCCAAGCAGTTTTTCCTGCTCCTCACCGGGCGCCAGGGCTTCACCGTTCGATCGCTCGATGGTCGCCGGGAATCCATCATCAACGCGCTGACGCGGTGGGTGCCGGGGCCCCAAGGGTCGGAAGCCACCTATGCGCTGCACGGCTCGGGGAACCTCGTTCGGCGGAGTGCCGACGACACCCTGTGTGCCGTCGGACCCTACACCGCTCCCTGGACACCTGCCGCTGCCGGCGACCTTGACGGCGACGGATTCATTGACGTCATCGCGGTGGACAGTTGTCGCCAATGTACCAGCAACCATATCTTCATGCGAGGTATCGCAGAAGGACAGGCCCCAGAACGTTAGCGAACCCAGACATTTGCTCCGTTGCGCGCTGAGACGAAGTAGCCCCAGACGTACGAATACCCTGACGCCTCTCCGTACAACATTGAATGGCCGTCCGTATCGGCAAATCGGCCTCCACCAATGCCGCTGTTGTGATCTGTTGCGGAAATCCACGGATCCTCAGACGCACCCGTTCGTTTGCACCAATTCACAGTGTAGGGGGCTGCGCTCAGGTGGGAGGAATCTACGTCGACCGCCTCGCTGCAAGTCCCAGCCCCGCCCACCCAGTCGTCGTACACTCCATCCGTGGATACGATCAACCAACGCGCTTCGTCCCCTGTAGCAAACCGGAATTCGGCAAAGGCAATTGCCGAAAACGCAATCCCAAAGGAATCCGGGCCCGTCGGCGACATGGAGGTTGTAGCACCATAGGTGGTTGTACCGGCAAGATTGTCGTTCGGATTGTCATTCCAACCGGGATCAACATTTCTGCGAACAAGCGTCCACCCACCTCCATCGGTCGTCATGTCACAGTACACCTCTTCCGTGGCGCCACTCAGGAGGAGCCAGTACAATCCATCCCCGGTCGATGCGCCAGAATCCAGGATCTCCAGACAGGAAGTACCAGGATGGTCCGCATCCGACCCCAGGGGAATCGCGTCGATCTCCACCGCGGCCGTACCCGCCGCGCTGGTCAAGGCGCCGTCACTCGCCGTCACGTTGCAGGTCCAGGTCTGGCCTGCTTCTGTCAAGGCCGCATTCACCGTCGCACTCACGACGCCCGCGTCGGCACCGTCCACGGTCCAGGAATAGGCATAGGAGACCATATCTCCGTCCGGGTCCACGCTCTCTGCCTCAATGATGCAGGTGAGCACATCGTCCTCGGTCGGCGCTTCGGGACTGATGCTCACCGAGGGCGCACTCGGTGCCCGGTTGCTCTGGGGAATGGTCGCGCTCGCGCTCGCGGGCACGCCGTCGAGGGTGCCATCCGTGGGCGTCACCGTACAGGTCCAGGTATCGCCGCCGCTGGTCAGGGCTGCGCCGACGGTTGCGCTGCTCACCTCCACGTCTTCGCCGTTGCGGGCCCACGCGAAGGCGTAGGACACTGCGTCGCCATTGGGGTCCGTCGCCTCGGTTACGATCGTGCAGGTCAGGTCGTCGTCATCGCCGGGTTCAGCCGGCTCGATGGCGATGGCGGCGCCGCTCGGGGCCGCGTTCTCGTCGCTCTCCTCGCAGTCCGGAGAGGCTGTGCAGCCATCGTCGTCGCAGTCAAAGCTACCGTCTGCATCATTGTCCGCTCCGTCGCGACAGTCGCCAGCCGATCGCCCCTCCACGGGAGCGGACTCCTTGCCTGTGTCGTCGACCGTGGCCTTTCCCCCGCCGCACGAGGCGAGGAGAAGAAGAAGCGCAGGGGAGAAAAACGGGACAGATGCACGGGGGGTGGTCATGGCGGGCTCCAGGGTTGCGGGGGAAGCCTCCCACAGGAGGATCCGAAACCCCTGCACGCCCCTGCGGCGCCACCGCCGCCGGGGCAGGGCAGGCAAGGACGCTGCTCTACGCCACCCGGCCTGGTCCAGCTTCGCCCTCCGCGCCGGGCGCCCGAAGGGCAGCCCGCCTTGGCCCCTCACGCGCGCAACCGCCCGTCGGGGTTCGTCACTTCCCCGCCAGCTTCGCCAGCTCGTCTGGATCGACACGAAGCGTCAGGTGCCCGCAGTCCATGCAGGCGGTGGCGCCGACCGGTGCGCCCGCGAAGGCCCGCGACCAGGCCGACTGCCGCTCCAGCCACACCGCGGAGCCCCCGAACACCGCGCGCTCCAGTCGACTGGATCCACATTCGACGCACTTTTTTTCCATTGGTCCATCTCCTCTCGAACCTGGAACCCATCGGTGTGCGCGTCGACCGGACAAGCAGCACCCATCGTCCAAGCCCCCATCGTCGCACCGGACCCACCCCTGGGTCAAGTCCCACGACAGGCCCGGCGGTGCTCCGGCAGGCCGCGCTCCAGGGCGGCTCCCCCCGGGGACGCGATGCCGGCGCGGGAGCTGTGGATTCCTCCGATCCTCGGGCGACCTCGACCGGG
>JBEIQS010000380.1:0-3507 GCA_040376425.1 Alphaproteobacteria bacterium | reverse complement strand
GGGCTACACCCACGCCGGTTGGATCGACTACCTGCTGGACAGCCCGATGATGTTCTACATGCGGGACGGCCAATGGATGCCGGCAAACGGCCGTAGCTTCCGATCCTGGATGCACGAAGGTATCGACGGGCTCTATCCGACCCGCGCCGACTGGGAGCTGCACCAGACCAGCGTTTTCCCTGAGTGTCGAGTCAAGAATACCTTGGAAATCCGCAGTGCAGATGCAGTTAATTCGGATCTGGCCATCGCCTTTTGCGCCTATTGGAAGGGCCTGCTGTATAGCCGTGCCGCCCTGGATGGAGCGAGGATGGTGGCCGATCGCCTGAAGACGGCGGGTACGCCGGAGGATCGCCACCTGGAGGCTGCACGCCATGGCCTGTCGGCCATCTTTGGTGGTTTTGAGGCCTCGGTGATGGCGCGCGATCTGGTGACGCTGGCCCGGCTGGGGCTGCGGGAGCAGGGGGAGGAGCTGGAGCTACTGCGTCCGCTGGAGGAGCTGGTGGCCACCGAGCGCTCGCCCGCCGCAGCGCTGCTCAGCGCCTGGCTGCGGGACCCCTCCCCCGCCAACATCCTTCCGCGGATTCGCTGGTAGGACTGCACAGCGGGGGTGGTGTGCACGGCACTGTGCAGGTCCGTTGAGGGTGTTCTGCGCTGTGCAGCAGACGACCCCGCAAAAGGGTCGGAGAAAGCTGCCCGGGGCCGGCACGGCTTTTGCATAGAAAGGGCCAGAGGTGCCCATGATTCCTCCCACACGCCCCCATCCCCTGCCGGCGGCCTCATGTGGATGAACGTTCTGGAGGGGCTGCTGTGGGTCTGCCTGGTGGCCATCGCGGTGCTGCCCCTGGGGCAGGACAGGCGTTAGCGACCGATCTTCCAGCCCTCTTTCCCGTCGCGGGTGGCTGAGTACAGGTCCTTTGCCGCCCCATCCGCACCGATCATCCGGAAGGTCAGGGTGATGTCGTCGCCGTCCAAGGTCACGTTCCACCAGCCCTGGATTGGAAAATACTTTCCATCAAGGACGGGAATAAAGCCCTCGTAGGCGCCCTCTCCCCTCCCCTTCTCCACGATGGCTTCCGGGATCGACCGGGCCTCGGCCCAGCGCCCGAACTCCTTGAGCAGCGAAAGGTCGTAGATGGGCTCCAGTCGGATCTCGTCGTAGCCGGGCACGTTGGCGTCGCCCCAGCGCGCGAGGCTGTCCGCTGGGGCACCGCCGCCGCCCGCGTTCACATACAGCTCGCCCAGCTTGCCGGAGGGCATAAACACTTCGTTCGTGTGGTTGTGGCTGGAGAAGACCACCTTCAACGAGCCGATGGGGGCCTGATCTTCCACGATGGACAGCAGCTCTTTGGGCGCGCCTCCGTCGTTGCCGCCATGCCCGGAGCCCAGGGTCAGCAGCGGGTGGTGCATGAACACCAGGATGCTGTCGAAATTGCCCTCCAAGCCGTCTTTTTCCAGCCACTTCACCTGCTCGGTCCAGCGGGAGCCCATCGTTTCCCGGTTGGAGTCCAG
Source organism: Alphaproteobacteria bacterium (assembly GCA_040376425.1). GTDB lineage: Bacteria > Myxococcota_A > UBA796 > UBA796 > SXON01 > CAITDR01. The sequence continues at coordinate 1,998 of JBEIQS010000380.1, read as the reverse complement.
CACCAGGAAGCGCCAGACGTGCCCGTTTACGTCCACATCAAAAAAGTACCAAGATCCGACTCGGTTATAGCCAATATCTGCGCCCACACCTTGGAAAGCCGCGCCAAAGCCCTTGAGGCGCGCATCGAACAGTGCTTCGTGGTTACCGGCCACGGGCACCGCCCGCACACGCATGGCGCCCTCGACCGGGGGCTCCGTTCCCGAGAGCACCTGCTGCCAGTTCCGGGTGAACATCCGCCAGGTGGTTGTGGAGGAAGTCTGGACTACATCGCCAAGTAGAACAACAAACTTTACATATTCATCTTGAATGAACGAGGAGATGTCCCCGGCAATGGAGGCTTGGGTGGCGGGGGTGACATTCCGCTTCATGCCTTCCAGGGGCAGCGCCGGTCGGGAGTCGCCCACCACGGCAAAGCCCACCTGCCCTCGAATCTGCCTGCTTTCCCCTTGATCGGCGTAGAGCTCCTGGTTGGGAATACGGTTGGGGTTGATTCCGATGCAGCCGAGCAGCAACCAAAGCATGGGATCTCCGAGGCCCGGCAATATAGCGCGTTGCCCCGGCCGCTGCTGCAGGAATCCGCCCGAGAAGCATACACACCGAACGCAAACAGGATACAGGATGGATGCGACAGGGATGTATCAATGAACATCAGGGCTGAGGTGGAGAAGCTCGGTACGCCATTGACGCTGCAACAGGAGGCTGTGCTGGAGAGCCTGCAGATTGGCCAGCTCACGCTGCCCGGCATGCCGCCCGAGGCGATGGGCGATGCCTACCAACGGATTCGTGGAGATCGGAAGGCGGAAGGTGCTTTTTTTACTCCCCTGGCCATGGCCGAAAAGGTGGCGCGGCAGAGCCTGGAGCCATTGCTGCGGGGGCGCGATCCCAGCCGGCTTCCTGTGGTGCTGGACCCGGCCTGTGGGGCGGGGGTCTTTCTTTTCGCCGCCTATCGTGTCCTTTCCGCCTGGATGATCCGCTGGTTCGCCGAAAATCGTCCGGGCCAGTTGGAAGAGGGGGCGCTGTCCGTCCTTTGGCGCAAGCGCTTGCTATCGAAGTTGGTTGGGATTGACCAGGATCCAATCGCCGTTGCGCTCGCGAAGATCGGACTGCGGCGGCTGGCGGAGCTGCCCAAGGTCGATCTGGAGCTGCGGGTAGCTGACAGCTTGGAGATTTCCTGGCCTGCTGCCGATGTAATTCTGGGAAATCCTCCCTATGTACGTGTACAGCAACAGGGTGAACAGAGCCGGGGGACCGACCTGTATGTACGCTTTTTGGAGCGCTGCCTGGACCAGCTTGGGCCGGGCTGCCGGGCGGGGTTGGTGCTCCCCAACCGCTTGCTCAACGCGCGCTACGCGGGTGCGGTGCGGCAGAGAATTGCGCTCGGCCGGCACCTGGAGGCCGTAGAAGATCATGGAAGCACCCAGCATTTTGCGGGTGCCTCCACCTATACCTGCCTGCTCTTTCTGACCGGTGACCCGTCGCTGGTGGTGCGGGTGCAGCGCGATGGGGAGCTGGGTTGGGTGGACGCGACCGCGCTACGCGAGGATCCGTGGCCGCTGCGCACCGGGAAAGGCGCGAGCTTGGAGGCGCGGCTTTCGAAATTGACGGGTCTGGGCGAGGTGGCCAGGATTTTTGTGGGTGTGCAGACCAGCGCCGACCGGATCTTCCACCTGGATCTGCCGAGCCCCCTGGAGGAGGAGTTGCGGGCTCCACTGCTTAGCGGTCGCGATGTCCGTGCATGGCAGGTGCCGGTTCCACGCCAGCATATTCTCTTTCCGTACCGGGTGCAGGCGCGCGGGGCGGAGCTGGTTCCCTGGGAGGAGCTGAGCCACCGCTACCCGGAGACGGCCCGGCACCTGCGGGAGCACCGCGAGGTGTTGGCCGCGCGGGAGGGGGGGCGCTTCGATGACGGTGCCTGGTATCGCTATGGCCGAAGCCAGAATCTCGGCATACAACATGGGCCGAAGCTGTGTGTGCCGCGCCTGGTGCGCCGTCTGGCC
>JBEIQS010000052.1:0-30062 GCA_040376425.1 Alphaproteobacteria bacterium | reverse complement strand
GTCCGCAGCTTCCCGAGGGTAGCGGCGTCCAATTCGGGCAGGGAGGGGGCCTTCTCGCGCAGGGTGGACAGGATCTCCACCCGCTTGATGGAGTCGATTCCCAGGTCGGCCTCCAGGCTCATCTCCAGCTTCAACATCTCCGCGGGGTAGCCGGTCTTATCGGCCACCACGTCCAGCAGCATCTGCTGCAGGCCCGCACCGTTCTCGGCGGCCGGAGCGGCATGGCCCGGCGCAGAGGGGGCCGGCGCTGCGACAACGGCCGCCGGCGCGGGGGCGCTGGGGGCGCTACTGGCAGGCAGCGCGTCCAGGATCTGGCCGAGTGTCCGCAGCTTCCCGAGGGTAGCGGCGTCCAATTCGGGCAGGGAGGGGGCCTTCTCGCGCAGGGTGGACAGGATCTCCACCCGCTTGATGGAGTCGATGCCCAGGTCGGCCTCCAGGCTCATGTCCAGCTTCAACATCTCCGCCGGGTAGCCTGTCTTATCGGCCACCACTTCCAGCAGGAGCTTCTGCAGGTCGCCCGGCCCGGCTGTGGGGGCCACGGCGGGGGCGGCGGCGACGGCAACTTTGGGGGCGGCAGCAGCGCTGCCACTGCTGGGGAGGGCATCCAGAATCTGGCCCAGGGTGCGCAGCTTCCCGAGGGTAGCGGCGTCCAATTCCGGCAGGGAGGGGGCCTTCTCGCGCAGGGTGGAGAGGATCTCCACGCGCTTGATGGAGTCGATGCCCAGGTCGGCTTCCAGGCTCATCTCCAGCTTCAACATCTCCGCCGGGTAGCCGGTCTTATCGGCCACCACGTCCAACAGCAGCTTGGAAATGTCTTGGGCGGGGGCGACCGGGAGGATGGCAGGTCCGGCGACCCCATTGGTCTTGGCGGGGGCAGCCGGGGCCGGTGCCGCGGTTGATACATGCGATACATGTGTCACGGGTGATACATGCACCGCCGGAGTTGCTGCTGATACATGTGATACATTTGATACATGTGTCGGCGCGACGGGAGGGGCGACCGGCGCAACCCGGGGGCTGGGCGCGGGGGCCTGGGTGAGGAGCGCCTGAGGGGGCGGCAGAAGCTGCGGTGCGGCAGGCAGTGCCTGACCGGTCATCGCGCCCAGCAGCGCGCGACTGTTCTCTTCTACCGCGCGCAGGTAGGCCATGTGGGCGTCGGTGAGGGTTCGGTGAAAGCTCTCTTGTACCTGTGCAAGCTGTCGTTGGCTTTCCTGGAAGGCCACTATCCACGCGGCCGCCGGGGCTCGATTCTCCATCTTTCCTCCATCTTTTCGGATCGTACCATTTAGCCGGTCTGCATGGGGACCGCTTCCTTTTCCTGCGGCCGGGGCCGAGGCTCCCACCGCGGCATTTGTCAGCGTGCCAAGACCGTTCCCTACGGGAACACCGGCGGAAGGAGGCGGTTTGGATGCCGGTGGGGGGCTCGACCGGAGCGGAGCCGCTACCGGGACGGGCGCTGCGGCCACCTGCGGAGCCACGGCGGTCTGCCGTGGGGGATTGGCGGGGGCGCGCTTGCCATCGGCGGGGGGGTAGGGCTTTCCGTAGTTCGCTCCGTTGATCCACACGGTGACCTTGGAGTGCACCACGGGCTCGCTCAGGAAGCGGTCCGCCCAGAGCGGCGCAAAGTCCACCGGGCGGCCGAGGGCGACCATCCGCCCCAGCAAGGTCCACAGGCCGTCGGTGCCTTCGCTACCCCGGGGATCCATCGCCACCGCCGTATGGGGACGACCGGACAGAATCCGGCCGACCAAGCCGGAGAGTACAGAGCCGGGACCGACTTCTACGAAGCTGCGGAAGCCGGCGGCGTACATGGCCTCCACCTGCTCCACCCAGCGCACCGGGCTCACGAGGTGTTTCGACAGGTGCTCCGCAAGGTTGCCGACCGACAGCGGAGCCGCAGTGAGGTTGGACCAAACGGGGATGGTGCTCTCAGGAACCGGGCCGATCTCGGCCAGGAACTTCTCGAATGCCTCCGCGGCGGGGGCCACCAGCGGAGAGTGGAAGGCAGTGGCCACCTGGAGAGGCGTGACGCGGAGGCCACGTTTTTCGAGGTTGGCTTTGGCTTTCCCAATAGCTTCGGTGCTGCCCGCCAGCACGAGCTGGTCTGGCGCGTTGTGGTTGGCCAGCACCACCCCTTCGGGCAGCTCACCCAGATCCTTCACGGTGGCCCCGACGGCGATCATGGTGCCCGCGTCACCGCCGGCCTCTGCCATCAGTACCCCGCGACGGCGGGCCGCCGTCAGCAGCTGCGGCAGGGTGAAGACCCCGGCGCAGTAGAGCGCGGCCAATTCGCCGAAAGAGTGCCCCGCAGCTCCTTCGGGCACAATGCCGAGCTGGGCGAGAAGGGCGATCATGCCGGCGCTCATCGCGCCAATGGCGGGCTGCGCATTCTCGGTGCGCGTGATGTTCGCCTGCTGCGCAGCCACTTCTTCGTCGGTGAACACCGGGCGCGGGTACATGGCATCCCGCAGGCCGGGTAGCACCGTCTCGGACTGGTCCAACACGTCGCGCAGGGCGCTGTAGCGCATGGCCAACGCGGCGCCCATCTCCAGCGACTGGCTGCCCTGGCCGGGGAAGAGGAAGGCCAGCTTGCCGCCCTTGAGCTCGGGACTGAAAAATACACCGGGCGCGGCTGATTTTCCAGAAAGTGTATTTTCTGCTACAGATAGCTTGGCGTCCAGGTCGTCGCGGACGAGGATGGCCAGATGGCAGGGCAGGGAGGGGTCGTAGGCCAGTTGGCTGGAGCGGGCGAGCGCAGCCGGGATTTTGCCCTTGGCAGCATGCAGTGCCGCGCGCAGTTCCTCGGTGTTCTTGCCCTGGAACAGGACCAGCTCCACGGGGGCAGCGTCCAGCCGCGCCGGCCGGTTTCCGGGGCCCTGGTACTCCTCTGCGGTCAGGTGGTAGTTGGAGCCGCCAAAGCCGAAGGAGGAAACCGAGGCACGCCGGGGATAGCGGGAGCCACGAATCCAGGGGCGGGTGCGCAGGTTGGGATAGAAGGGGGAGGAGGGAAAATCGGCGAGCGGGTTCGGAGATTTTACTTTGATGGTGGGTGGCAGCACCCGGTGGTGCAGGGCCAGCACAATCTTGAGCATGCCCGCAGCCCCGGCGGTGGCTTTGGTGTGGCCGATCTGCGACTTCACCGAGCCGATAGCGCACCACTGCCGGTCCTGGCGGCCGCTCTCGTCGAATGCCATCTTCAGACCGACTATTTCGGCAGCGTCGCCGGCTTTGGTGCCGGTCCCGTGGGCTTCCACCAGCTCCACCGTGTCCGCGCCGTAGCCGGCCATTTCGTAGCAGCGCCGCAGGGCTTTGGCCTGACCCTCGGATACCGGCGCGTAGACGGACTTGGAGCGTCCGTCGGAGGAGGTGCCCATGCCGCGGATCACCGCGTAGATGGGGTCTCCGTCCCGCTCGGCATCTTCCAGGCGGCGCAGCGCCATCATTCCGATGCCCTCGCCCAACATCGTGCCATCTCCAGAGGCGTCGAAGGGACGGCAGTCGCCGGTGGGCGACAGGGCCGGGGTTTTGGAGAAGCACATGTACATGAAGATGTCGTTCATGGTGTCCACCCCGCCGGTGACGACCATGTCCGAATGCCCCGCCTGCAATTCGAGAATCGCAAGGTGTGCGGCCGAGAGTGCAGAAGCACAGGCGGCGTCGGTGATACAATTGCTGCCGCCAAAGTCCAGGCGGTTGGCGATACGACCGGCGACCACGTTGCCCAGCAGTCCCGGGAAGGTGGCTTCCTGCCAGTTCACATAGTGTGCGGAGATCCGGTCGCAGGCCTTTTTGACCTCTTCCTCGTCAAAACCGCACTGGCGCAGCGCATTTTCCCATACCGGGCGCTGAAGGCGGCTGGCCATGCTGCCCATCAGCTCCTGCCCACCGGTAACGCCCAGAATCACGGACAAGCGGCTGCGATCCACGGCTGTCGGCCGTGTGCGGGCCACATCGTCCAGCACCTGCTGAGCGACGATCAGGGCCAACAACTGCGAGGTGTCGGTGGCGGGAAGCAGAGAGGGCGGAATGCCGTAGACCAGCGGGTCGAAGGGCACCGACGGCAGGAAGGCGCCCCGCTTGGCGTAGGTGCGATCCGGGGCCTTCGGATCGGCATCGTAGTAGTCCGAGGTGAGCCAGTGTGAGGCGGGCACGTCGGTCAGCAGGTCTTTTCCGGACAGAATGTTCTGCCAGTAGCCGGCCACATCGGTCGAGCCGGGGAAGATGGCGCCGGCGCCAACCACAGCGATGGGTGCAAAGGGCTTGGACATGCTCACTCCAAAGGTCGTGGATCAAAGCGGAATGCGGCGGCCGGAACCGGCACGCCATAGCTGCGGAGCTGGCCGGCACGGGTGATGACCGCCGCGCCCTCCAGCAGATTTCGGGCCACCTGGACGACGGTTCTGCTGGAGGCAGGCTCCAGAAAAGTCCCTTTCACCCAGCTATTGAATGCACCCAAGGCCGGACCGCACCAGATCTGGTAGTCCATCGTACGGGTGGGCTCGCCGCTGATGGCCCACTTGCTGGCCATCCCCAGATACCAGCGGAAGACCAGGGCCATCCGATGGTGGGGGTCCGCGGCGGCTTTCTGCACTTCCTCGGGGTTCCGTTCCTGAAAGAAGCGCTCGGTACCGGCCCAGATTTCCGAGAGGGGGGCGCGGAAGATTTCGGTTTCGAGCTTTTGCCTTTCGGTTTCGGGGATCTCCTCCAGGCTGTTGTACCGGTGGTACAACTCCCGGAGGCGGTGGCCGCGTTGGGCAAAGAGGGTGCCACGCCGCAGCACCTGCACCATCACCCCCATCTCGAACATATCGGCGGCGGGGGCCATGGTCACGTCTACCATCTCTGCCTTGCAGAGCATTTCCTTGGATTTTGCGGAAGTTCCCGCCTCCAAGCATGCCTGGTTCACCGAGCCGGTGACCACAAAGGCGGCTCCCATGCTGAAGGCGGCCGCGACGGCAGCGGGTGTACCAATACCTCCGGCTGCGCCTACCCGAAGTGGGCGTTCATAGCCGAACTCGGTGATACATGTATCACGAAGTGCCGCGATACCAGGAAACAGAGCGGTGAGGGGGCGGTTGTCGGTGTGGCCCCCGGAGTCCGCCTCGACGATGATGTCCTCGGCCACGGGCAGGTGCCGCGCCAGCGCTACTTCTTCGGCGGTGAGCTGCCCTAGCCGCTGGAGGGCGTTGAGCATCTCTTGCGGCGCCGGGCTGAGGAAGCGCCGTGCGGTCTCGGCCCGCGAGATTTTGGCGAAGAGTGCATTTTGCCGGTAGATCCGGCCATCGGGAAGGCGACGGATGCCGCTGTAGGCGTAGCGCACCACCGGCAGGGTCAGCGCCATAAAGGCGGCGGCCTCGGCGCGGCGCACCCCGTAGCGCAGGTAGAGATCCACGGTTCCCGCCTCGACATTCGGCTCATGCGGCGCGTGGATCAGGTTGCAGCCGAAGGGGAGGTCGGGAATCTCCCGCACCAGCTCCTGAACCGCCGCCTCGATACGCGGCAGGGTCAGGCCGGCGGAGCCGAAAAAGCCCAACATACCTGCCCGGGCCATCGCTTTGACGATGTCGGTGCTGGCGATGCCGTTGGCCATTGCGCCGGTCACGTAGGGAAAGCGGGTGCCGTGCACCTCCGAAAAGCTGCGATCCCCGAGCCACTCCGGGTACAGGGCCGGGAGGGTCCCCAGCCACTCGTAGGGGATGTGCGGCGTTGCTCCATAGGAGATGCCCACAGGGCCCGCATTGGGGGCGCGCAGGACGTGCACCGGCTCCCGCACCCGCGCAATGGCGGCGGGCAGAGAGAGGGGGTCAAAGACGGGGGCTTCAGAGCTGTGGGATGGAGACAAGGGTGATCCCTGCGGGCGGGCGATACTAATGCCGCACCGTCACCGCGTTGTCATGGAGATATGCTTTCTGCAAGCTACATCTATTCTGACTGGTCAGAATCTATATTGCAGAATTGCATCCGTTCGGTGGACGGAGGGCGGTGCTGCGATAGGAGCCGCTGTGTACCTCTCGATCCGTGCTCCTGATCATCTGGGCGACGGGGTGATGGCCCTGCCGGCCGTGGCTGCGCTGGCGGGGGCACATCCGGTGCAAATCCACGCCCCTCGCTGGGGGGTGGAGCTTTACCAAGGTTTTTCCGTCGTGTCGGTCGATCTGCCGCCCAAGGGGGAGGTCGGGGTGCTGCTCAAGCCCTCCTTCGGGGCGGCCTGGCGCTGGCGGCACCTGCCGCGGCGGGTGGGCCTGAGCGTGAACAATCGGGGGATCTTGCTCACCGATCCGGTGCTTCCGCCGCCGGGACATCGGCGTGCGGGCTACTCCGCAGTGGCCCAGCATCTGGGGGTGAAGGTCGAGGGGCTGCCCCGCTATCTTCCGCGCGGTCAGTCCCGGGCCCTGCCGCACGACTATGTGGGTTTGAATCCCTGGAGTCCAAGTCCGACGGTTCGCTGGCCACACTTCCCGGAGCTGGCGCGTCGACTACAGGCACGCGGTCAGGGTGTGGTCTTTTTCTGCGGTCCAGGGGAGGAGGAGCTGGTTGCGCCTCTGGCGCATGGTTTTCCGTTGGTGGCAGGGTTGAAGCTACCAGATTTTGCAGCCACGCTCCAGGGCTGCCGGCTCTTTGTCTCCAATGACTCTGGCGCCGCGCACTTCGCCGCGGCCTGTGGGGTGCCGGTGCGAATGATCCACGGCAGCACGGCGCCCGAGCGCACCGGGGTGGGGGAGGGGATCGAGGCGGAGCGCCTCTGGTGTCAGCCCTGCTATCGGAAAAGCTGTCCCATCGGTGTGAGATGTATCACGAGAGTGGGAGTAGAACGGCTGTTACGGTGATGTATCATATGTATCACCAACCTGGTTTGGCAGCGCGTGCTCCGGTCTCCGGCAAGAAGAGCGTGGCCTCGGCCCACAGAGACGGCGTGCGCTGCGCATAGCGTACTTCCGCCTTCAATCTGAAGAAGTCGGCGATGTTGCCGGTTACCCCCAGGGCTGCCCCCAGACCCTCGGCGCGGGTCAGCTCCAGGCGCAGGGCCGGGCTCACCCGTCCCGTGGGAAGCAACTCTCCAAGCAGCATAAAGCCGAGATCCCCAGCGATAGAAGCTGATCCTTCGCCGGTGATCCAGAAGTCTTTCGGGCGGACCTGCGCACCCAGGTCAAAGGTCAGCGGCGTCTGGTCGATGGGGTGCGCGTAGAGCCCGCCGCTCACGGTCACAAGGCGCTCTTGATACCAGGCGTGGCCCCCGACGATCAGCCGGCTCCCCCTCAGATCTTCGAGGGGCTGGCCGATAAAGTTGATTCCCGAGGCAAGATCCAGGCCTGCAAGGCCCATGACACCCCAGCTCTGGTCGCCGACACCCAGTCCCCCTCCGATGAGCGAGCCCAGCGGCACCATGCCATCCGGCCCGAAGGCGCCTTGAATGGCCCCCGCTCCCGGGCGCCGCAGGGCGGACCAGGAGACCAGTGCGTTCCGCCACGGGTCCACTGACTCCATTCCCCCCGGCGGCGGCAGCACTCCACCTTCAAACCAGAATTTTTTGATTCCCACCCGTACCGAGAGGCGCTCCGGCGACAGGTACAACAGGGTGGAAGGAAAAAGACTGCCGATACCCCCTCCAAAATCCAGCTCCGCCATGATGCGGACCCCGTCGGGATACAGCGCCAGATCGCCCTCGGCCTGCCAGCCCGCCGCACTTTGGACCGGCCCACTATCGGGGATGAAGGCGGCCGCCTGCACATCCAGCGCCGCCCCCCACTCCACCTCGGTCTTCTTCGCCCATACGTCCGCGAGCAGCAGCAGGAACATCCGCACCTCTTCCACTCATCTATCGCCTCAAGATAGGTCTTGGAAGGTCAAGAGCAAAGTTGACTTGCTGCTTTGCAAAAGGCGATGTAGAACCGGCCCGGGAGTAGCCATGCGTCTTTTCCTCGGAATTTCAGTTGTTTCGATGTTGGCCTGTGCGGGCGGAGTCAAGGAGAAGGAGGAGGATCCTGCGGACGACACTGCCGCCTCGGCGGACGACTCCGGCGGGGGGGGAGGAGGCGGCGGTGGCGGGCTTTTCGGCCCCTGCAGTGACTACGGGCTGGCCTATGGCGAGGGCACCGAGTGGGTCTATGACTATGAGTTCCAGACGCAGAGCGGAGTCACCACCAATACCATCGTAGAGCAGAGCGGTGGCCAGTTGAAGATCAAGTCGGTTTCGGAGTGGGTAATCCCCCAGTTTGACTCTTACGTCACCACCAGCTTCACCTACTACAACTGTTCGTCGAAGGGGCTGGTCCTCAATACCATTGATTCGACCACGGTCTACGTCTACGGCGGTCAGGAGCAGGAGACGTGGTCCCAGACCACCTATGAGGACGGCTATCTGGTTGTTCCTGCCGATCTGAAGGTCGGGTCCACCTGGGCGGCGGAAGGCACCGGCACTTCCACCACCGAAGCCGGCGACACCGAGTTCGACTACGCCTACGACTGTGAGATCAAGAAGAAGGAGGATGTGGAGGTGGAGGCCGGCAGCTTCTCCACCCTGAAGCAGGTCTGCGAGTCTTCTGATGGAACCCAATTTGTGGCCTGGATGGCCAAGGATGTGGGGACGGTCAAGACCGAAACAACGGAGCTGGTGTCCTTCTCGAACTGATACATCGTCCGATGTATCAGCCCTCCAGCTTGCGAAGCAGCGTGTTCCGCCCGATGCCGAGCAGGCGCGCGGCGGCAGAGCGGTTCCCGCCACATGCGGCAAGCACATGGCGGATGTAGGCCAGCTCCAGCTCCTCCAGCGGAAGCACCGGCGAAGAGAATGGTGGAAGCACCAGGCTCTCGCTGGGTTCAAACGGAGGAATGCTGCTGAGGCGGTTGAGCGGCGGCAGAGGCAGAGAGATGTCGGGGCTGCGGCCCTCTGCGGGCGGGGTGGGGACACGCCCGCTCTCGGCCGGGGGCGGCACCATGCGGCCGGGCCCGAGGTCCAGCTGCTCCACGCCCAGGATGGGTCCTGTGCTCAGGACCACGGCGGACTCCAGGCAATGCTCCAGCTCCCGGACGTTGCCCGGCCAGGGCCAGGATCGCAGCCGCTTGCGGGCGTCGGTGGAAAGGCTGACCCTGCGACCGTGCTTTTTACCGAGCTGGTGCAGAAAGTGGTCGGCGAGGCGGTCAATATCTGGAGCGCCCCGGTCACGCAGGGCGGGTACTGCAATCTCCACCACCCGTAGGCGATAGTATAAGTCTGCCCTGAATTTTCCCTCTGCGACGAGCTGAGGAAGCTGGCGGTGGGTCGCACAGACAAAGCGGATATCGGCGGGGATGGAGCGGTTGCCGCCCACCTGCAAGAAGCTGCGGTCCTGCAGCAGTCGCAGCAGCTTCCCCTGCACCAACAGGGGCAGCTCTCCGATCTCATCCAGAAAAAGGGTACCTTTTTCGGCCGCCTGCACCTTGCCCGGTCGCGTCCGGTCCGCGCCGGTATAGGCGCCCCGCTCGTGCCCGAACAGCTCGTTTTCCACCAGCGTCTCGGGCAGGGCCGCGCAGTCCACCTTCACGAATGGTCCGTTCTTCCGGTGGGAATTGCAGTGGATGGCCCTCGCGATCAGCTCCTTTCCCGTCCCACTCTCTCCCTGGATGATCACGGTGGCTTCGGTTCGCGCCGCCTTCCGGGTGCGGACATAGACCTCCAGCATCACCGGGCTGTGGCCAACAATGCCGTTGAATCCGAAAAATAGAGGCTCAATTTGTTCTTTTTGTAGCTGTCCGCCCAGAGAGGTCCGGGAGAGCAGGGCGGCCACCTGCGTGCAGACCTCGCCCAATGCACTCAAATCCTCGGCGTTAAAATCCCGTCCCTGGCGGTTCAGGAGCTGGAGCACGCCGATCACCACCCCCGCCGGGTCCCGCACGGGGGCGGCCACCAACGACCGGGTCTGATAGCCGGTGCGACCGTCAATCGCCGCATTGAACCTGGGGTCCGGTCGGCCATTCCCCATGTTCACCGGCTCGGCCTGCACCGCCACCCAGCCGGCAATGCCCTCGCCCAGTCTCAGGCGAATTTCCTGGATTTCCGGAAGGTGCGCCACCCGGCTGACCAGCTCTCCGCGGGCACCATCCACCAGGTACAGGGTGCCCCGGTCCGCAGAAAAGCGGCGGGTGATCTCGTCGACCAGGAGCTTGAGCACCTCGTCCACTTCGACCTGCTTCTCCGCCAGCCTTCGGCTCAGCTCTTCCAGGCCCTCCACGGTCACCCCTTCTTGCAGTAGCGTAGTGAACCACCCGGATGTAGCGTGGAAACTCCGGGGGGGCAAACCCGGCGTCAAAGCCGCACGACCTCCCCCTCCCGCGCGGCTCTGAGGCGCGGAAACAGAGCTTTGGCCTGCGCCTCCATGTCGTCCACGCCGGCATCACTCCGGCGGGGGTCATGGTGGATCAGCCGAAGCTGTCCCACCCCCGCCAACCGAGCCACCTCCACCGCATCCTCCCAGGAAGAGTGTCCCCAGCCGACGCGGGAAAAGCTGGTTTTCCCGAGATACTCGTCTCGGTGAAATTGGGCATCGTGAACCAGCAGATCCGCGCCCTCCGCCAGCCGGATCAGCTCGGGGCGCAGGCTCTCGCCATGCTCCACGTCGGTGGCGTAGACCAGCGTGCGCCCACCGGCCTCGATGCGGAAGCCGCTGACGCCGTCGGGGTGCGGCAATTCGAGCGGGGTGATCCGAAATGGACCATGCTCCCGGGGCTGGAGGGCGGGCAGATCCACAAACTGCATCTGCGCCCGCAAGCTTTCCAGGGTGATCGGAAAGGTGGGGGGGCGCATCTGTGCCGCAAGGGCGTCGCGCAGGTTGCCGCTGCTCCGCGGCGCGCCCATGAAGGTGATCTGTGATTCGGGATGGAATGCAGGCGAAAAAAATGGTACTCCCTGGATATGATCCCAGTGGACATGGGAGAAGAGGATGGCGACCCGGGCGGGTGAGCCCAAGGTGTCCCCGAGGGCGCGCAGGCCGGTACCTCCGTCCAGGATCAGCCGCTCTCCTGCGTAGCAGAGCTCCAGACAGGCGGTGTTTCCACCGGTGCGCACAAAATTCTCGCCGCTGACGGGAATGCTGCCCCGAACGCCCCAGAATCTAACGTCCATTGCTTCGCCCTCTCAGCCTGGAGTAAGCAAGAAGTATGCCATGATTATATTTGTGTGTATGTATCACGAAACAATCATATGATACATATGTTTAATTGATGTATCATTGTTATCACTGTTGGTCCGGCCTGGTCCATCCGGCCGGAGACTGAGCGAGAATGGAACAGGCGATCGGAAGTGATACAGTGACAGCCTCTTGACTCTTGGCACGGACGCCTGAAGCTACGCTGAGACATATGTACTCCCCACTACCTCCAACCGTGGCGCCCGACACAGAAGCCGAGGGAGTGGCCGGTCCGGCGGGTGCGAGCACCCTGCCACCGGCCGCCTGGGAGCGCGTGGAGCCGACTGAGGAACGGACCGGGGAACAGCCACGGGCGGGGCGAGACTACAACACCTTGGATCCGGACCCGGTGACCGCCGGGGCCAGCTCCTGGACGGAACCGCCGCGCGAGCTGGCGGGGCGCTACGTTTTTGTGCGCAAGATCGCCGTGGGCGGCCTGGGGGTGGTGAGCGAGTACAAAGATCGCCTCCTCAACCGGTCCATCGCCCGCAAGGAGCTGCGGGTGGACCGGCGGTCGCATGTTCCGGGCTTCCTCCGCGAGGCGCGCATCACCGCCCAGCTCGAACATCCCAACATCATGCCCATCCATGATCTGGGCAATGATCGTGTGAACGCCCCTTTTTACACGATGAAGCTGGTGAAGGGCCGCACGTTGGAGGAGGCGCTGCAGGGCTGCACCCACCTTGCTGAGCGCATGATGCTGCTCGGACATTTTGTCGATGTCTGTAATGCGGTGGCCTACGCCCACAGTCGTGGGGTGATTCATCGAGATATCAAGCCCGAAAATGTGATGGTGGGTGCCTTCGGCGAGACCATGGTGGGAGATTGGGGGCTCGCCTGTGCCACCCGCGGCCCCCGCTCCGAGGACGAGCCGACGGAGGAGGGCGCGGAGGAGGGTGTTTCCGTCACCCGGGACGGCACGGTGAAGGGCACCGTGTACTACATGAGCCCGGAGCAGGCGCGCGGTGAGAACGCCACCTTGGACCATCGCACGGACATCTGGGCCCTCGGTGCGGTACTCTACCGGATTTTGGCTGGACATCCTCCCTTTATGGACCCCTCCACCACACGCCTTCTGGAGATGGTGGCCTATGAGCCGGTGCCGGATCTGGCTCGGGTCTGCCCTGAAGCCCCCCGCGAGCTGGTGGCGATCGTCCGCCGGGCGATGGAGCAGGATCGGAGTCGGCGTTTCTCCAGCGCGCAGGACTTGGCGGCGCAGGTGGAGAGCTGGCGTAACGGCGGTCTGGTGGGTGTCTACCAGTACTCTCTCACCGACCTCCTCCGGCATTTTGCGCGGCGCAACAAGGGCGCCGTACAGGTGGGGGTAGTCGCTTTTCTCCTCCTCGGAGCAGTATCTCTGGCTGGCGCCTGGGGGGTTTGGAACCGGGATCGGCTGGCGACGGAGAACCTGGCGCGAGGCTATACCGAGCGGGCGATGGCGGCGTTGGGGGCCGAGGATCTTGCGACAACGCTGGCGCTGACGCTGGAGTCTCTGCTTCTGGCCCCCACCGCCGAGGCCCGGGGTGTACTTCTAGCCGCCAGCAGCGGCTGGACGCCACGGCTGAGCCACGCGGGGCGCCTGGAGGGTTCCGGTCTTTGGGTGAACGCCGTGGCCTGGGCCCCCGATGGCGGCGTGGCGGTGGGGACACGGCAAGGAATGGCACTGTGGACGCCGGGAACCACCCCGCCGCTGGTGGTCCCCCCCGGCAGCGGCTGGACCTGGGCGCTTGCTGCTTCCGAAGGGACCTTGACGGCGGTATTGGACCGTGGTCGGGTAGCGGTATTGGGCGATCGGTCAGGAGCCTCTGTCCTTTTTCCGCAGTTTGAGCTGAAGGAGCCCATCTATGTCGCGGTCACGTCCGCCGGGGGTGAGAGCTACATGGTCACAGCGGCGGGCCTGAGCTGCCGGACCGGCGATGGGAGCGCCCAGGGATCCGAGCGGTGGCTGGTCCCCCACATCCTGAAGTTGGAGGATGCCCGCAACTCCACGCTGGCACTGTCTCCAGATGGGAAGGTCCTTGCTTGGAGCTTCCAGGGAGATGGGAGTCTGTACCTCTACGATACAAGCAACGGTAGCCTGCTCCCGAACCCCGGGGGCTATTGGCCGGATGCGTTGGCGATGGCCTTTTCGCCCGATGGTCGCTACCTGGCGACGGGCGGGGGGCAAGCAGGCTATTTTGTCGGCACGGATTTTCTCACTGTCGGCCCTGCACATATGGACTACGCGGTCCATATCTGGGACTTGACAGGTAAAGAGAAGCCGCGGAATCTTCCGGGGCATCTGGAGCCCATCACCGCCCTGGCATTTTCTCCGGATGGACAGGTGTTGATTTCGGGTTCTCAGGACCGCAGCTTGCGCTTTTGGGATACGACGCGCTGGGAGCAACTGGCCGTGCGAGAGGGGCACACCAGCCGTCCGGTCAGCCTCTCCTTCTCCGCCGATGGTCACCAGGTGGTGAGTGCGTCGCGCAGCGGCGAGCTGGCCATCTGGACGCTGCCGTCGCTGCTGCAGATGCCCTGGGGCTGGCGGGTCTCGGAGGTGCGGGTGCAGCGGGCAATTCTGGAGGGCGCCAAGGGCGCGGCGGTGGACTCCGACGGGCGGCTGTGGTGGGTGGATCCCGCACAGCCCTCGCGCTTGATACGCCAGCTCGCCGGACGGGGGATTCGGGTGTCGCTCAGCCTGGACGGCACGGGCGAACGGTTGGCCTGGGCGGGACCACAGGAGGAAGTGGTGGTTCACTCGCTGAAGGAGGATCGCGATCTGCTGCGTCTTCCGGACAAGGCGACACATGTGCTTCTTTCTCAAGATGGAAAGACGGTTTTTGTTGGACAGAACAATGCCCAAAAGCTGAGCGCGATCGAGGTGCAATCGGGACGGCGCCTGTGGGTGCGGGATCTGCAGGGGGGCCTGGCGCGAATGAGTCGCTCTCCCGACGGTCGGCTTTTGGCGCTGGTGACCCAGTCCGGTGGTGTCTCTGCGGCAATTCTCTCCATCTGGAGCACCGAAGACGGAGAGCTTGTCTCCACCGGCCTTCCGGTCCAGGGAGGAGAGCCGGTCGCCGACTGGCTTGGCAGCAACGAGCTGGTGGTGGCCAATGCCGACGGCTACCTGCTTTGGGTGGACCCCACCACCTTGGCGGTGCGCCAGGAGTCGGCGACCAACCACGCGGAGATTGTACATCCTTCCTGTCCGATCACGGTTGGGGGGCGGCCCTACTTCGCCTCCACCTCCCGCGATCGGACGGTGCGGATCTGGGAGCCCGTCAGTGGCACGGAGGTGGCACGGATTCCGCTTCGAACCGAAGTATTCTGGTTGGGCTGCGACCCGGATGCGTTGGTGGGAATCTTTGGGAATGGGGAGGTACGCCGGTGGGATGCCCGCCTGCTCAACGCCGATGCCGAGCAGCTTGGACAAATGCGAAGCGACGTTTTTCCGGCGGAGCGCCTGGATGGAGCGGGGGTATCGGTCGTGTGGGAGGGGTTGGAGGCATTTTCATCTGAGCCTTGACAGCGGGCCCGCGCGACCCACTTGAGCTTCCCAGGCAAATTCGGCCCTCTCGGCGGCGGCGCTGTGCCACCCCCGGCCGGATCGGTTATCCAGCGGGCCTGGAGAGGAGATGCGCATGTTGTGGCTTGCCCTGGTGGCCGGTATGGGCTGTTCGGTGGAGAAAGGGGTCGATGCGGATGGCGATGGCTACGATGCCAGCGTGGACTGCGACGACAACAACCAAGAGGTCCGCCCCAACCTGGGGGAGTCCTGCGACGGTGTGGACAACAACTGCGACGGCGAGGTGGATGAGCCAGGCGCCTTCTACGCGGACTATTGGTATCCTGATACCGATGGCGACGGCTTTGGGGACGGTGGTGCCCCGCTCCAGCAGTGTACCCAGCCCGAGGGCTTCGTCACCGTGTTGGGTGATTGTGACGACACAAATCCGCGCATCAAGCCTGAAGCCCGCGAGCTGTGCGACACGGTGGACAACGACTGCGATGGCCGGGTGGACGTCGCTGCAGAGGATGCCGCGACCTGGTTTGCAGATGACGACGGGGATGGGCTGGGTGACCGCGAGGTCAGTCAAGACGCCTGCGAGATGCCTGCGGGCTTCACGGACAACGACGACGACTGCGATGACACCGATGCGGCCCTGGGCGTCAAGCAGACCTACTACGAGGATTTGGATGGGGATGGCTATGGGAATGTAGACGAGGCCACCGGCCTGCTCTGCGTACCCTTCACGGGCTTTGTGGCTGATTCCACGGACTGCAACGACGAGGACAATCGGGTCAACCCGGCTGCCACGGAGACCTGCAACGCCATCGACGACGACTGCGATGGCACCGTGGATGACGGCACTGCGCAGACCACCTACTACATGGACATGGATCAGGACAGCTACGGCGACCCGACCATGTCCACCTCCGCCTGTACTCAACCCGGTGGTTTTGTAACCGACAATACCGACTGTGCGGACAACAACGCGGCTGTCAACCCCGCTGCGGCCGAAGTCTGCAACACGCAAGACGACGACTGCGACGGCTCGCTGAACGAGGATTTGCCCATCGTCACCTCCTATGCCGATAGTGACGGGGACGGCTTCGGGGATAGCTCGGCGCCGCTGTCTGATTGTACGATTCCTTCCGGCTTTACCTCCGATGACACCGACTGCGACGACAGCGACGTTGCCATCAATCCGGATGCCTTCGACCCCAGCACGGATGACCGCATCGATCAGGACTGTGCCGGGGACGATGCCTGTACGGCCCCTGTGAGCTCCGGAGCCGATCTGGTGATCACCTCCAGTGCCGATGCGTCGGCCTTCTGCAGCCAGTACAGCTGGGTCGGGGGCAACCTGACCATTGACGCTACGGCACTGGCGACGCTGAGCGATCTGTCCTGTGTATGCGGGTTGGACGGTGACCTGACCATCAACGGCAATGGCGACCTGACTGCTCTCACCGGTCTTCGGGAAGTACTGGATATTCCTGGCTCTCTTTGGATCACGAACAACGCGTTGCTCACCGATCTCTCCGGGCTCGGGCGCCTGGATACCATCGGCGGTGA
This sequence comes from Alphaproteobacteria bacterium, assembly GCA_040376425.1. GTDB lineage: Bacteria > Myxococcota_A > UBA796 > UBA796 > SXON01 > CAITDR01. The sequence continues at coordinate 13,838 of JBEIQS010000052.1, read as the reverse complement.
CCTGACCATCACCGGGAATGCGGCGCTGGATCCCTCGGACGCCAGCGGTTTTGCGACCCTTCGTGTGGTGGCGGGCACCACCACCGTGTCCAACAACGGTCCCTAAGTCAAGGTACACGCCGCCCGAAAACCGAGGTCTATCGCTCGTACAGAGGGATTTCCGATCGGGCGGCGGCTCAGGTCCAGCTCGGCCAGGGGGGTGAGGAAGCTGCCTCCCCGGATCCGCGGTCCCTCCGGCGAGCTGACCCACTCCCGCACGTTGCCTGCCAGCCCACGGACCCCGTAGGGCCCCTGGTCCAGGGGGAAGTGGCCCACAGGGTGGGGACGTGGGTGTTCCGTGCTTTCGTAGAGGTTTGTGAAGGAAGTATCCAGGTGGTCGCCCCAAGGGAATTGCCGCCCGTCAACGCCTCTCCACAGCCGCTCCCACTCCCTATCGGAGAGTGGGCGCCAGGGCAGCCCGGTATGGGCGGACTTCCATGCGCACCATGCGCGCACACCCTCCCATGGCACTCCGACTACAGGAAGATCAGCCTCAACAGTGCTGAATTCCTCCGGATAGCAGGCAGGATCGGGATGGAGGGCCGCAGCGGCCTCGGTCAATCCGCGACTCCGCAGGGCGTCTAAGAAGAGACGGTAGTCCCCTACGGTTACAGGGTGACGTAGAACCCGAAAGGCCTCGACCCAAGTTCCTGTTTCCGCCCCGGGCGGCACATCGCAGCAGTGTTCGCTATCCTCGCCCTCTCGGAACAACCGCAGCGGGCGCTCCTGCCCTCCCGGCGGGCGCAGCTTCCAGTGCAGGCCACGTTCGATGCGCAGTGGCACCCGCAGCGGAGCAAAACCCGCCGCGTGCAGGTGCAGGACATAGACCCCGGCGTGTAGCTCCATCGCCCGCAGCGGTGTCCTGCCCAAGCTGCGCACCGGAACGGGGACCATCCGCCGATTGCGCCGTTCAAGCCTGTACAACTCTACATCCGCCTCGGCGGGCTCCGTGCGCAGCGACAGCGCGCCCACCCCGCGCAGCCAGCTATCGTAGCGGCCCCGGTTGTGGGCCCGCAGCAGCACCTCCCAATGGGAAGCAGCGCGTAGATCGCCGGAAAGCTCTGCTTTCTGGTGCAGGCTATGGTAGTGAGAGGCCAGGCGCTCATGCACCTCCTGCAGAAAGGGTGCGTGGGTCAATGCAGCGCGGAGCAGGGTCAGCTCCTCCTCCTCACAATGAGCCGCCTCCTGTTCCAAGCGCTCGGCTTCATCCTCCCATGCCCAGGCTTCGTTCTTGGAGTCAGCAGGGGCAAAGCGGGGAAGTGCCGCCAACGCCTCCTGTGCCCGCTCCCGCAGACGCAGCGCCGAAGCACGCAGACGTTCGACCATCACCCCCATTTCGTCGGCTTGCTGAACTGCACGGCGGGCGCGTTCTCGGCCCACAGAACCTTCCAGCCACGTGCCCAACTCTGCCTCCAGCACCCCCGCGTCCGGATAGCGGGAGGCGGGATCCCGGGACATGGCCGTGGTGCAGATCTGCAGCAGATCCTCGGGCACATCAAAGCCGGCTCGGGTCGGTGGCGGCGGTGGCCCGGCCAGCACCATCGTGCGCACGGCCTCGACACTCCCCAGGTAGGGCGCACGGCCGGAAAGAAGTGCATAGAGGACGGATCCCAACGAGTAGACATCCGATGCTGCCGTCGCAACCCGTCCCTCTTCGGCGACCAACTCCGGTGCCATGTACAAGAGCGTACCCTCCAGTGCGTCCGGCACCCCCGGCATCTCCTCTACCGCCCCCCCCACGCGGATGCACAGGCCCCAGTCCACCACCAACACCTCGCCCCAGGGACCCACCATGATGTTGTCGGGCTTCAGATCCCGGTGGACGACCCCCCGTTCATGGGCATAGGCCATCGCCTCGCAGGCACGTTTGAGTTGCTCCACCAACCGCCGCAGACCCACCTCGACGCGCTGGTCCTCCGGGTCCAGATCCACCTCCTCGTGAAAGGCCAGGATGGCTTCGCGGAGGGTGCGGCCCTGGATCTCCTTCATCGTGAAGTAGGGGCGTCCATCCTCCAGACATCCGAAGCTGTGTACCGGCACGATCCCGGGGTGCTCCAGCTGGGCCGTCACCCTGGCCTCCGCGACAAAGCGCTCCACCTCTCCCGACTGCACCATCCGATCCGGGCGGAGAACCTTGAGGGCCACCAAGCGGCCCAGCTCCGGATCCCGCACCCGGAAGACCTCTCCCACCCCTCCACGTCCCAGAAGCGCTTGCAGCTCCACCCGCATCCCCACCCTCGCTGCTGTTTCATAGCACACATCGGGGGACGAACCGAAATTGCAGGCACCACATCGGCAGCTCTTTCGGCAGCAATGTTGCCGTGGTAGACTATGGTCATGCTGAGCACCTGTCCGACCTGTAGCAGCCCGGTGATCCTGGGTCGTCCTTGTCCTGAATGTGGTGCCGCCTCGCGGGCGCCGCAGCTCAGTCCGGTGGCAATGTTGTTGGGACTGGGTCTGGCGGCTGCCGGTTGCGGCGGGGAAGCCAAGGCGCTGTACGGCGACGTTATCAGCGACAGCCTCGCAAACGCCACCGACGAAGATGGCGATGGCTACGACAACATGGTGGACTGCAACGACAGTGATGCCACCATCAATCCCGATGCAGACGAAACGGCGGGCGACGGCGTAGACTCCAATTGCGACGGAGCGGACGACACCTGAGCTCCCGTGGGGCAGAAAGGTGTGCTACACTACAGCCATGAAGAGCTGTCCAAGCTGCGGGGAGCTGGTGCGCGAGGGGGGCTGCCTGTGCCCCCACTGCGGCGGGTCGGTCTGCAGCCGCGCGTTGCCACCGGGTGCGGTACTGTTGGGCCTGATCTTGAATGCGTGTAGCACCACAAAGGCGATCCCTCCCTATGGTCTACCGGACAGCTTTGATACCAACGGCGGTGCAAACATCGATACCGATGGCGACGGCTACGATGCGCGGTTGGACTGCAACGACAACGACGCGGCCGTCCATCCGGAGGCGGATGAGGTGGCCGGAGATGGTGTGGATAGCAACTGTGATGGCGAGGATGACACATGAAAAGCTGTAGTTCTTGTGGTTGTATGGTAAAAAGTTCGCCCTGTACTTGTCCTCACTGCGGGGCTTCGCTGTGCAGCAGCAAATTGCCGCGCGCGGCGGCGGCCGTGTTGATGGGCCTGGCGCTCGCTCAGGCGGAAGGATGCTTTGGACAGCCCAAATACGGGATGCCGGAGAGCTTGATTGACTCGGAACAGGCCGTAGACGGGGATCAGGATGGCTTCGATGCGACCCTGGACTGCAACGATGCCGATGCTGGCATCAATCCCGACGCGACTGAGACGCCGGGGGACGGCGTTGACTCCAACTGTGACGGCCAAGACGACACCTGAGAGGTAAACATGCGTAGTTGTTGCTATTGTGGTACTCCATCCGTCGCGACGCAGGCATGTCCTGAGTGCGGTCGTAGCTGCACCGGCTCCAAGCTCAGCACTGCAGCGGTGCTGATGGGTCTGGGTCTGGCCGCCTGCAATGGCGGCGTTGGCAAGGACGACAGCTTCATCGGAGCGGCGGAGTACGGCGTGGCCGACACCTCCCGCATCGACGAAGACCTGGACGGCTACGAAGCCGTTGCTGCCGGCGGCGACGACTGTGATGACAGTAATGCCGCCATCAACCCCGGCGCTACCGAAACGGCGGGCGATGGCGTGGACTCCAATTGTGATGGCCAGGACGACACCTGAGCATCGGGCTCAGCCGGGGATGATCTCTTCCCGGATCTCAAAGCGTCCGAAGTCATAGCGTTCTCCGGCGGCTTGTTCCACCTGAACAATCCGCTCCTGGACGCCTTTTTTTTGAAGCTGGGTCACACGGTAGTAGCACCAGGGATTGTTGCCGCGCCGGCCCAGCATGGTGTGGGTGGTGAAGGAGCAACCGCCCTTACACTCCTCGGCGTAGTAGCAGCTCTGGCAAAAGCCCCAGAGGTCTTCGGTCCCACGGTCACGCGCGAAGCCCACCTCGGGACTTTGGGTCCAGAGCTGCTCCAGGGGGATCTCCGTGAGTTTTCCGCCCGAGTAGGGGCCGGTCGGCAGAGAGGGACAGCCCTTCACCGTGCCATCCGACTCGATGCCGATCACGCCACGTCCGGCGTTACACCCCGACCAATAGCGCTCCACACCGCCCGGCCGGGAGCGCAGGACCTGCTCATGGGGACCATAGTAGCCGATGTTGTTGCCCGGTTGGATGTGGAAGGCGCCCTTCGGAATCGGCCGCTCCCACGGGCGCGGATGTGCCACCGCATCCAGTTGAATCGCCGCGAGGCAGTCGATCACCGGTACCAGCTCCGGCGGCTGCAGCAAAAGCTCAGGGTGGTCCGCCGCATTTCCCATGGGTACCGTCAACTGCACCTGCCAGGCACGAACCCGATGATCCCGCAGCATCGTGCTGGTTTCCCAAAGGATGTCCTTGGTCAGTTGGTTGACCTGGGTGTTTGCGGTCACGATCATGCCCGCCGCATTCGCCCGGTCCACCGCGGCCAAGGCCGCTGCGTGGCTCCCCTTGTTGCCGCGAAGCTGATCGTGGCTGGCCTCGTTTCCGTCGATGGACACGCCAATCGCCGCAAGCCCGGCCTCCTTGAAGCGGCGGATGCGCTCCTCGGTCAGTGCCCGGCCGCCTGTTTGCATCGTCACCCGCAAGCCCAGGTCGTGGAGGAAGCGGACGATGTCGTAGACATCCGCACGAAGGTATGCTTCCCCGCCGATGATCGTCACCTCTCGCGTCCCCAACCTCGCCAGCGTTCGCCCGGTCTCCTGTACCTCCGCAAAGCTCATCTCGGTGGACCGGGCGGTGCCCGCACGGGTGCCGCAGTGCTGACAGGGCTGGTCGCAGCGGGTGGTCAGCTCCCACACCGCATAGATGGGGGTGCCCGCCTCTAATTCCGCCGTCGTGGCATCGCGGCGCGAGCGGCTCATTGGGCGCTGAGCTGAATGTCGCGGGCCGCGGCCTGAGCCATGCTCAGCGCCTCGTTCCAGTCCGGGTGCCGAAGGAGAAGGTAGCCATCGGAGAGGAGCGTCTGCGTCCAGTCTCGACGCATCGCGCCCACGGGCAGCAGCGCGTCCCGGACCACATGGCTTCCGTATTTCTGAAAGAAGGCTTCCTTCCCATCAATACGCTGAATCCTACCCCGACCACGCGCGCGCTTGAAAATGCAGGCCACGTTGTAGAGGCGCGGCGACACCGCCTCGAAATGGTCCCAACAGCTTGCGCGCGCCCACTCGCGATACAGGTCGATGTCCGAGGTGAAGTTCATCTGATCCACCAGACAGGCGCCACCGTTTCTACAGGCAATTTCCCCGAAGATGGCTTCGCCGTTGCGGGTCAGGTACCACTCCATGTGGGTGTAGCCGGTCCCCATGCCCAGCGCTGAGAGCACCCCGCGCCCCAGCTCGATTCCCGGACGTACATCCGGCCGTTCCAGGTCCCGCACGGTGAGCTGGATCGGGCTGATCCACTCCTGCGTGCGCATGATCAGGGGCCGCGGCATGTACTGGACTACATTTTCATAGACAGGCTTGCCATCGATACAAATTGTATCGTAGGTATACTCCTCTCCCTCAATAAACTCTTCGACGATGGCCTCGGGCACCCGGGTCAGGCGCACCAGGGCGTCGTCCATCGCTTTGGCGCTGTCTACACGGAAGGTGTCGGCCGAGCCCGCTCCGGCGATGGGCTTGATGATCAAGGGAAAGCCGATTCGCTCCGCGGCTTCCCATGCTTCGCGCGTGCTCCGAACCCGGGCAGAGTGTGGCACCCGTAGCCCGGCGGCCGCAACCCGCTCCTTCATGATCTGCTTGTCCCGGAAGCCGTTCACCTGATCCACGGACATGCCGGGAACACCCCAGCGTTCGCGCAGGCGCGCCGCCAACAGGACCAGCGGCTCCCAGGAGCAGAGCACCCGGTCCACCGAGCGCCCCCGCATCCACCGGGTGCAGCGCTCCATCACATCGGCCTCGTCCATCAGGGAGCGCACCTGAAGGTAGTCATGCATATGTGCACGGGCCGCCGGATCTAAGGCTTCTTTGGGGGTGTCTCCCACTCCGTAAACACGAGCGCCTACCTCTGCGAGGCCGCGGGTGAATTGGGGCATCTCGGGCGGGTAGTTGGGGGAGAGGAAGAGCACGTCCATGCCCTTGCTGCTATCCGGTTGGGGGGCCTTGCTCCATGCCGAAAGCAGGGAAGCAGGGTCGGACAAAAAAAAACGGGCGGTTGGGGTGGCGCGGGGGGAAAGACCGAATAGTCTGGAGCGGCGTGCAGAGGATGGCCTCCAAACCAAACCGGGATGGAGGGGTATTTTGGACGTGGTGGAGCCCGGCCGGAGTGTACCCGAGAGTCGGAAGCGGTTCCTTTGAGTGAGTCTCGGGTGTTTTGGATGAAAAGATGAGGATCTACGTCGGCAATCTCCCTTTCAGCACCGGTGATGCGGATCTGAAGGCGCTCTTCAGCAATCATGGTGCGGTCGAGTCCGCCCGTGTCGCAACTGATCGGGACACCGGCCGTTCCCGGGGCTTCGGCTTCGTGGACATGCCCAACAGCCAGGAAGCTCAGGAGGCCATCAAGACCCTGAATGGCTTCTCTGCCGGGGGCCGTTCCCTGGTGGTGAACGAGGCACGTCCTCCCGAACCCCGTAGCGGTGGCGGCGGTGGTCGTGGCGGCGGCGGCGGTGGCTACGGCGGCGGCGGTGGTCGCGGCGGTGGCGGCGGCTACGGCGGCGGCGGCGGTGGTGGTGGTGGTCGCGGCGATCGTGGTGATCGTGGCGGCGGTCGTGACGATTGGGGCGGTGGCGGCGGTGGCCGTGGCCGTGGCGGCGGCGGCGGTCGCGACGATCGCTGGTAGTCCTCCCCGGACGAACAGGAAGACCGGAAGCACCCGCTTCCGGTCTTCGGCTTTTTGGGGGTCACTTGGCGGCGGCTGCTCCGCCGCGTCTAGAAGCGTACCCCCGCCTCGGTGCGCAGGGCTCCCCCCAGGAGAAGGGGGCCCATCAGCGTGGTCTCCAGGTACCACTTGGGTTTATCCAGACGGAAGCCGATGGCCAGCGCGGTCGCCGGCCCCTTGCCCACCCGCAGGGACCATGCGTCGGCCAGCTTGAAGGTGACGCCCCCCTCAGTCGCTCCGATCAGGCAGAGCAGCTCGGCGCCGCTGCTCCCATCTCCGCAGCCGTACAGGCCGTTGGCGGCGTCATACCAGAACAACGGCAGGGATAGATCCCAACGGATCCGCGCCGAGCCCCCCTCCATCGCCAGCCCGGCAACCAGATCGACAGAGCGGCCGCTGCGGTCGCCCAGGACCGGCGATCCCACCTGGAGTCCCGCCCAGGTTGCCGCGGAAAACACAGGTTTTTCAAGTACATTGTAGCGAATCGCCACCACAGCCGTCGGTCGGGTGGGGCTGAACAGGGGCACGTTCTCCAGGTCTGCGAAGGCCATCAGGCCCCCATAGATCACCAGGCGGTCAGCGGGAGCAGCTTCGGCCGCCACATAGGGGATCAGCGCGCCGTCGCCGCCGTCGGTGAAGACGTAGCTATAAAAACCCAGACCTCCTCCCACCTGCACCGTTCCCTTGTCCAGCGCCGCAGCGCCGGGAAGGTAGGTGGCGGGAGAGGAGTCAGCGGCAGTCGCCAGCGCAGCCCAGAGCAACATCACAACCTCGTTCACCTTCTCTCCCTATCCGCTCCTGTCTTGAGTGACAGGCTGACAATGCTGTCGTGCCCCGGTGGCGTCGGGCATGACATTTCTGCCCGCCCTTGCTGCAGGCGCCTGCACGGCTCGGTAGAACGGAGGCGGACTTTTGCTCTTGGCACCGTTTTTGCTATATGGTGCACATCCTGTGGGGTCTTCATGCTTCGTTCTGTTGCCGCTCTCGTCCTGTTCGCTCCCACCCCGGCCCTGGCCTGTGCGGGCTTCTTCCACGACCCGCTGTATGAAGCCGAATCCAGCGCCCAGAAGGCGATTTTTCGGCCCCTGGATGGCATGGTGCAGGTCGACTATGCGGTCGACCTGCGGGTGGACACCCCGGAGTTCGGCTGGGTGATCCCCATCCCCGGTCCTTTTGCCAGCTTGGAAGATGGAGATCCGAATGACTTCACCCGGCTGTTGGCCCAGACCGGTGCGACCTACGACATCGCCGAGGAGGGTGGGGGCTGTGCGATGGCCTCGGACAACGCGCTGGGCGGCGTGAAGGGGGGAGGGGACAGCGGGGGTCGAGGGGTGGACGAAATCTACCAAGGAGAAACGCCGACCTACAGCTACACGGTTCTGGAGGCGACCTCCTCGGATGCCCTGTCCACCTGGTTGGAGGAACATGGTTGGTACCTGGGGGATGCCGGCGCCTCGATCGGTGAGTACGTCAGTGAAGGAGGCTACCAGTTTGTCGCCATCGCGCTGAAAATGGAGGTGGTGGAGGGCAGCGCCGTGCAGGCCGAGCTTCCGCCGGTCCGTCTCAAATACGAGGGGGATAAGCTTGTCTATCCGAGTCGCATGGGTCGGTACTCGCCGGAGGCGGAGCTCAGCACCCTGATCTGGGTGGTGGGCGACCAACGCGCCTCTATCCAGGGAGGCTGGGATCAGGTCGAGCTGCCTCTGGTGTGGGAGGGGGGCGAAAGCTCCGGCTACCTGACCGAAATGGCAGGGGAGAAAATCCGGGAGATCGGCTCGGAAGGCGGCTTTGCGCTGACCTGGGCGGGTCCCTACGAGAGCGGCTGGGCCACCCGCTTTGAGACGGTGGCGCCGACGGGAATTCATACGGTTGATGTTGAGTTTGCCGTGGATGGGGGCACCGATGCGCCACTGGCCCTCAGCCTCTCCAACCAACAGGGCTGCAAGGCTCCCGCAGGTGCCGAGGCGCTCCTGCTCTTCCCGCTGGTTGCCTGGCTGCGGCGTCGTAAGTCTGTCTGAGCACGGCGCCCTGATCTGCTATACTGCCGCTCTTCAGGGAGGCAGTATGGCGCTGATTCTGCGCAATGGCGAAGTCATCACGGCCAGCGACCGCTACAAAGCAGATGTCCGCATTGAGGGTGGAAAAATCACACAAATTGGTCTCTCCCTTCCCGTGGGAGAAGGCGACGAGAGCTACGACTGTGCCGGGCGCTGGATCGTGCCGGGGGGCATCGACGTGCACACGCACCTCGACATGCCCTTCATGGGCACCACCTCTTCCGACGATTTTTACACCGGCACCCGCGCGGCCTCGGCGGGCGGCACCACCTCGATCATCGATTTTGTAATCCCGCGCCGGGGTCAGTCGCTGCTGAACGCCTACGACGACTGGCGTGGGCGGGCCGATGGAAAAGCTGTGTTTGACTATGCTTTTCACATGGCGGTCACCTGGTTCGACACCGCCGAGGTGCGCTCGGAGTTCTCCCGCTGTATCGACAACGGGATGACCTCTTTCAAGACCTTCATGGCCTACACAGGCGCGTTGGGCATTGACGACGACGAGCTGTTCAAGGTGATGAGCGCCGCCAAGGACCACGGTGCGATGGTCACCGTACATGCCGAGAATGGCGATGCGGTCAACAACCTGATCGCGCGCCACCTGGGCCAGAAAAAGGTCGATCCCATCTGGCACGCCCGCTCCCGCCCCCCCGAGGTGGAGGGAGAGGCGACCTGGCGGGCGATCACCCTGGCCCGCTTTAACGGCCAGCCGCTCTATGTCGTACATCTTACCTGTCGCGATGCGCTGGAGCGCGTCCGGGAGGCCCGGGCGCGTGGGCAGGTGGTCTATGCGGAGACCTGTCCGCAGTACCTGGTCTTCGACGAGTCGGTCTATGAACGCCCCGATTTTGATGGAGCAAAGTGGGTGATGAGCCCCCCCATTCGTCCGAAGGGTCACCCCGACGCGCTGTGGGATGGCATTGCGGAGGGTCTGATCCAGACCGTCGCCACGGACCACTGCCCCTTCTTCTTCAAGGGGCAGAAGGAAATGGGCCGGGACAACTTCTCTAAGATCCCGAATGGCGCGCCGGGAATCCAGGATCGGATGAGCGTGATGTACCACTACGGCGTACGCAGCGGCAAGCTGACACCGCACCAGTGGATCGATGTCTGCTGCACCCAACCGGCACGAATCTTCGGCCTCTTCCCTCAAAAAGGGACCATCGCTGTGGGCACCGATGCCGACGTGGTGGTCTTCGACCCGGGCCACGAGTTCATCTTCCGGGCCGCGGACTCCCAGCACCGCTGCGACTACAACCTCTACGAGGGGATGTCGGGCTCCGGGCGCTGCGAGCTGGTGCTCAGCCGCGGTCGGGTACTGTGGGAGAAAGGGGAGTTCAAAGGGAACTCCGGGATGGGCGACTACCTTTCCCGCAGCATCGCCAAGGACCAGCAGGCGGCAGTGTAAGGTTTTTGTACGGTCGTCGGGACCGGAGGGCTACGCGGTCTTCCGTTCCCGCCAGGCGGCGTACATCTCCACCAGGGCGGGCAGGATCGACACAAAGATCACTGCCAGCACCGCGATGGAGAAATTCTCGCGAATCACCTCGATCCCGCCCAGGTAGAACCCCGCGGCGAGGCAGGTGCCCACCCAAACGATGGCTCCGATAACATTGTAGGCCAGGAACTTGGGATACTCCATCGATCCTACGCCCGCGACAAAGGGCGCGAAGGTGCGGACGATGGGCACAAACCGGGCAAGGACCACGGTCTTGGCACCATACTTGGCGTAGAACCGAGCGGTCTTCTCCAGGTAGGCCTTCTTGAAGATCCGTGAGTCCTCTTGGCTGAAGACCTTGGGTCCGATGTACTTCCCGATGTGGTAGTTCAAGGTATCCCCCAGGATGGCGGCCACGGTGAGGCTGCCAAAGAGCACCCAGATGTTGAGGTGCCCCAGGCCGGCGAAGAGGCCTGCCGCAAAGAGCAGCGAATCGCCCGGAAGGATGGGGGTCACGACCAGGCCGGTCTCGCAGAATACGATCAAAACCAGCAAGCCATAGGTCCATGCGCCGTAGTTCTGGATCACCTCGCCGAGGTGTTTGTCCAGGTGCAGGAAGAGGTCCACAAATTGCCGAATCATCTCCATGAGCGTCGTCCTCTTCCAATGGCAGGTTCCGGCCCTTCTATAGGTAGAAGGCCGACATGGCAAGGAGCACGTTGCCACGGCTCGTCACTGCGTTTTCTTGGTCGTCGTGCGGGCGTACAGTCGGATGGGGTTTTCGTAGCGCGGGCCGCCGGCCGTCGTGCACTTGCCGCCTGCAAATCGGATAGAGTCGGTGATGCGCATCGTCTCCCTGTGTCCGTCCAACACAGAAATCCTCTGTGCACTTGGATTTTCCGAGGCATTGGTGGGCCTGGATCGGTCCTCCGACTGGCCTCCGGAGATCCGCGGGCTGCCGCGGGTGGGGCCCGATCTGGAAGTGGACGTGGCTCGCGTCGTGGAGCTGCGCCCGGACCTGGTCTTTTCTTCGCTTTCGGTGCCGGGAATGGAGCAGAACCTTGCGCGGCTGGACGCGGCCGGAATTCCGCAGGTGGTGGTGGATGCGCAGAGTCTGGAGCAGGTCTCTTCCTCGATTCTCCTGGTTGGACGAGTAGTGGGAGCGGCGGGGGTCGCGCATCGGCTGATCGCGGCGCTGCGCGCCCGGTTGGCCGCGGTAGAGGCGCAGGCCGCCCTGCTTCCGCGGCGCCCCAAGGTCTTTCTGGAGTGGTGGCCGCGCCCGGTGATCGTGCCGGGTCGGGACTGCTGGACCACTGAGATGATCCGCCTTGCCGGTGGGGATTCTCTCTTTGGCGACCTGCCGCTGCGCTCGACGCCTGTGGAGAACGACCGTGTTCTGGAGCGTCCGCCCGACCTGATGCTCACGTGTTGGTGTGGGGTGCCCCACGACAAACAGCGCCCGGAGAAGATGGCCGAACGTCCGGGCTGGGATGTGCTGGAGGCCGTGCAGAACCAGAGAATGTATGCGGCCGAAGAATGCTATTTTGGGCGGCCCGGTCCCCGGATTGTGGAGGGGGTGGAGTGGCTGCATGACAGGATCGCGCTGTGGGCGCAGGAGCAATCGTGAAGCTGCTTCGTTGGGGGAAGGCTGAATATGAAGATCAGCCCTTCGAGAATCTGGGGGTGGACGTGGTGGAGGACGGGTCCGAAGATCCACCCTTCGAGGAGGCTGATTTTCTGGTGGTGCCCTCCCGCCGTCGGGTGGACGCGGCGGTGGTGGCGCGGCTGAGGCGCTGCAGGTTGGTGCTGACCACCACCTCCGGGCATGACCACCTGGATCTGGTGGCCCTGGAAAAAGCGGGAATCCCTGCGGCCCGGCTGCCGCTGGCCCGTCGGGATGCCGTGGTGCAGACTGCGCTGGGCATGCTCCTGATGCTCAGCCGTCGTCTGGGGCATTTTTATGTTGCCACCGCGGCAGATCAATGGCGGCGTGCGGAGCTGCCTCAGATCGGGGCCACGCTGCTGGGGACCGTCGGGATTGTCGGAGCGGGAGTGATCGGGCGTCGGATGTACGAGGTGTTGGTGCCGCTTGCCGAGCAGGTACTGATCTGCGACCCGCGCCACCCCGCCCACCAGCCCCTGGAGCAGCTTTTATCAGCCTGCAACGCGCTCACACTGCACTGCCCCTTGAATGCATCTACCCGTTCTCTGTTCAACGAGGAGCTGATTCGGCGGATGCGGCCGGGGAGCGTCCTGGTGAATACCGCACGCGGGAAAATCCTCGATCCGCAGGCCGCGCTGGCGGCGGTGCAGCGCGGGCACCTCGCTGGACTGGGCCTCGATGTGTTTCCCGAGGAACCATGCTCTCTGCTGCAATTTTCGCATCCGTCCGTGATTGCCAGTCCGCATGCGGCAGGCTGGCACCCCCGCCTGGGCGAGGCCATCGTGATGGGCTTGCGCGAGGCCGTCGGGGCTGTGCAGCAGGGGCGGCCGGTTCCCTTCCGCCTGTCGCCGGGAGACTGAGCCTTTCTTCTTCCCGATATCACATTTCTGTCCTCATATCTGGACAAAAGAATCTATCGGGTTAGCTTGCACAGATGGCCAAGGCAAAAACGGTCTATGTCTGTCGGGAGTGCGGCTACCAGGCGGCGATCTGGAAGGGAAAGTGCCCCGAGTGTGAAGCCTGGAACAGCCTGGAGGAGCAGGGGGTGGCACCGCTGCGGGCGGCACGCGGACCTGTAGCGGGCAACCGACCGATTCCGGTCACCGACGTGCCGATGGATCAGACCGAGCTGCGGCAGACCTTGGGTATCGGCGAGCTGGACCGGGTACTCGGCGGAGGGCTGGTGGCCGGGTCGCTCACCCTGATTGGCGGAGATCCGGGCGTGGGCAAGAGCACCCTTCTGCTGGCGGCGCTGCACGCGCTGGCCAGTCGCGGGCTGCGGGTGCTCTATGTGAGCGCGGAGGAGAGCGCCCGTCAGGTGCGCCTGCGTGCCGAGCGGATGGGAACCCTCTCGTCGAACCTGTACCTTTTGGCCGAGACCGATCTGGACGTGGTATTGGCGGGCATTGAGGAGCTGCGCCCCGCCGTGCTGGTGCTGGACTCGGTGCAGACCCTGTTCCGGGGCAGCTCGGATGGGGTGGCGGGATCCATTCTTCAGGTGCGCGAAGTGGCGACCGTCGCCATGCGTCTGTCCAAAGGGAAGGAAATCGCCACCTTTTTGGTGGGCCATGTGACCAAGGAGGGCAACCTCGCCGGACCGCGCGCGCTGGAGCACCTGGTGGACACGGTGCTCTACCTGGAGGGGGATGGCAGCACCGGCTTGCGGATTCTGCGGGCAACCAAGAACCGTTTTGGCTCTACCGGAGAGATCGGTCTCTTTGAGATGCGGGAGGGGGGACTGGT
>JBEIQS010000247.1:0-8052 GCA_040376425.1 Alphaproteobacteria bacterium | reverse complement strand
TTTGTGCTGCACGACAAGCTGGTGCAGAACCGCGACGCGCCGATTTTTGAGCAGGCCGGAAACGCGGCGCTGCGCGCCGATCATGTGAGCTGGATCCGCAGCCTCTTTGAGGCATCCTGCAAAGAATATGATCGTCAGAACCTGGACAAAGATGACCCGGTGGGCAGGTACTCCGCCGAGTTCGAGGCCGGGCTGACCGGCCTGGGGGAGGCGGAGGTGCGCAAGCGCCTGGCGGCCATCGAAAATACACTTGCAACCTGGTCAAAGGGCCGAAAGTTGTACGGGCACCTGTATGATGATTTGCTGCAGCTCAAATACCTGCACCAGCGCTATACCAACTACCTGCGGTGGTTGACATGGCGTTGAGGGAGGAGCTGGAGAATCGCCGTGAGCTGCTGAATGATCACTTCCGACGATATAAGCATATGTATCCTGGAATACAATCGGAGGATTTTGCCGTTGTATTGAGGGAATTGCTTGCACCGATCGTGGACGGGTTGCCGGAGGCGCAGCAGGCCGTGGTCGTGGAGCCGCTCTATCTGCTGTTGTTGGAGTTGTTGGGGAAGAAGCTGGTGGGCCCGGCGGCGGCGCAGCCCTGGGTACAGCGTGCCTGGGGAGAGCTGTTTCCGGTGGCGGCGCGGCACTTGTGCATCGACAGCAGCCGCCGAGCGGTGGCGTTGAGCAATGCTGCCTACAACCTGGGCATAGAGGCCGATGCCCGCCCGGAGCGTTGGCTGACGGGTATGGCGCGCCTCGCGGCGATCTGCGAGGATGGTGCGACCTGGTTGGCCTGCGGCCTGGTGCAGGGCTGGCGGCACGGTCTGGCCTGGACCCGGGAGGGGGCGCTACGGGCTTGGGAGCAGCTTCCCGATGCCCTGAAGGGGCCGGTGCTGGAGGTGGAGGGCGTGGAGGTCGATCGCCTGCGCCGTGACCTGGCCGATCCCTGGCTGCGCCCGGGCGGGGAGCGCAAGGGGCGCCACCTGATGCGGCGGCGGATGGGGAATTTTCGGGGTTTTGGGGGCAACTTTCTGAGGCCGCCCGTGGTAGAGGCGCATGGCGGCGCCTTTTTTGTGCGGGCTGAGGGGCGCTGCTGGCGCTTGGATGCGGACTATTTTGGGGCCACGCTGCGTGCGGTACAGCCGCCCACCACCAGCCCGGAAGGTATGGGGCCATGGAAGCTGCACTCCACGGGAAAGGTGGAAAAAGACTCCTTGTCCGATGTATTTCTGGAGCTGCGGGAGGCAGCCTCGATGGCCGGAAATGCCCACAGCCTGGTGGTCTGCACCCCTCGATCGCACAAGCTCTGGGTGGTGGCGGCGGTGGAATGAAGGCACTGGAGGCCCGCTGGACGCTGGCATGGGAGCAGGCGCGGAACCTCTGGAGCAGGTTTGTGCAGCTCTCTCCACCCCATTTTTGTAATACGCCGGCCGAGGAGCTGCGCGAGGGACTGACCGGCTCCTTTGCGATGATCCGCCTGAACGACCATGCGGTGGTGATCAGCCTGCGCCAGGTGGAGGAGCAGGGGCTCCAGGACTTCGCGGTCCCCATCCTGGCGCACGAGATCGGGCACCATGTGTACGCACCAGGAGATCTGGTCGATCATGCTCGGATTCTGGCGCGTATCCGCCGCGCACTGCCGGGCTTGGAGCGCCTGGCGCCGATGGTGGCCAACCTGTACACGGACCTGCTCATCAACGACCACCTCCAGCGGGATTTTGGCCTGGACATGGCGGGTGTTTTCCGGCGCATGGAGGAGCGTCGAACACAGCCGGCCTCGACCTTGTGGCAGATCTACCTGCGCGGCTATGAGCTGTTGTGGAACCTGCCCAGGGGCGCGCTGATCGCCACCCCCAAGGATGACAGCTTCCAGGCGGACGCGGGCTTGTTGGCCCGGATCATCCGGGTCTATGCCCGTGAGCCGGTGCGCGGCAGTGCGCGGTTGGCCGTGCTTTTGCGTCCCTACTTGGAGACCATGCCACCCGAGGCGGGGGCCACCTGGTTGGACGCGCTGCAGGCCGGGAGCTGCGAGCTGCCGCCCGCCGGTCTGGCCGACGAGGAGGAGGACGAGGCGGAGGCGGGGCTACATCCGGTGGAGGACCCCCGCCTGGTGGGAGGTGCGCCCGCTCCCCCACGGCGCGCTTCCGAGGCCGATCGTCGCAAGCCGCGCAGTCCCCGTGACTACACCGAGCTGATGAGCAGCCTGGGCGTGCGTATGCCCCCCGATGAGCTGATCGCCCGCTACTACCGTGAGCACTCTTCTCCCTATCTCATACCCTTTCCCGTTCGAGAACATAAACGGAGCACGGATCCGCTCCCGGAAGGACTGGATCTCTGGGATCCGGGCTCGCCGCTGTCTGAGCTGGACTGGGTGGAGAGCCTGGTGCGCAGCCCACTGGTGATCCCCGGTGTCACCACGGTGGAGCGTCGGTACAGCCAAACGGAGGGCCAACGACCGGAAAAGGCGCCGCTGGATCTCTACCTGGGCATCGACTGTTCGGGATCGATGCCCAATCCTTCGTACAGCTTCTCCTTCCCGGTGTTGGCGGGCGCGGTGATTTTGCGCTCCGGCTTGCGGGTGGGTGCCAAGGTGCAGGTGACGCTGTCGGGGGAGCCGGGAAGTTGGACTTCTACCGGGGCATTTGTGCGGGACGAAGCCCTTGCGATGCGGGTGCTCACCGGCTACCTGGGAACCGGCTATGCCTTTGGAATCCTTCGCCTCAAAGAAACCTTTCTGGACCAGCCACCCCCCAAACGCCCGGTGCATATCCTCCTGATCTCGGACTCCGACCTTTTTGCGATGTGTCGCAGCGTGTCAGAGGGCTGGGCGCTGATGGGCCAGGTGCTCCGGGCGGCGGGGGGCGGGGGTACGGTGGCATTGAACGCGGCCCCCAAGAGCTACCCCAACGAGGTGGAGCGCCTGCGCGTGTTAGGCTGGAACATCGAGTATGTACCCACCCTTCCCGATCTTCTCGGCTTTGCGCGCCGATTCAGTAATCTAAAATACGGACTGAAAAAATGAGCCATGAAGGACCCTTGTTGGAGCACCTGATGCATCGGCTCACCGAGTGCCCGCCGGAATTCCGCTTCCGCCTGTACGCCGGCCCCTCCGGGGCCTTTCACAGCATGGACCCGGCGGCCGACCTGATCGTGCCCGAAGCGGTGCTCGCCGACCTGATCCTGGAGCTGGGTGGGCGGCCGCTGGCAGAGGAGGAGATCTCCCCGCTGCGCTGTCGGAAGGACGAGGATGTGGCCAGGCTACAAATTATGCTTCTGGGAGCCTGGCTTTTGCATGATCCCTGGTTTCGTGCGGCAAAACGTTTTGGCACACCGGCCTATGTGACCCTGCTGGAGCTAGGCAGGGATCTGCCTGCGTACACAAATGCGGAGCAAATCCGTGAGGATGTAGAGCGTCGGGAGGAGTTTGTACGTTTGTGTTTGCGCGGCCTGGGGCTGGTGCCCAAGGGAGAGACGACCGAACACGCTGAAGACCGTCTGCGCTCGGTGTCAGCGGCGGAGCGCGCCCGGGTGGTGAAGGAGACCCGCGAGCGGCTGCAAAAGGCGCGGGAGCTGGCCGAGGCGATGCGTCGAAAAGAGGCGGAAGAGGCAGCGGCGCGGGCCTATCGAGAGTAGGTCCCGCGGGGTGCAGCTCAGGTTCCGTCCGCGTGAAGGAAGCTTCGAAGGTGTCCACAAAGCTCCCCTGCCGCCTCCTCACCCCCGAAGTCGGAGAGAGGCAGGCTGCGGCCGTCGAAAAGGCGGATCACCACCCGAAAACTTCGGGGTGGAAGGGGAGCGTCGGAGGGGAGGGAAGCGGTATCTGACTCCACCTCCACCACCCGAATCGTGCGAAAATAGACGGTATGGCGCGTGCGGAAAAAAGGAGGGCCGTCCTGGAAGGTAATCTTGCGGTCGCGGCGGGAGAGGGAGATTTGCTGCGGGTGACGCCAGGACAGCAGGATCCCGCCCGCAAGGCCGAGCACGGCGGCGATCAGCGCCAGGACCAACTTCTGATCGGGCTCCATATCGAAGTGGAGCTGACGATAGCCCACGGACAAGGCGGCCATTCCGAGGGCGAAGCTACCGCTCCACACCGGTACGCCGCTCTTCCGGCGGAGAATCAGCGGGTCGGCGGGTTCCGGATGGAAGGGGGCGTACATGTTCGCCGGCTACGATGAATACCCCAGCTCCCGCAGCAGCCCGCCCGCCTCGGCGTCGATCTCGGCAAGCTGGGAGGCGCTGAGTTTTCTCCAGCTTTCTTCCTTCGACTTCTGGAGGCCCTTCGCCACTGCCTTGGTACTGCTCTCCCGGCTGGACAGGGTTGCACTGGGGTTCAGAACGGCGTCGTCCCAGGGCTCGCCGAGGAAGGCCAGCACCCGCTCCATCTCCCGGCGGGGATTTTCCACAAGGTCCTCGTAGCGCACTTCCAAGAAGCGACCGGGGATGGTGGCGGCCTGCCGCCGGACGGTTTGGACCGTCTCGCGCCAATAGCGGGCGGCCAAGGTGGTATTCTGAGTATAGGGCAGGGGTTTGCCATCCAGGCCGGCCCAACGCTGGCGCAGCAGCGACTCCACCACGGCGCGGCCATCGCGGAGAATGTGGATGAAGCGGGCGTTGGGGAAAAAGCTGCCCAACATCGCCATATGGTTCAGGTTGGGAGGCGTTTTTTCAGCGATGCGCTTGGTGGGATGCAGCCCGCGGAGAAAGGTGGCGAGGAAGGCGCGGGTGGCCTGATCGATGAGGCCGGTGTCGATGCCCGCGCTCTGAAATTCGACGTCAAAACCGCGGTGGAGCTGGCGATTCAGGTCCCCCATGACGGGCACCAGCTTGGCTTCGGGCCCGCAGTGGATCTCGGGATGGGCCCCCAACATCGCCCGGAAGAGGGTGGTGCCGGAGCGGCCCGCCCCGCCGATCAGAACAAAATCAGGTTCGTCGTCGGTCCATTGCAGTCCGCGCTGATCCAATGCGGCCAACACCCGCGCCCGAAGCCCGGGGACCAGTCCTTCGGCCCGGCGGGTCATCAGGGCCGCAAGTCCCAGGTTGTCGCCGGCTTCCACCAGCTCGCCCACCAGGGCATCCACAGCCGCGTCGCCGGGAACATCGGTGCTTTGGGTGGGCACGCCATTTAGAAGTGCGTCCAGCAGGTCCCCCCGCGCCGATGCCCCTGGCGGCTCCAATTGCTGCTGCAGGTCCGCCAATAGGGTCGCCCGGTGTTGGCTGATCCAGGGACTTTTTGCGTCCGTGGCCCGGTCGGCGAAGTGCTGCGCCTCGGGAGCAGCCCCCAGTTGGAAGCAGGCCAGTGCTGCCAACAGCCAGAAGTCCGGCGGCATGGGCGAGTTCTTTTTTACGGCTTCGCTCAGCAAAGGTTCAAGCTGTGCAAAAGCGGTCTGCACTTGACCTGTCAAGAGGAACAGCTCCCAACGCGCGAAGCGGGCCTGAGCTCGGGACTCCGGCCACTGCTCGGCCTTCGCCAACAGCGGCCCGGCTTCTGCCGGCCGATCGGCCAGCAGCAGGAGCATGCCCAACTCATAGGTAGAACGCCAGGAGTTTACACCCTCCAGCATCACCTCTTGAAAGACGGTGCGCTGCCAGCCCAGGGCACGCAGGTATGCGGCAATGCCAGCTTCCACCTTGGACATATCCCCGCGCATAGCCCGAACCAGGGCGCAGCGCCCCTCCAGCCACTCGGTGTTGGGGTGGGGCTGACCCAGCCGCCGCATGTCCAGGACGGTCTGTTCTGCCTCGTCAATCCGGCCTTTCTCCAGGAGGGCCTGCGTGCGCATGTTCCCCAGGTTGATGACGGGGTCGTTTTCATCGGGATTGGTTTTCAGGCAGAGCTGCCAGCCATAGTCAGCATGAAGCCAACCTTTTTCCGTGTCGCCCCCCCGATAGTACTCAAAGGCGAGGTAGGCGCGCAGCACGCTGGAGTCGGGGCGCGCCGCCACCTCCTCCTCCAAGGCCTTGCGGTTTCGGTCGGTTTTTCCCTTCTTTTCGATCCATTCTTTGGCGTAGCCCAGGTGCAGCAGGGGCACCATCAGCTCGGAGCCCCGGCGTTTTTTGGACCAGCTGCGGGGAATTTCGTGGATACGGCCTTCCCAGCGCAGCTCGGCATCCCGCTTGAAAAGCCGGGGAACCAGCACCGGAGACATGCCACTGTCGGGGCGTTTGGCCTCGTCCAGGGTCATGTCCAGGCGCGAGGCGTTGTAGAGCGAGAGCGCGGCAAAGGTGTGCTGATTCGTGGCCATAAAGGCACGGATTTGCTGCCCGCCCCCCGGTGCGAGGCGCTCGTCCGCATCCAACGCCAGTACCCAGGCGCCCAACGGGACCGCGTCCAGCGCGCGGTTGCGCGCGGCAGAAAAATCACCGTCCCACACATGGTCCAGGATCACGGCGCCCGCGGCCTCGGCGATGGCGCGGGTCCGGTCCGTCGATCCGGTATCGACGACTACAATTTTGTCCACCTGATCCTTGACCGAGGCCAACATTGCCGGAAGCATCTCCTCCTCGTCTTTGACGATGGTGCAGACATAGAGTGGCGACGCGGCATGTTTTGGCGCTTCAGGCTTCTTCATGGTCTTCTTCCCAGGCCAGGCCCAGCGAGTCTAGGGTGTGCAGGCCGGCCGCATAGAGCGTCGGCAGGATTTTCAGGCGGCGCAGGAGGCGTTCAAGCAGGTCGAACTGCTCTTTTTCAACCAGCGTGGCCACGATGTTCCGGACGGAGTCGGGCGACAGGGGCGGGCCGGGCGGCAATGTTCCCTCCCCGATCAGGCTTGCGAGGCGCCCGTGGTCGCCGGGCCCGGGAGTGGGTTGGCCGCGGTAAAAGAGCAGCCGTGCCAGCAATTGACGAGCCAGGAGCTGCCGATGTACGGAGAGCCACTCCTTCTTTCGGAGTGCCTGCCTGCACAGCTCTTCCGCGTCCGTGGCGGCGCCAAGCTGCTCGGCGCCCAACGCGGCCAGCAGCAGGTGATCCGCCCCCTCCACGCGCAGGGTGGCCAACACGGCTTCGGCCTCTCCCAACTGAATCCGAGCTTCCAAACGGCACAGCTCTCCGGCAGGCGTGGAGGGTGCTACCGCGATCGCCGCAGCAGCGTCACCTTGCAGCAGGCAAACGACCGCCAGATCTTCGGCAGAGCGACTGCCTCCGACGCCCTCGACCAGCGGATCGTTCAGCACCAGCTCTCCGCGGGCCTGCACCTCGCGCAGCAGGGCGGCAGCCTGCTCCAAGCGGTCGGCCGGCGCCGGTTCGGCACTCTGCAGCGCCTGCCACAGCCGACAGCGGGCTTCCAACCACAGGAAATTGCTGTGGTCCCCCAGCATTCTTCGGGCGTCGTGCAGCGTGCCCAGGGCGGCCTCCACCTCGCCCCGCTCCAGCAGAAGCTGGGCCCGCTGCGTGGGCAGACCGACCAACGGAGGGGGGGAGGGGAGGGCGAGCCGGGCCGGCAACAGGGCCCAGCCCCGCTCAAGAGCGGCGGCGGCTTCTGCCTGCCGACCCAACATAGTCAGCTCCCGACCCAGGTACATAAATCCGAGCGGATCGGAGGGCTGGCGACGACAGCTCTCTTCCAGGAGCGGCAGGTTGCGATCCGCCGCTGTTTTTTCGTGGCGGAGCTGCTCCACATAGCCATAGTGGAGGATGGGGGCCTCGATCCGTGCTGCCCGGCGCTCCTGCAGATAGCGTCGCGGACTCTCGTGGATCACACCCTCCCAGCGCAGCTCCGGCGCCCACCGGAACAGCCGCGCCAGCAGTGTGGGGGCCCCCTGTCTGGCTTCCCCAGACAGGATTTGTGCGGGTGTTGCTTCCAGGGTCCGGGCATTATGAAGGGGTAGCAGGCCAACATCGATATCTTGACGCGTCAAGACCGAGCGGAGTGTGGTCCCGATGCCAGGCGCGAGGCGCTCGTCTGCATCCAGCACCAGCACCCAGCCGCCGCTGAGCTGGGCTACGGCGAGGTTCCGGGGGGCGGAAAAATCCTGCTGCCAGGGCTGGAAGAGTACGGTTGCTCCAGCCTTTCGGGCGATTTCCACGCTGCGGTCGGTGGAGCCGGTGTCCACCACCAC
>JBEIQS010000402.1:0-3113 GCA_040376425.1 Alphaproteobacteria bacterium | reverse complement strand
TGGTGGGCGAGGGCCTGTCGATGGGCCCCTTCAAGATGCCGCTGGATAGCCGGATTCTGGCGCTGGACCCCGGCTATGCGGCCCTTCCCGCCACCGGCGCGGTGGTGGACCTGCCCACCGACCTCTCGCCAGAGGCGGTCACCTGGTCGCCGATGATGGCGGTCTTCCACGGGCATCCGACAAGCTGGAAGCCGGGGGAGGGGGGACCACAGCGGCTGCGGCAGTCTTTTCTGGACCGCTGCCTGCGGGGGCAGGTGGACCCCGACCCCACGGCCCTGCGCAGCCACATCAGCAGCCTGCGACGGGACGGCTATGTCTACCTCGCAATTCACACCGACGGAGTGGCCCCGATCCGCATGGAGGCGCTGCGCCCGCTGCTGGAGGCGGAGCTGGGCCCCCCCGACGCCACCGGCAAAGTGCTGGGCTGGCTTCTGAAGGAAGAAGGCGGGGGCGACGGAACGCGTTAAGCCGCGGCCACCATGATTCCTGACCTTTTTCTCGATCTGCTCCGTGCTGCCGCCCACACCATCGTTCCCGACGTGGAGGTGGACCCGCTGATCCCCTGTGCCAACCCCTTGCACGGGGACTACCAGTGGAATTTCGCCTTCCGTATGGCCAAGCCGCTGAAGGCGAACCCCCGGGCCCTGGCCGAGCGGCTGCTGCCGCTGTTGGACCATCCCGCGATCGTGGCAAAATCCGTGGCGGGCCCAGGCTTCATCAACCTGAAGCTCTCGGATTCCTGGCTCTATACCCAGGCTCAGCGACAGGCAAACGACCCTGCCTTCGGTACGTCGCCGACGGGTGCCGGGAAGACGGTCGTCATCGACTTCTCCTCTCCCAACGTCGCCAAGCGGATGCACATCGGACATATGCGCTCCACCCACATCGGCCACGCGCTGTGCGGGCTGCACCGGGCTGCCGGATGGACGGTGGTGGGTGACAACCACATCGGCGACTGGGGAACTCAGTTCGGTAAGTTGATCGTTGCCTATCACCTGTGGTTGGACCCGTCCTCCTATGCAGAGGATCCCATCGGCGAGCTGGAACGCATTTATGTATTTTTCGGTAATGAAGTTGCGGTGAATGACAGCAGCACCCCCGAAAAACGAGCGGAGGCCACCGCGCTCATGGACCGGGCGCGCGCCGAAACCCTGAAGTTGCAGCGGGGAGATGCGGAAAACACCGCCTTGTGGAAGGAGTTTTTGCAGGTATCTCTCGCGGAATTCGAGCTGGTCTATCGGCGCATGGGCGTCCGCTTTGACGTGGTGTTGGGCGAGAGCGCCTACGCCGGTCAGATGGACGAGATGGTGGAGCGCCTGGTGCAGACCGGACTGGCCGAGGAGAGCCAGGGGGCGCTGATCATCCGCTTCACCGAGCCCGAGCTGAAAGATCACCCGATGATCGTACGGAAAAAGGACGGGGCGGCAAACTACGCCACCACGGATCTGGCCTGCATCCGCTATCGCGAGGATCGCTGGAACCCGGCGAAGATCCTATATGTGACCGACATGCGGCAGCAGCTCCACTTCCAGCAGCTCTTTGCGGTGGCCCGGCGCTGGGAGCTTCGTCCCGAGCTGATCCACGCTTGGTTCGGCATGTTGGTACTTCCCGAGGGTGCAATGTCCACCCGAAAGGGCAACGTGATCCGGCTGGTGGACCTGTTGGACGAGGCCGTCCGGCGCGCGCGTGCGGTGGTGGACCAGAAATCTCCCGATCTTCCCGAGGAAGAGCGGGCAAAAATCGCCGAGGCCGTCGGGGTGAGCGCGGTCCGCTACGCCGACCTCTCCCAGCACCCACAGACCAACATCACCTTTGACTGGGACCGCATGTTGTCGCTGGAGGGGAACACCGCTCCCTACCTGCTCTATAGCCACGCGCGCTGCGCCTCTTTGCTCGCCCGCGCCGGAAATCCGTCCGATCTGGCTGCGCTGTGCGCCACCGAAGCGCTGGAGCGTACTTTGTTGCTGACCGCGATGCGCACGCCAGAAGCCGTACAGGCCGCCCTGCGCAGCGTGCGACCAAACCTGCTTTGCGACCATCTGTTTGAGCTTGCCAATCAGTTCAACCACTTCTACCACGATTTTCCCGTACTCACCGGCGGCGAGCATCGAGAAGCCCGCTTGGCACTGGTAGAGCTGAGCCGGCGCGCGCTGCGCTTTGGACTGGAGCGGCTGGGCCTTACCATTTTGGACCGGATGTAGGTCGCCGCTGATTCCGTAGCAACGACTACAATCTTTGCCAGAGAGTGTGGTCAAATAGGGGGCAGGAGACTCGATGTCTGTACCCGATACCATTCCCGCCCGCTTACAGGAGGCCGGCCGCGCCCGTGGCTCCGCTCCCGCGTACCACGAAAAAGTAGACGGAAGTTGGAAGACGACCTCATGGTCGGAATTTTCCGCGCAGGTTCGTCAGGCGTCACGGGCCCTGTGTAGCCTGGGCTTCGAGCCCGGCCACACGGTCTGTATCCTCGGCTTCAACCGCCCGGAGTGGGTGATCATGGACGTGGCCGCCATGACGGCCGGCGGCGCACCCGCAGGCATCTACACCACCTGCTCGCCCCCCGAGGTGGCTTATATTGTGAACCACTCTGAAGCCCGGGTTGTGCTTCTGGAGAACGAGGGGCAGTGGAAAAAAGTCCTGGAAAAGCTCC
The DNA here is from genome assembly GCA_040376425.1 of Alphaproteobacteria bacterium. Classification (GTDB taxonomy): domain Bacteria; phylum Myxococcota_A; class UBA796; order UBA796; family SXON01; genus CAITDR01. The sequence goes on along the minus strand of JBEIQS010000402.1, from coordinate 463 downwards.
GGGAACTCCCGCACCTGCAGCATGTGGTGATGATGCGCCCCTCCGAGCGAATCGACCACCCCATGGTCATGAGCTGGAAGCAGTTTCTGGCGAAGGGCGAGCAAACCCCGGACGCGACGGTGGACGAACGACTGAGGTCGCTGAAACCGGAGGATCTGGCGACGCTCATCTACACGTCTGGCACCACCGGCCCCCCGAAGGCGGTCATGCTGTCGCATCGCAACCTCACCTGGACAGCAGACGTGGCCCGCCAGATCGTCTCCCTAGGCCAGGATGATTGCAGTGTTTCCTACCTTCCACTTTCACATATCGCCGAGCAGATGTTCACGATCCACGCACCGATCACGGCGCGAGGCAGCATCTGGTACGCAGATTCGATGGAAAAGCTGAAGGACAACCTCGTGGAAGCCCAGCCGACCGTCATCTTCGGAGTGCCTCGGGTATGGGAGAAGATCCACGCCGG
>JBEIQS010000443.1:0-2256 GCA_040376425.1 Alphaproteobacteria bacterium | reverse complement strand
GGACTGCGCACCAGGTTGGGGTGGCCGCCCACAAAGTGCTGGCCCATCAGATCGCGAAGGCGGGCCACCGCATCTTTCCGGGTTCCAATCGGACCATTCCGCAAGCGCACCGGACGCTCCAACCCGAAAAGCAGCACCTGGGCGGCCTGGGTATGGGTCTCCACACAGCGGTCCCCTTCCGCGGAGGGATCCAGCTCGAAGCCCATGCGGGCCAGGGCCTTGCCGGTCGTGCGCGAGTGAGAGGCGGCGACGATGTTGTTGGCATACTCGTCGATGCGGTAGCGGGAGAAGTGCTCGGCCAATTGCCGGTCGCAAGGGCGTGAACCGCCCGAATTCTCCACGATCAAGGGTGCATTGATGGCAATGACCGCCCCGTTGCGGCCGCGCTCGCGGGTGATCCAGCGCAAGGTGTCGTCGTGAATACGCAAGGTGTCGGCGGAAACCAGGCGTACATCGCTGGCTCCCACCCGCTCCAGGGCTACCCCCCCGCTTTCATCACGCGGGGTACGGCCCAGATCCAATCCCAGGAATCGGTTGATCGTCACTGCATCCTCACAGGCTTCGCTTCCAACGTCCGAGGAGTCCGCTCAGAACGAGTCGGATCCCCTGCAATTTCCCCCCACCCCGGCGACCCAGCTCCACCAGACCCCGCGCCATGCCGGTAAAGGCATCGGTGTAGGGGTACCACCACATCTCTTTGGTGGCGCCTGAGCGATCGATCACCCGGGTGTGGGGCATGGTCAGGCCATCCAGGCTCCACTTGGAGCCGGTGACCCCCGCGCCGCTGTGCCGCCGCCCGCTCCAGGCGGCCATGGCCATTGGCCCGGTAAAACAACAGTTATTGAGAAAGGTGGAGCCCACATCCAGACGATCCAGCAGCGCCAGTCCCCGCCGGTGGTCCTTGGTCCATACCGACGCGCAGAGGCCAAAGGGAGAGGAATTCACCTTCTCCACCACCTCGTCCTCCCGATCAAAGGGAAGGATCGGCATCACCGGCCCGAAGGTTTCTTCAACCATCAATGTCGCATCTTCCGGAACCCCACTGAGCACCGCCGGCAGCAGGCCAAAGCCCTCTCCCCAGGGAACACCGCCACAATGCAGGGTTGCGCCCGCCTTGACCGCCTCCTGGATCCGCCCTTCCACCCGGCTGCGCGCCTCGCGGGTGATCAGCGGACCCAGGTCCACCCCCGGCCGCAGCGCTTTTGTAGTCTCCACTACTTTCTGCAAAAAAGCTTCGTAGATCGGGCGCTCCACATAGACCCGCTCCACGGCCGCACAGTCCTGACCGGCGTTGTGGAAGGCGCCCCAGACCAGCCCATGTACGGTGCGATCCAGCGGTGCGTCCTTCAACACGATCGCGGCGTCTTTGCTGCCCAGCTCCAGCGAGGCTTCGATGCCCAGGCCCGCCGCGCGCTGCGCCACCTTCCGGCCGGTGGCCACACTGCCGGTGAACACCACCCGATCCACCCCGGCGTCGATCAGCGCCACCCCCTGCTCTGCCCCGCCCTGCACCGTCACCAGTAGGTCGGCCGGCAACACCGAGGCCGCGATCTCGCCCAACAGCGCCCCTACCCGAGCCGCATGCTCCGACGGCTTCCAGATTACGGCGTTTCCGGCCAATAATGCAGGCACCATCGTGCGCAGCGGCAGGTGAAAAGGGTAGTTCCACGGCATAATCATGCCGATGAGGCCGCGCGGCTGGGCGCTGACCACCACCTCTTTGCCGGGGTAGTTCACCGGGTTCAGATCTACAGGCTGCGGGGCCAGCATGTCGTCGATGTTGGCCAGCCAGCCATCAAAAAGCTCGCCTGCGGTGAGAATCTCCGAGGACCACGCCTCGGCCTCCGGCTTCCCGATCTCCGCCACCAACAGGGCCGCCACATCTCCTGCCCGTGCCAGGATGGCATGTTTCCAGGCCTCGACAACTTTTTTGCGCTGGGGCAGGCTCTGCGCCGCCCAGGCGCGCTGAGCCACCCGCGCCCTCGTCGCAAGGGCAACTACATCTGCCAGCGGAGTGCAGGCAACATCTCCCGCCTCCACGCCGGTGCGCGGATCGACACAGTGAATGTGGTGGGGTCCCGGTCTTGCCATCCTGCCCTGATAACCCACGATGGCCGCCGGGGCGACGCGGCGACCTTAAGGCAGCGGTCATCGTTGGTCGCTAACGCTCCTTCAGCCAGTCCCCAATCGCCGCCCACACAAACCGCGGCGCCTGGTGGCCCAGGATCAGGTCCAGGTGGCCCCAGTGGAAGCCGG
>JBEIQS010000408.1:0-2975 GCA_040376425.1 Alphaproteobacteria bacterium | reverse complement strand
GGCTTGCGACCGGCTTTTTTAGGAAGGAAAGCATCATCGCCATGGGCATCGTGGAGGCGACGCCACTGGGAGAGACTGGAGGAGTAGATGCCTTCTTTGCGGAGGAGAGCGGAGAGCTGACCTGGTTCTGTGCAGGATTGAGCTTCGCGGAGGATGCGAAGTTTGTCGTCCGGGGAGAAGATGCGGCGTGGGGAAGTGGCCTCGGGTGCAGGGGCCGGGGCGGGCTTGGGAAGGCTGTCCATCGGGGTCTCCTGACCACACTCGAAAGAGATTCCTTCTTTTGGTGGTCTCACCCTCTATGGCGCGTAGGGGACGCGACAGGATGCCTTCCTCGGAAGCGAATCACCGGAAGTCGTCGCTTTCAATGAGTCACACGCCGTAGGCACCGCGAGCCCGAGCGTCAAGTGGTCCCCGAACGGTGTGGTAGAGTCGACGGATGAATCTCTACTTTTTGATCACCGCTTGCTCCGAGGCTCCGGCGCAACCCCGTTCTTCGCATGAGAACGTCGTGGAGGCGACTGCGGCTGCCGCACCTCTCGCTCCGACTACCGCTCCTCCCGACCCGGCGTCGGCACCAGCGTGCGAGGTGAGTGGGTGGCTGCGTAGCTTGCCTGATGCTTGGGCGGAAGAGATGCTCGCCAAGCACGAAGCGGCTGGTCTTCACTCGCACTCCATCAGTGTAGACCGACGCCCAGGCGAGCCAGCAGTGAACGTTCTGCTTTGTAGCTGGTAGGGCCGGCGTCGAGGCTTACCCAGCTCGTTTGGCGTAAAATCCCGTTTGTCGTCCGGGCCGGTGTCGGCATGGTCGGCCGGCTTCCCGCCGTCGTCGGCGCCGGTGCAGGCGAGGAACATCCACAACATGCGCGATGCGCGGAGTATAGCCGCGAAAATCCGCGGACACGCGCGACCAGCTGGGCGTCGCGGTAGCGGGCACGGCGGCGCTCACCGCGAACCCTACGAGGACGAGGCCCACGCGTCAGCGGGTCATGGGGTTTGGCCGGGACCTGTGACCGTCGACTGGTCCGGGGACAGCGAATAGGTTCCGGGCCCGCAGAGCGGGAGGCCCCTGAACGACAGCTCGTCAAGCCGGAACTGAAGACTTTCCTCGGACTCGCCAATCAGCTCCGCGGAGAGGCGAAAGCCGGAGCGCAGGAGCTGGAATGGGCCGTCCACGCCCGTCTTACCCAGCGGGAATGAGCGCCAGGTCGCTTATCCCCTCCCCCACCTGAGCGAACTTGTCGGGGAGGAGAGGAAACATGAAAGCCACATGCCAGTCATCGTAGCCCCGCCCGCACCCCTGGTCAACCCCTCCTCCACCCCATTTCCACCCCCAAATTTCCCCTCTTTCCCGCCCTTTTCGCCCCCCGGCACAAACCTCCCCCCTCCGGTCCCGCGTACATCACGCCATCCGGTCCTCGCACGCCCGTCACCCTACGGTGGGCCCGTCGCTAGCCTCAATCCTTCCAAAATTCTATGGGTAGCTGGCATTCCCACGACCACGCATCGTAACTCAAGCCTGCCGCCGCACATCGGACACTGAAACCCGTCCACGTAAAACACCCGTTGCAGCAGCTCATGCCACGACGCACGCTCTCCCTCGATGTTGATCCTGGTGCAGATAGGCGCATGCCGACTGTACTGGCGCCCCGATGCAGCGTTCGGGGCGTGGCTGCGCGCGGCGCGGGACGGGGCGGGGATGAGCGGCCAGGAGGCCGCCGGGGTGCTGGGGCTGTCGCAGCCTGCGCTGTCGCGGCTGGAGAACGGAGAGACGGCGCGCATCCCGCCCATCGAGCGACTGCTGCGGCTGGCGGAGCGGTTCGGGGTGGCGCCCCAGGAGATGCTGCACCGGGCCGGGATCTGCGTCGGGGTGCCAGCGGCGAGGGAGCCGGATGATGCGCTGGCGCGGCTCTCGCTGGAGGCGCGGGAGGCGCTCAGTGCCTTTCTGGAGATGCGGTGGGGGCGCGGTAGTCGATGAAGGCCAACCAGTCGCCGCTCCGGCGACTGGTTCCCGGCTGCCCTCGCGCTGTCCCGGTGGCTGGGGTGGGCGTTGGAGCAGGTGATGGGGGCGGCGGATCAGGCTGCCGTGAGGGGCGGGGCTGACAGGTCGGGGCGCTGAGGAGCGCAGTGGGGGCTTGCTGTCCCCTGTCCGATGGTGGAGCTTCTTTTCATCTGTCCTTGTGCCTTCCTCCATGCGGGTCTGGGTGGGCCACCACCCAGCGGGGGTTGGGGGCAGCGCCCCCTTGCAGGCGCCACCGCTCGGCTCTGCTGCTCCGCTCCCTCGCAGACCAGGTGGGGTAGCCGTACCCTCCTCTTGAAAAGCTGGGGGCGCGTCGGTCGCTGTTCCCCCTCCCGGTGATCCAATTCTCACAGAACCACCTCTCCATCGCGCCAGGGAGGCTCCTGGCTTCGCGCCCAGGGGGCTGGCCCACATCGCGCCCAGGGGACAGGTTCGCGCCCAGGGGAGGAACCGCCCCGGCTGGACGGGCCTCCGGCGCTGCTCCGGTGCCATCGGGGGGTAGTCCTCCAGAGCCAAACCCCCCTCAGCGGCGCCTCCGGGGTAGTCCTCTACAGCCAAACCCCCCGTCTGAGCGCCTCCAGGGGTAGTCCTCTGTGGCCAAACCCCCCTCGCAGACACACTTCGACCCCGCCGCAGGTCTGTGCAGCCGGGGTCAGGGGGTCGGGGAGGTGTGCTTAGCCCAGCAGGCGGTAGCCTTTGGGTCTGCGGTCATCGGGCTTCTTGTCGAGGCTGTGCGTCCACATGCAGCCGCAGCCCTCAAAGGCGCCTGCCCCATATCGGACATCCGATCCCTCCATCAGCGGAGCCATCACGCCATGCGTGATGCACCACCGCTCAGGGAGGCCCGTGACAGCCTTCGCGGGCGCAACCGGCGCGACCGGCGACGGAGCCACCCGTGCGGCCTTCGGCGCGGCCCTCGGCGGCGTGTTGCGCGGACGGACGACGGGCGCGGTCAGGG
>JBEIQS010000233.1:0-8733 GCA_040376425.1 Alphaproteobacteria bacterium | reverse complement strand
TTTCGTCGCAGTGGCATTCTTGATGTCGTTGCTTTTTTTGGAAGGAGCGGCCCGGCTTGTTTTGTATGCGGGTGTTCATGTGCTCCTGCCGAAGGAGGTGGTGGAGTGGATCACCACCCAGCAGGTGGTCTTCGATCCAGCCTTGGGCTGGCGGCCCGCTGGTGGCTTTACCAGGGTGGAAGGCAGTGATTTTATGCGGCAGAGCAGCAACCAGGTGGCTGCCCAGCGAAGGCCGGGCGAGCGGAGGGGCTTTGCCTTTGGGGACTCCCAGACCCGGGGCGCCGGAATCCCCGAAAACCAGGCATGGCCGGGGATGGCCGAGCGCAAATTGAGGGAGGACGGCTCCGAACTTCGCGTGATCAACATGGGGAGTATCGGCTACCGCAGCGCCCAGGTGCTGAGGCTGGTGGAAGCCTATGTACTACCCTTAGATCCTGATTTTCTGGTGATTGACTGCATGGTGAACGACAGCGTGCAGCTTCCGCGCAACTACCAGGAAGGTTCGGCCTGGATGCGGGGTGCCTTGTTCGAAAGCCGACTCTATCGTCTGTTGTGGCTGGGGGTGGCCACGGCGCAGGGGAAAAACACAGGCCCAATGGGGACGGTGCGCATCGAACAACCCACGCAACAGGATCAAATGAACGGCCCGGGCAACCATGCGGCGCTCCTGGAGCTGGCCCGCATGGCGGGCGTGCCCATTCTGTTTGTGGACTACCCGTTCATGGGTCACCCGATTCGCTCCCTCGCGCCGGCCTCCTCCCTGCCGCCGGGTGCCACTGTAGTCCAGGCTACAGAAGCTTTGAACCGGTCGGGCTATCCCCCTGAGGAGTTGTTTCTGGAGAACAACCACCTTTCGCTGCTGGGCAGCCGGATCGTGGGGGATGAGGTGGCCGAGGTGGTTCGGAAGGTGCTGGTGGTGCAGTAGGGGAGGGGCTAGGAGCCGAAGCAGGGGATGGGGCGGCCGTCTGCTCCGGGCTGTGCGTCGCAGCTTCCGCTATAAAAAGTTCTCATGCGCAGGGCGTTTTTTTCCATCTTCTGCATCACTTCGGCGATGCCGGAGAAGGCCCAGCCCTCTACCGCGCTGTCCGGCACCCCACCGCCCAGGCTGGCCCGGGTCTGGTAGATCACCAGGGTGTCACGCGGTCCCACCGAGAGGAGCAGCCAGTCGCCCTCGTTCACCGGGGTCATCAGCGCTTCTGTGTAGCGTTCGCCCATTTTCGGCTTTGCAAGGTCCATTCCGGCCTCATCCAACTTCCAATGGCGCTCCCAGACCCCCGACCTCTCCGCGAGGGCCGCGTTCCCACGCAGGCGTATGGCCCAGTGCCGGTCTTGCAGAGGCCAGGGCAGGTCCAGGTACTGATAGAGCAGCTTTTCACTGGACCATCGGCCGGCCAACACCAGCTCGGTCAGTCCCTTCACCGGGTCGGTGGGGCGGTCGTCGGTGATAGAAAGCCAAGCTTCTTCCCTGCTTACCGCCCACCGGTCCACACCCATGGCCACCTGCGGATCGCCGTCGATCCGCCGCCGTGCCAGGCCGTTCTGCTCCAGCTCGGCCCAGATGGCGGCTTCCAGGGGGGGAGGCGGCATAAATGAAAGAGCCTGGACGGCGGCCGAAACCGCTGCCCAGGCTCCTACGAGCACACCCGAAGCCAACTACTCGGCCGCTGCGGCTTCGCCCGGCGTCTTCGCAACTGGAACGGTGATGAACTTGAACTTCGCCCAGCCCGCAATGTTCGCGGAGGCGATGATCCGGCGCACCACTTTGAAGTCGGACTTGATGTCCGCCTGCACCAGGAGCGTTTTGTCGAATGGCTTGGTGGGGTCAGGAACGATCCCGGCCATTTCGTCCAGCTTGGTCTGGAATTCCTTTTTCTTGGTGAGCACAGCCACCAAGCCAGGAATCTCCGTCTGAAGCTCGTTGCCCATTTCCTCGGCGGAGATGGGGTTGTTGTCCACAAGGATGGTCTTGTCCGGGAAGACCACCACAACCACGCCCTGGTCCTCGAGTGCAGGACCGGTTTGGGAGGTGGGAACCTTGATCTCTCCGCGAAGCTCTACCGCACCCGAGGCCTTGAAAAGCTGGATGAGGAAGATGACGAGGATGGTGAACATATCCACCATCGGGGTCAAGTTCAGGGAGACGAACATATTCTTCTTACCACCCCCCGACAGAGGACTGGTGCGCAGTCTCCCGATCGGAGGATAGGCGGCCCTGCGGCCTGGCGTTACGATGGAAGCCATCTCAGCCCCCTGTGGGCGCCGGTGCGGGCGGCGCAAGTGGGTTGGCGGAGGGCGGGCCACCGGCGAGGGCAGACTGCGGGTACTCGTGGATACGGGTGATGTCCAGAACCTTGATCATCTCCTCGTAAAAGACGCCGTCATCGGTGTTGATGACCACCATCTTTTCGTCGGGATAGGTCTCGCGGTCCTTGGCCACCAGCGCATCCAACTTCGCGTAGTCGTACTGCTTGCCGTTTGCATCCGCCAGCTTTTCATCCGTTGCTTCAATCTTCGGAAGAATGTGGTCGGCGGGCGTGGTTGCCATATCTTCCGGCTTGCGGAAGATCTGGTAGCCCTCAGAGGTCACGTGGATGGTGAGGGGAGGAGGAGGCGGCGGGTCCACCACTTCCGGAATCGCGGGAGTGTCCGACACGAGCTGCTCGTGCTCGATGGCCGAGATCTCCGCCCACACCGCAGTCATCATCAGGAAGGCGAGCAGGCAGGAGAGAAAGTCGATGAACGGAACCAGGTTCAGGTCCACGTTCTGAGACTTCCCTCGGCCTTTGCCTCCTGTATCGACGGATACTCCCATGGTACTACACCACAGCCTGGGCGCCTTCCTGCTTGGCCGCCCGGTTGGAGAGTACAAAGTTGATCTCGGCCACAACGGATTCGTTGATGGCTTCGATGATGTGCTGGGTCTTCGCCTGGATGATGGCGTAGATCAGGAGGATGAACACCGCGGCGCCCAGACCGTAGGCAGTACAGTGCATGGCCTCGGAGATACCTTCGGAGAGCACCTTCGCCTTCGCGGCGGCGTCCATGCCTTCACCGGACACCGACTTGAAGGTGGCAATCAGACCGGAGATGGTACCGAGCAACGCCGCCAGGGTGGAGGCGTTGGAGAGCACCGCGAGGTAGCCGGTACGGGCTTCGATCTTGGGCACTTCGCCGAGCGAGGCCTGGTCCAGGGCAGCCTGGATTTCCTTGTCGGGGCGGTGGGCCTTGAGCAGGCCGGCGCGCAGGATGCGGGCGATCGGACCCTGGCGTTGGCTGGAGAGCCAGCGCACGGCCGCCTGGGTGTCGCCACGCATGATGTGCTGGTTCAGGCCGGAAAGCAGAGAGTGCTTGTTCTCTGCACAGTCCAGCCAAAGCACCTTGATGCGCTCGATGATGATGACGATGGCGGAGATGAGGCACAGGGAGATGAGGTGCATACCCCACTTGCCTTCCCGGTAGAACTGAGCTGCTTCAGAAAAAAACTCCACGTCTGACTCCTCGATGGCGCCGCACGCGCCGCAGGTAATGGTCGACGCCGCGTACAAGGAAACCTCACACGCGGGACGTTCCGATTTGTACCAGAAAGGATGCGCCCGATCCACATCTGGCTGGTCCAGAGATTGTGAAGCGGATGCAATGATGGTCTCAAAGTATAGGAAAAACCTTCGGAGATTGAGAAATTTGCGCGTCGAAATTTCTAGCGCAATTTCGAGCACACCGCTGGCGCGCGAGCACGAACGCCGGTGGCGCCGGTGCCGCTGACCATCACTACGCCGCAGTGGGCCTTGGCGTGACGAAAAAAGGGGGGAGGGTTGACAAAGAGGCCCGGCTGCGCTTTCATCGGGCCCACATCTGGGGATCATTCATGGCCACACTTTCCCTTCTTCCTCTGCTTCTGGTTGCCTGCGGCGGTACTGAGCCCGCCAAGCCGGCCGAGAAGAAACCTGCGAAGCCTTCCTGCGAGCTGAGCTACGCGACCCTGCCGGGCAACGTCTTCCTGCGCCAGAATGTGGACGGGAAGAAGGAGGCGATCTCTCGGGTGCGCTTCCTGGATGATGGTGGGAAGTTGAAGGCCAACTATACGGCAGGCTCTCCCAACAGCGTCTATACCTACGCCTGCACGGAAAAGAGCGGGATGCTGGACTGCTTGGAGGAGAAAACCTACAACGAAGCGTGGTGTAAGGCCTATGCGTCGGTAAACGATGGTATCTGCGATCCCGAGAAGCTGGCGCCGATGATTGGCCTGACCGCCGATCAGCTCAAGGCGGATGCGGAGAAGGTGAACAAGGAGCTGAAGGGCCTGAAAGGCGAGGAAAAGACCCGCCAGCGCGAAGTGGACAACACCCCCAACAACAAGATCCGCTCCCACTTCGTGGTGGCCATCGACGCCGGCAAGTGCCAGCTTACGCTCCAGGACAAGTACCTGACCATGTTCAACGGGCAGGTGCAGGAATACGAAAATCAGAATGGAACCTCCAACTTCGTGAAGGAAGAGGGAGAGTACTTCTGGGAGACGGTGACCGAAAAGGGAGTGATCGTGGTGGGCGACGACGGCAAGCCGGTCGCGGGCCCCTACCCGGCGGGTTCCCTGAAGCTGGTGGCCGACCTGGGGGAGAAAGTGAAGGCCGACCCCAACTGTGCCTACATGGCCGACATCTACGTGGACTGGAAGCGCACCAGCTCGGACATGCCCGCGAATGTCGAGGGCGGGAAGGCCACCTGGACCACCTCCGGCTCCTTCACCACCGGCATTCACGCAGTCTATTTCGACCGCTACAAGACCTGCGGCGGGGGTGCCAAAGAGAAGATCGGGGCCACCCAGTTGGCTTTCCGCGTGCAGTAGGCCCCGGGCCTCGGCGAACGGGGGCTCAGGCCTCCGTTTTTTTTCCGGATCGGGCGAGAATCCGCTGGTAGATGTCGCGCTTGGGCAGGCCGGTGGCGCTGGCAATCAGATCGCGGACCTCCTTCAGCGGGTGTCCCTTTCCAAGGAGCTGGTCGATCTGTGCGTCCAAGGAGTCGGCGTTGATCGTCACCTCGGCGCTGCTCTCGATCAGCAGGGTCACCTCTCCGCGGCGCTCCTCTCCCAGCTCGCTCCGCACCTGCTCGGCTGTCCCGTGCAGCCACTGCTCCCAGGGGCCAGTGAGGTTGCGCGCGGCCACCACCCGACGGCTGGGCCAAAGCTCGGCGATGGTGGCCAGACTTTCGGCCAATCTCAGGGGCGATTCGTAGAAGATCAGCGTGGCGCGCAGCGAGGCGAGATCCTCCAGGCTTCGGCGCCGGGGACCGGCTTCCCGTGGGAGAAAGCCGCCAAAATAGAAACGGTCGGTGGGCAGGCCAGAACCGGCAAGTGCGGCCACCGCCGCACAGGGGCCCGGGATCACCTCGATGGTCAGACCCGCGGCCACGCAAGCCTGGACGATGCGGAAGCCGGGATCGCTGATGAGCGGGGTGCCAGCATCCGAAATCAGGGCGATGTTCTTGCCTTCCTGGAGTTGTTCGATGAGCTCAGGTACCCGGCTCTGCTCGTTCTGATCCCAGTAGGAGAGGAGCTTTTTCCCTTCGATGCCCCAGTCGCGCAGGCGATCCCGGGCGACGCGGGTGTCTTCGGCTGCGATCAGATCCGCTGCGGCCAGGCAGCGCAGGGCGCGCTTGGAGATGTCGTCGGGATCGCCGATAGGGGTGGCGACGATGGAAAGCCGACCGTTCACCGGGAGGGTTGACTGGCGAGCGCCACGTCAGAGATGCCCGCGGAGCGCGCCGAGGTGATGACGTCCATCACCTTTTGATACTGGGTGGATTTGTCCCCACGTACGACCACACGGACCAAACCTTGAGCGGCTTCAGCCTGGCTTTTCAGCAGGATCAGCTTGGTGGTGAGTAGCTCGGGGGTGACATCCTCGTCTTCGACGAAGAGGTTGCCGTCCGCCAGGATGGACACCACGATGTCTTTGGGCACCACGGGTACGTCGCCGCTGCCCTTGGGCGTTTCTACGGCGGTGGCCTTTTCAGAAACGGCACATTCTTCCTTTGCGGCTTCCTTCTCCAACTTCGCCAGCGAGGAGGCGATGAGCATGAAGATGATCAGCAGCACCAGGAACACATCGGTGAGCGGAGTGATGTTGATCTCCGCAAAGATTCCGCCTTCTTCCTCGTCGTTGCCGCTATCCGGAGCGCTCTGCATCCGCCCTCCGTACCGAGGCCAGCTCCAGCAGCTCGTCCACCAGTAGACTCAGATCCCGACCCACGTTGGTGGACATGTTCTGGAGGACGTTGAAGCAGATGATGGCTTCCAACGCTACGAACAGACCGGCGGCGGTGGCGATCAGTGCCTGCCCGATTCCGCCGGAGACCACGGAGACGCCGCTGCTCACCATGGAGCCGCCGTCGTCCTGGTGGCCCAGGGCCGAGAAGGCCGACATGACGCCCACGACTGTGCCAAAAAGACCGATAAAGGGCATTAAAGCGCCGGTGCTACCCAATACCCACAGGGTGGCGCGCACCTTGCCCATGGTGCGCTTCTGCTCGCGCGCCATTGCCATGGCCGGGTTGCCCTTCACTTTGCCGAGGACCCGATCCAGCCCCGCGACAAAGACCTCTCGGAAGGGCGAGCCCACGCTGTCGCAGCGTTTCCGGGCCTCTTCCCAATTGCCGGCGCGTACCGACTCCAACACCTGCGTGTCCAGGCGGCGAAGCTGGATTCGGGCATGGATCATCGTCCACAACCGGGCCAGGGCCACCGCCACCACCACCACAGAGGAGGCAGCCATCAGCAGCATGATCGGCAGCTCAGCCGAAAAGGTATCCGAGAGAGAGGAGAGGGAAAGCTCAGGCATGCCGCCCTCTTATATCCCGGGCCTTGCGGTCGCGCTGGCGAGAAAGCTGCTCAGCAGGGCCGGCGGAGGCTGAGGCACCAGAAGCGGCTGAGCAGTGGTCCAGCGCCGGGTTCAGAAAGCTGCACCCATAAGAGCCCCTCCACCTTGGCAATGCGGGGCAGACTTTCCGGCGTCCAAGCTCTAGCACTCAGGTCCTTTCCCTCTGAACGAAAATGGGCACGAAGCCCCTCATAAGAACCACGCCATAGCTGGAATGCGCGGGTGTCAAAGCGTAGAAACTCGCCCATCGGCTCCAAAGCGGCCTCCAAACCCAGCGCACGCGCCACCGACACAAGCTGCCCGAAGTGGATGCTGACCTCGGGATGATCAAGCTGCACGGCCTCTTCTGGAGCATCTTCGGGGGAGCCGAACTCCGAAAGCCATGCGACGCCGCCGGGCGCCAGGACGCGGGCAATCTCCTCCAAAAAAATCCAGGCGCCAAGGTTGTAAAGTTGTGTACCTGGTGCGGCCGGAATGCGATAGCGTCGCAACCGCTCGGCCACGGCGACGGCAGCACCTTCGGGGGGGCGCTGCGCGTCGTAGGGCACGGCACTCAAGTCGGCGATCACCTCGTTGGAAAAGAGCAACATTACACTACGATCCGGGAGCGGGAGCCGGGTGGCCGAGCCGAGAATCTCCCGGGTCTGCGGGAGCCGCTGCCGCTGGGTGCGCAGCAGCTCTGGGGTGATGTCGATGCGCAGGTAGTCGACCCACCCCGCTGCTCGGGCCAGAAAGGCCTCGGCCAGCTCGCCGTCTCCGGGGCCCACCTCCACCACCTGATCGCGAATCCAGCCACGATCCTGAAAAACATCGTAGAGGCGCTCGCCATAGCGCTGACCGTTCAGCGCGGGGTGCGGCAGTCCGAAGGCATGGGCGACGGTGGTCTCCACATTGTCAAAATGGGCCTCTCCCTGGCTGATTCGCTGGTGCCATGCCTCCAGCGTGGTCTCTCCCGCACTTCCGTACTGGTCGGGACTGCGGGGACCAGGCTGTGCATCCGGGCACAGGATACGCTCCAGCGCGGGATCCCGGCGTTCCAAAGGTTTTTCCCGAAGCTGAATGGCCTGAACCTCAACCCGGCAGAGCCGCTCCAGCAGCGCATCGGCGAGCGTCCAGTCCAACCCCGCCACCGTCGCCGCGGCGGCGCTGTTCCGTGCACCGTTGCAGGCACGCCAGAAGGCGATCTCGGCGGGAGAGAGAGCCATTTTTTTCCAGGCGTGGCCACCGGTGCGTGGCTGAGTGGGGTCTGCGTGCCACAGCCCGTCGGGCAAGAGCAGGGCGAGCCGCGATCGGGTGGGGATCAACCTGGCGATCGGTGCGCTGGGGCCCTCCGCCAGCATGTACAGGTCGCGCAGACGCTTGACGACGGCTTGGAGCAGGGGTGGAGCTTGCAGGCTGGGAAGCCAGTGATGGAGGTTGTCCAGGGTCTCCGAACTCAGGGCGAGGTGCCGCCCGGTCCGCTGGTTCCACAGGATGGCCTGATCGTTGACGCGTACAAGCTGTACGGTGTCGGCGTAGAGTGGCTTCACGCGGTACCGTAGCACGCCTGCTTCGCGGATGGGATATGCCGCTTGCCCCATGCTGCCTGTGGATTCTTCGCTGCCCGAAATTCTGGACGCTCTCGATCGCGAGGGGGCGCTGGTACTGGAAGCTCCGCCAGGAACGGGGAAAACCACCCGCGTTCCCGTGGCGGTCGCGCAGCGTTTTCCGGGCCAGGTGCTGGTGTTGGAGCCCCGCCGCAGTGCGGCGCGCGCGGCGGCCGGTTTTGTGGCGCGTGAGCGGGGTGAGGTGGTGGGCGGCTATGTCGGCTATGCGATGCGTTTGGAGCGCCGGGCGGGTCCGGAGACGCGGGTGCTCTATG
>JBEIQS010000297.1:0-5860 GCA_040376425.1 Alphaproteobacteria bacterium | reverse complement strand
CCCCAGCCCGGGTCTGCAGCCGGTCGCACCGGAGGAGGAGGAGAAGATCCCGCAGCTTGGGCGGGTGGTGAGCCGCTTTGAGCGCTCGGCCGAGGAGCTGGATGCGCTGTCCAGCCAGTGGCAGCAGGTGGCAGAGAAGAAGCTGAGCGGCGCGCAGAAGCTACGGGTGAAGGAGGCGATCACGCGGCTGCGGGCGCGGTTGGAGGAGATGGAGGGGCGGTTGGGCTGAGGGCGCCTTCGTCCTCAGCTTGCCTTGCGGTGCTCCCGGATCAGGTCGTGCAAAAAATGTTCGCGACTACGGTCGCCGCGGTGGGCATCGATCCAGGCGGGCCTGTGCCTCCTCCCACTCCATCAGGGCCGGCGTACTGAACCGGGCGGGGCGACGACCTTCTTCGTCTGGGCAGTTGCTGGGGCACTCCCAGAACCAGCCTTCCACCGTCACCTGACGGGTGTCCCGCCGGAAGACGGCGGTTCGAGGCACCAGGACGGACGGTTGGCCACAGTCTGGGCAAAGGGCAGGAGGAAGAACCGGCTTCATAGATCACCCTTCCGGTCCTCGGCCACAGCAGCGCGTAGACGTTGGAGGAAGGCGGCGATCTGGCGGTCGGTGGGCAGCACCTACGTCGCTCAACACCCGGCGGGCGGGTGGGTCCGTACCTCTGCGGACGGGGGAAGGACGGGGAGGCGACCGTGGGAGGGACCGGATCGCGGGTGCCGGTCCTGTGGGGGGCGAGACGGAGTGGCGCCGGCCGCTATTCTCTGCGGAACTGGTACTTCCTCCACGGGGGCGCGCGGGGAAGGCCGTCCAGGTGGACCACATGGCGGAGGATGCGGACGGGTTGCAGGTCTTCGAGGGCGCCGTTTTCGGGAAAAGCGCACTCCATCAGGTCCAGCTCTACCACGAGGCCGGCGCCGGTGGGCGGCTGGAGGCGGAGGCGCACATAGACGGGCAGAAGGCGGACGGAGGGGTCCACCTTTGGGGCCAGGGCGAGGAGGGGATAGACCAGCTTGTGCTTGGCCAAGGAGCGGAGGCCGCCGTCGCGCTTGGACTCCACCACCACCAGGAGCGGCCGGCCGTCGCGGACCCCGTAGAAGAGGGCATCGACCTCGACCTGGCCCTGCTGGTGGGAGAAGATCTCCGGCTGGGCGGCGAGCGGTTGTACGGCGAAGTCGGCGGTAAAGTGGCCACTGGCGGGGAGGATACGGGAGTTTTCGAGGCCCAGCGCTTCGCCCAGGGCTCCAGAGGCGATCACCAGGGAGAGAAGGGCATACTCGGAAAACTGGGGCAGCACCTGAAAGGGTGCGAGCTGGCCCGCAGCCACATGCTGGGTCTTCACCTGGGCGGGAACCCGGGAGAAGGCAGCATCTTCCAGGTAGAACTGGCGCCGGACTGCATCGCAGCGGACCAGGACAAAGCTGGTGCCGCGCCCGTGGTGGTTGCCCATGCGGAGCACCATGGTCTGCCGCTCGCGCAGCTCCCGGTCCAGGTCTTCGTGGGCATCCACAGAGATCGAGCGCGCGGTATCTGCCTTGAAGCCGTATTTTTTCAGGTAGTCCTGAAAGTTGTGGGGCCCCCAATAGGGCCGCCCGCTGGCGTGCAGCTCGTTGAGGGCGGGGGCGAAGGGGCCGGGCATGGGGGGAGTTTATGGGGTGGGAGGGGGGGCAACAAGGCCCCCAGTACTCACAAAAAGAGGCGCGTGTGAGGTGACCATGAACGGAAGCCCTTTCTGCGCGGTGACCTCGGGACAGAGGCAGGATATATTCCGGCTCCCATGCGCGACGCTTGCCCATTCTGCAACACTGGCCTCATTGAGGTTCTGGCAGAAAATCGGCTTGCCTTCGCATTTTACGATCGCTACCCGGTGTCGCCCGGCCACGTCCTCATCGTTACCCGCCGTCACACGCCTGACTATTTTTCGTGCACCCCCGATGAGAAAGTGGCCATTTTCGAGCTGCTGGAGCTGCTGAAGGCCACACTGGACCAGAGCGCGCGGCCGCCGGAAGGCTACAATATGGGCTTCAATGCCGGTCAGGCCGCAGGCCAGACGGTGATGCATGTCCACATCCACCTCATCCCCCGCTATCGCGGCGACATGGAGGACCCCCGGGGCGGTGTACGCCATGTCATTCCAGAAAAAGGGAACTACCTTCTCCAACAGCCGGAGCTGCTGACCGACGGCTATGCGGGCGGCAACTTCTACAGCGCCTTGGCCCCGTTGCTTGCGAAGGCGACCGAGATCAACGTACTCTCCGCCTTCATCCAAGATAGCGGGCTGGACCACATCGAGTCTCTCCTTATGGGTGCGCTTGGACGCGGCGCCCGGGTGCGCATCCTTACGGGTGACTACCTGGACATCACCCAAGCCCATGCCCTCCGGCGCCTCCTGGATTGGGGGGTCGCGATGGAAGCCGAAGGAGCAGCAGAAACCCCAGAATTTTGTGTCCGAGGCACGCTGCATTCCAGGGTGGTGGAGACCCACCGAATCAGCCGTGCCTTTCACCCCAAGGCTTGGCAGCTTTCCAGTCCCGAATTCGGCGTTGCCTTTGTCGGCAGCAGCAACCTCTCCAAATCCGCCCTCGTCACCGGAGTGGAGTGGAACCTACGGATCAGTCGTCAGCGCGACAAAGCGGCATGGGATCGGATCGCCACCTCCTTCCAACACCTTTGGAGTCAGGGAACACCCCTCCAACAAGACTGGATCGACGCCTATGAGCGGCGGGTACGTCAAAGCCCCCGGTCGCTTCCGCCCGGCGAGATCGAAGCGGCTCCCTCCCCGCTCCTTCCGGATCCCCATCCCATTCAGCAGGAAGCGCTGGATGCCCTTACGGAAAGTCGAAAGCAGCGACGGCAGCGCGCGCTGGTGGTGATGGCGACCGGCTTGGGAAAGACGGTCCTGGCGGCACACGACATCCGGAGCTTCGCCCGCAACGCGGCCCCAAGCGTGCTGTGGCTGGCGCATCGGAAAGAGCTCTTGGAGCAGGCGTCTTCCACCCTACGCAAGGCACTGCCATCTGCCCGATTCGCCTGGATGTTGGCAGGAGAACGCCCCCCTGAACACTATGATGTGCTCTTCGCCTCTGTCCAGAGTATCGCCCGACTGGCCACACTCCAGCGGCTGGCCCCCGACCGATTCCGGTACATCGTTGTAGACGAGGTACACCACGCAGATGCCCCCTCCTACCGGAGGATCCTCGCCCACTTCTCGGCCGAATTCCTGCTTGGCCTCACCGCAACCCCCGAGCGGGCGGACGGCGGCGACATCGGTGGTCTCTTTGACGACCACCTGCCCTTCCGGGCGGATGTCGGTACGGGTATTCAAGAAGACCTGTTGGTCCCTTTTCGCTATTTCGGCCTGACAGACAATACGAATTACCAGCATGTTCCTTGGAGGAACGGCCGATTCGATACTGAAGCCCTAAGCCAAGCCATTGGCACACAGGCGCGCATGGAGAAGCTCTGGTCTGCTTGGAACGAACCAGACAAAACAGCCTCTCGGACCATGGTCTTTTGCGCCTCAGTTCGACACGCCACGTTTGTGCGGGATTGGTTGGCTCAGAAGGGCCAGCGCGTGCGCCTGTGCCACGGCGGAGCCGGCTCAGATGATCGCACCACTTCGTTGGATGCCCTGAGCGCTGGCGAGATCGACGCCATCTGCAGCGTGGATCTGTTCAACGAGGGCGTCGACTGCCGCCCACTGGACCGGGTGGTGATGCTGCGTCCCACCGAGTCCCCCGTCCTGTTCCTGCAACAGCTCGGACGCGGCCTACGAAAGTCGGACAGCAAGAAAGACCTTGTTGTCATAGACTTTGTGGGAAACCACAAGGTCTTCTTGGATAGGGTACGAACCCTGCTCAGTCTGGGTGGCGAAAACCCTTCTCTTCACGACTTTGTCGCCCGTCGGGAGCCCTCTCTGCCCCCTGGCTGCACTGTCGAGCTGGAGCTGGCGGCAATCGATCTCCTCAAAAAGCTACTTCCTACCGAACGGAGTGCAGGTGTCAGCGCCGTCTACCGCGAGCTCAAGGCGGCCAGAGGCGAGCGCCCCCAAGCGGGAGAGCTGGTGCGCATGGGCTTTACCCTCGCCCCCTTCCTGAAGTACGAGGGCGGGTGGTTTGGCTTTGTGCGCGCAGAGGGTGACCTTTCCGAGTCGGAAGTCGCGGTGTACGCCCGGGCGAAGGACTGGCTGAAAGAAGTGCAGTCCACCGCAATGAGCAAGTGCTTCAAGATGGTGGTTTTGGAAGTGCTGATCGAGGCAGAAGCCCTTGGGGGTGCCATCAGCCTGGAGGATCTGGCCCGGCGCGCCCACGCAATCCTGGTACGGTCGCCTGAGCTTTTTGAAGATCTGGAGGGGGTGAAAGAGCTTCCCGACGCCCGCAACCCGACGCCAGAGGTATGGGCAGCCTATTGGAGAAAGAACCCCGTCAAAGCATGGTGCGAAGGCCCCTGGTTTCGTGTCGAAAATGGCCAATTTGTTTCGCACATCCCGGCGACAGACAGGCTCAGCCTCGCAGAGATGACCAGGGAGCTGGTGGACGCCCGCCTGGCCCAGTATCGCCGACGTCGGGAAGGTGACACCGATAGTATCGACGTAAAAGTGTCTTGGAATCAACGAGACCCGATCCTCTTTCTCCCCAGCGGGACGGCGCGTCGTCAGCTTCCAGAGGGAGATGCCGATGTGCGCTTGCCCGACGACACCATCTGGCGCTTCCGCTTCAAGAAAATTGCAGTAAACGTCGCCCACCCGATCGGCACGCTGCAGAACAAACTTCCCGACCTGCTGCGGCGATGGTTTGGGCCAATGGCCGGACGACCCGGAACGGATCGGCGCGTTCGCTTTCGCAAGGTCGACGGCACCCTGCGGATGGAACCCTTGGGGGAGCTGGTGTCCCTCCATCGAAATCGCTTTATCAGCTACCCTTCTCTCAAAGCCGCCGCCGGCTGGATGGGAGAAGGGCGTCTGGAACCGGAGGCGGAAGAGGTGCTGTTGCCGGGTCCAACCGGCGATCAGGCCTTCGCTGTGCGGGTCAGTGGGGACTCGATGGAGGGGGGACCGCGGGCGATCCACGACGGAGACTGGGCCATTTTTGAGTGGGCGCGGGGCCTGGGCCCCGGTGCGGTAGAGGGTCGGGTGGTACTGGTGGCACTGGGGAACGAGGAGGAGGGCGTAGCGACGCATATCAAGCGGGTGGTCAAGGATAACGGGATCTACTCCCTGAAATCGGACAACCCCAAGTACCCACCCCGCTCTGCGGAGGGTGCGACCATCTACGCACGTCTGGTCCGGACGATCCGACCGGAAGAACTGGCGCCTGCACCAGGCAGCACAACCGAAGATATCCAGGCCAGCTTCGGCCTTTCCGAGCCTCCTACGGGCAGGTTCTCTCGGGTGGATGGCCACCTCTTCCTTCTCCTTGGCCCAACGGAGGCCACCACGGACTGGACCTCACAGCCAATCCCCGGGCTACGTCCCGGAGAAACCGCCTACATCCTCAGCCAATCCAAGGAGGGTGGCCCCGGGACCTATCTGGGGGTGGGCAGGTGGCGGGGCGATATGTGGGAAATTGCGGGGGCTGTGCATCCCTGAAGGAATGTGGCATCGGCGGCCGGCATCTTTCACGCTTCCACCCCCACTCCGATCCCGCCCCACCGCACCCCCATCCTCCGCCCCTTCGGACCGCCCGCAAAAATCTACGAACTTCGCCTGTTATTTGAAGGACCCCCGAGCTTTTCAAGTGTATAGACATCTATGAGGGTGTTGACACTATCCCACCGCCGGCAGCGAGGAGCCCAGGCGTCGTAGCATGAGGCGGTTCATCGAGACATAGATCCACGCTTCTGATGCTTTGGGTTTTTGCTCATAGT
>JBEIQS010000040.1:0-34700 GCA_040376425.1 Alphaproteobacteria bacterium | reverse complement strand
CCAGCACCCGCCCGCTCTTATGTGCGGCGCCGCCCAGACAGAGCGCCCCGATCAAGACCGCGGCCTGGTAGGCCCCCGTGGCCCCCAGCCCCACAAAAGGCGCCAGGATCCAAGGCCAGATCAGCGAAGTGGCCCCCGAGGAGTAGCCCTCGCCCGCCAGATACTCAAAGGGATGCCCCTCAGCGATGGCCTGGGCGTAGCGGAAGTGGATGAAGGCATCATCCAGGGGCGGCACCAGCTCCCCACCGTTCATGGATGCGGAGCGAAGCAGGTAGAAGGCGGCCAAGGACAGGGCCGCTGCCATCCAGAAGACCAACCGGGAGCGGAGCATTTTTGGGCCCTAACCCGCAGTGCTCAGTGCAGGTACTCCCGATAGGGCTGCCGTAGCCGCTCCTGCCGCCAGGCCCGCTCCTGCTCCAGCATGGCCCGCCGCTGAGCAGCCCGCAGAAAGACTTGCATTTCCTCACGTTCCCATCTATCCAAACGCTTCTGATTGCGACGTCGGATACGGAAGTAGGCGGCCACCCCCAACCCCACCAGGATCGCCACCGCGGCTGCGGCCAGGGCTTCCGGAACCCGCAGCCACGGGTCCGACCACCGCTCGCGCCACTCTGCCTCCATCTCGACGGGACTGCCGCCGCTGATAGCCCGCAGCGCCACCGGCATCGGATCTCCAGCCGCCGTCCTACGGACCAGCTCACCCAACGACGCATCTCCGTAGCGGTTTGCCAACCAGGCGATCAGATCCCCACTCTGCGCGTAGGCGAGCTGGGCACTGATGGGGTCAGAGGGAAAACCCTCTTCCAAATCTTTGAAGCGCAGCAAGGTGGAGGGCATATGCGCCATCAGGGCGGCCGTGCGCTCCGGGCCGGCTTCCCCGGCGATGTAGGAGGCAAGGCCCTCTTGCAGCCAATGGGGAGGATCACCCTTGCCAAAAGCCTGTCCGACCAGGATGTGTACCAGCTCATGCACCAGCACCTGCTCCAGCGGCGATGCCGTACCCGAGCGGATGGAGGGCGAGCGCAGGAACACCAGACCCAGGGTAGGCCAGGCCGTACCATCCGCCCAGTCGGGCGGACGCCCTGGCTGGATGGACAAAAAGTCTTTTTGTGTGGCGGCCAGATAGATGCGGGTGTTGCCGCGAACGGGCAGACCCAGCCGCTCCGAGAGCTGGGGGAGCTGCTCGTTGGCAACGCGCGCCAGCCGCGCACCCACCGGGCGATCCTCGGCCGTGCTGTAGACCTGCACATAGAGGCCGTCCTCCCTCCACCAGCCACCCGGCGGTTCGGGGAGACGCGGGCTGTACACCTCCACTTGGGGAGGGGCTTCAAAGGCCGGAGCCGCCCGGGCCGAGGGCACCAGGAGTGCGAAGACCTGGAGAAGCAGAAGGAAGAGCGCGACCATGTCTTGGAGGTACACACGGCCGGGGGGCTCGGGAAGGGCCCCTGACCGATCGGGGAGGGGGGGTGGAATGCCTGTGGCAGATCAGCAAAATGGCGGTGACGGGGCTTGGCAAAGACCCGGCTTCGGTTCTACCCTGGACCTGCGGGAGAGCAGATGCAAAAGGTAGTCCTGAGTCGTCGACAAGCGCTGGCCGGGTTGAGTGCGCTGGGAGCCTGCAGGCCGGCCTCCGGCGGAAAGGACAGCACCGCACCGGTCACCCCGGGCACCATCGACACCGTGGTGGTGGTGATGATGGAGAACCGAAGCTTCGACCATGTATTCGGCTCCTACAGCCTGAACGAAGGCCGCAGCGACGTGGATGGCATGACGGCGGACATGCAGAACCCCGCCCTGGATGGAAGCCCGGTGGGCGTGTCCGAGGCAGTGGTCGACTGTGTGGACGACCCCCCGCACGGTTGGAACAGCTCGCACGACCAGTTCAACGCGGGTGGCAACAACGGCTTTGTGACGGAGTACCAGCAGTCTCACCCTTCTGCCTCGCCGGGCGAGGTGATGACCTACCAGACCCGCCTGACGATGCCCATCTCCTTCGCCCTGGCCGATGCCTACGCGCTGCCCAACCGCTGGTTCTGCTCGGTGATGGGGCCCACCTGGCCCAACCGCTTCTATGGCCACGCGGGCACATCCTCCGCGCTCAAGGGCAATTCTCTGCCTTCAGAGGGCGGACTCTACACCTTCCCCACGGTGTGGAGCAAGCTGGACGAGATCGGCGTGCCCTGGGCCTACTACTACACCGACCTGCCCTTCATCGCCCTACTCGACAACCACGTCCGCCCGGAAACTGCTGTTCTTCTGGAGGACTTTTTTGCGGATGCCGAACATGGTCGCCTGCCGCCGGTTGTGTGGGTGGACCCGGGCTTCTCCTTCAACGACGACCACCCACCCCATCCGGTCGGTCGCGGCCAGGAATTTCTCGCCTCGATCTACAACGCGCTGGCCAATTCTCCTCATTGGGAAACCTGTCTACTCATCATCACCTACGATGAAAATGGCGGCTTCTTCGACCATGTGCCCCCGCCCACCACCGACGACGACTACATGGAGGACGGCTTCGACCAGCTTGGCTTCCGCATCCCCGCGCTGGTGGTCGGTCCCTATGTAAAACCGGGCAGCAGCGACGTGGTGTTCGACAACACCTCGTGGCTTAAGTATATCTGCGAAACCTACGGAATCGAGCCCTGGACGCGCCGTATTGCCGCAGCCAACTCTATTTCTGTATTGTTGGATACAGACCGAATGAAGCGGGGCGAGCCGATGGCACCCGTCGCCCTTCCTGATTTTGTTCACGACACCGAGGGAGAGGGCGAGGAGTGTGAGGGCCAGGGTGTCCTGGGGCCCCCCGGTCTGCCCGAGCACGAGGAGGAGCTGGGAGCGGCGATCCGCCAGCTTGCACCCTCGTTGGATCGACGCAATCAGGCCCACCGGCTGATGGCCCTGATCCGGGAGCGGGCCCGAAAGAGGTCCTAGTTACAGATCGGCTCGTCCCAATCCTCGGAATTGTCAAGCTCGTCGCACTCCTGCATCAGGCCGGCCCCGCTGCCATCGTCGTCCACCACCACACGCAGGCCATCGGCGCCCACATCCACCTGGTCGATGGTGAACAGAATGGGGGCGCTGCGTTCCCCGGGAAGGAGGGGACTGCCCAGGGAGATGGCGTCCAAGTCGCTATACACGCCACCGTTTGCAGCGTAGAGCGCCACCATCACATCGGCGCCCGCACGCTCCACGCCCAGGTTGTCTACCACCACATAGAAATCCAGGGTGGTCCCCGAACAATCCGGGCAGCCCCCCAGAATGGTGGGCACGAGGTTGGCCGTGCCGCGCGGATCGCCCGATGGCGCCACCGAGGCCCGGAAGACGTTGTCGCCCAGCCAGGGAGCATCGGGACGCGCAGGCACGCCCATGTCGTCGTCCACCGCGGAGTAGCTGCCGAAAAAGCCAGTCCACAGCAGCGGTGCTGACCCCCAGCGATCGCCGCCCTCCTCCAGCACCTTGATGCCATCCCAGTCGGCGGCATTGCTGACATTGCTGGCGGGAAGCAGGATTTCGGCGTTGCCGTCCCCGTCGTAGTCCACCACCAGCGGGCTGGAGAGGGTGGCCTGGGTGCCGGAGTAGGAGGTCTGCGTGGAGAGGGTGCTGCCGGTGGCCCCGTCCAGAATGTAGAAGGCGGCGCTGTCGGCATACAGGATGTCGGTGCTGCCGTCGCCATTCAGATCCGCTCCCGTGGAGCCATAGATCTGATTTCCACCCGTACTTGCGGACCAAAGCAGGGTGTGGGTGGAGCCATTCACCACCGTGTAGCCGCCGTTGCGGGAGACCCCGATATCCAGGGTGCCATCGCCGTTCATATCGGCGAGCACCGGAACGCCAGACTGGCTGGCCCCAGCAATGTTATAGGTCCAAAGCAGAGAACCCGAAGTGGAATACACGTAGATGTTGCCGCTCAGCGACTGCACCACCTCCGGCGTACCGTCGCCGGTCAGATCGCCCACCGCACTGAAGCCTCCGGTCTGCGCGGCGGTCCAGCCCGGGCTGGCCGTAGCACTCCAGGTGGACACCCCCTTGCTGTAGACCATGCCCCCACAGATCAGCTCCTGCTTGCCGTCCTGGTTCAGGTCCGCCGCAAAAGAGTAGTTACAGGCGGAAGAGAAGGTACTGAGCAGGGTGCCACTGTTGTCGAACAGGTAGCTGCCCACCAGCACCTCGGCGTTGCCGGTGCCGTCCACATTCACCACCGAGATCGGCGAAAGTACCGAGGAAGAACCGGCCGGAGAGCTCCACAACACCGTGCCGGTGCTGCTCAGCGCCACCAACCGCCAGTAGCTGCCGCCCCCCCCCGCCGAAGAGACGACGGTGGTCGCCAGCAGCTCCACGCTGCCATTGCCATCCAGATCTCCCAGGGCCACCCCACCCGCGCCGTGCAGATCGATGCCGCCCGCCGTACAGACGGAGAACCGCTCCGTCTGGCTTGCGCCATCCACCGCCCGCAAGCAGCCTTTGTTCCCGGCGGCGCCGGTCTGGCCCGCCGTCCACACCAGATCGGGTGTGTCGTGGGCATCCAAAAGGCCGTCCCCGTTGTCGTCGTTGAGCTGGCCGACCACCGGCGCCGAGCCCATGTGGGTGTAGCCCGCCAAGGTGGAGAAGGTGATGCTGCTGCTTTGCCAGCCCACGCTCTGGCTCCAGCTTCCGGCGACGGTGACATCGCAGCTTGTGTCTGGTGTCACAAAAGAGGCATCCGGTACATCATCGCAGACCGAGGGATCATCCACCCCGTCGCAGTCGCTGTCGACGCCGTCGTACCAGGTCTCGGGGGCGCCGGTGTACACACTGTTGTCGCTGTCGTCGCAGTCCCCACCCAGGATGATGTAGCCCGCCGGGGTAAAGCAGGAGCGAAGGAGAAGCGCGTCGTCGCCGTAGCGATCGCGATCGGTGTCCGGGTAGTAGGCGATGGCATCGGCCGCGTCGGAACCGTCGGTACTGCCATCGCAGTTGTCGTCCACACTGTTGCACAGCTCGGTAGCGCCAGGATTCACCCCGGCGCTGGCATCGTTACAGTCCCCATTTGTGGAAGCCCGACCCGAAATGGCGCTACACGAGCGGACAGAGCTGCCCTGCCCATAGCCATCCGCGTCGGCATCTACATACCATTGCAGGGCATCCGATGCATCGGCTTCATCGATGGTTCCATCACAATCATCGTCTTTTCCGTTGCAGCTCTCGGTTGAACCGGGAGAGGAAGTTGCATCGGAATCGTCGCAATCGCCAGACGTTGCCGCATAGCCGGCGGGGGCGGTGCAGGAGAGGAGGGTGGAGGTGGCAAGGCCATAGCCATCGCCATCGGCGTCCAAGTACCAGGTGGGTACGTTGACCGCGGTGTTTTCGTCGGTGGTGCCATCGCAGTCGTCGTCGTAGCCGTTGCAGCGCTCGGAGGCCGAGGGGGAGACCGCGGCGTCACCGTCGTCACAGTCACCACCCACGGTCAGCCAGGAAGTAGGGGTAGAGCAGGAGATCAGCGGGCTGCTCTGGTCTCCAAAACCGTCGCCGTCTCCATCCGGGTAGGATGCGTAGGCGTCCAAGGCGTCGTCGTCGTCGATGCCGTTGCAGTCGTTGTCCAGGCTGTCGCAGACTTCAGGATTTCCCGGCCATACGGCCGGTTCCCCATCGTCGCAGTCTCCAGCCGCCACCGCATAGCCGGCCGGCTGCGTGCAGGCGTAGAGCGCACCCGCTGCGGTGCCAAAAAAGTCGGCATCTGAATCTGGATAGAACTCGAACGCGTCGGCAGAATAGCTGTCGTCCGTAGTGCCGCTACAGTCGTTGTCCACACCGTCGCACAATTCCACCGCAGCGGGCTTCACCGAGGCGTCAGCATCGTTGCAGTCGCCACCCTGCAAAATGTAGTCGGTAGGCTGAGCACAGCCAATCACCGGCGCCGACTGGTCACCATAGCCGTCGCTGTCATTGTCAAAATACCAATTTGTATCCGGATTCAGGACCGCATCACCGTCGTTACAGTCATCATCGTTGGACGCATAGCCGGGTGTTGCGGTACAGCTATAGATCTGGGCACCGGTGGGATCCCCATAGCCATCTCCGTCGGCATCCGGGTACCAGGTGGTCAGGTTGGCGCCGACGGCATCGTCGACCGTACCGTTGCAGTCGTTGTCCTGGCTATCGCAGACTTCCACTGCGTCGGGATTCACCCCGGACGTGCCGTCGTCACAGTCCTCGCCCACCGCCACCGTCCCCACGGGCGCCGCACAGTGGACCGCAGCCGACGCGGGATCGCCAAAGCCATCTCCGTCGCTGTCCTGGTACCAGGTGCCCGCATCCGTGGCGCTGTCGTCCACCAGACCGTTGCAATTGTCGTCGATCTCGTTGCAGATTTCCGGGGTGCCCGGGGAGCGGTCGGCACGGCCATCATCGCAGTCGTTGCAGGCGATGTAGCCGTCGCCGTCGTTGTCGCCGGTGATGTAGCCGTCACAGTTGCTGTCCAGACCGGCGTCGCAGCGCTCCTCCGCATCGGGATGGGTGTCTGCGCGGTCGTCCGCACAGTCCCCGCCGGTGGTGATCTTGTCGGATTGAGGGTCACAATGGGCGGCGCCGGCGCTCTGGTCCCCGTAGCCATCGCCATCGCTGTCCGGGTACCAGAGCACCGAATCCACGGTGGAGGGATCGGCATCATCGGCCAGACCGTCGCAGTCTTCGTCCTGGTTCAACGAATCGCAGACCTCGTCAGCGCCCGGGTGGATGTCCGCACGGTCGTCGTTGCAGTCACCCGACCAGGCGCTCATGCCGGGCCCCGGACAGGTGCCGGTCACCGCCGCACCGGTGCCGAAGCCGTCGCCATCGTCGTCGTTGTACCAAAGGGTCTGCTCGTCCTCCAGGCCGTTGCAGTCGTTGTCCAGACCGTCACAGCGCTCCAAAGCACCTGGAAATACCTCTGGATTTCCATCATCACAGTCGTCATTCAGGGGAGACAGGTTCGGACCCGGGCTGCACGTCGCCGTGCCCGCCTGCCCCGGCTCGCCGTGGCCATCGCCGTCCCGATCGTCGTACCAGAGTCCCAACGTCTCCGCGCTGCCGTCGCAGTCGTTGTCCTTCCCGTCGCAAAGCTCTGGGGCTCCCGGAGCGATGGCACTGTCGTCGTCGTTACAGTCCCCCTCCTCGGTTAAGAAGCCATCTCCATCCCTATCTACGTCTGGGCTATACTTTGGCACCCCACAGCCATACAGAAAAAGGGAGAGGAGGAGGGAGGAGGAGGCGGCGCGCATTCTGCTATTCTACCACAGCGCCATCCTACCCGCGCTGCCGGCGATTTTACCCCTCCACCCTGCCGCCTTGCTCCTACAATTTTGGGAGATCTGGAAGTCTTGCCCTTGTCATGTCAAGGCTTTTCGGGGTACATAGAGCTGTCTCATTCTGGAGCACCGATGGAAGCCGTCCTTGATCCCTTCCAGCCCCTTCTGCACCTGATTGGGCGGTACCGGCAGGACGTGCACAACCTGAAACCGCCCGCTTCTGCGCAAGCATTTCCCACCGCACAGGCCCACATTGGCGAGCTTCCTCCTGGCTTGAAGGACTTCCTACGCCGCTGGAACGGGGCCACGCTGTTCCGGGGCGCACTGCGGGTGCGTGCGATCTCCGAGCTGGCCCCCGCCAGCCCCGAGGTGGAAGAGGTCGTACTCTTCGCCGACGGCCCCCGGGAGAGCGATCACTGGGGCTATGCGGCAGCGGGCTCCGGTCACCATTTTGGGCGTTGGACCGGGCAGAAGCTGATTCCGCTGCACGAGGACTTTCACCGGTGGCTCTATGCCCAGGCCCGCGTGCTCGACGAAAACCGCACCGACGAAGCTGCACAACTGGCGCTACGCATCGAGGTGGACCCGGACGATGGGCTGCTGCTGATGGCACGCGGGGATCAGCTCATGGCGGAAGGTGACGGCGATGCCGCACTGAAGGCCTTTCAAAAAGCCGTGGTGCGCTCTCCTGATCTTCCTTCAGCTTGGCAGCGTCTGGGCGAGGCTCTGCTCACCGTCGATCGCTCAGCCGCAGTCCACGCGCTCTTGATGGCCCTGCGGCACACGCGGCTGCCGCTGCCCTACCCCGGCGCGCCCTCCGCCGATCGGGGCCTGGTCCGCCTGCTGGAAGGCCACTTCCCGGCCGGAGATCCCGGATGGGAGCGCGAACTTTCTCATTTCCTGAACGAGCGATGTCTGGATCTGCGTCGCGACGAGGGCGGGGAGCTGATCGAGAGCGCCGCCCTGGCCTGGATGCGCAGCCGGTTGGCGCGCGGCGACCGACACGGAGCACGGGCAATGCTGGCCTCTGTGCGGGACCGGGTGCTGGCCTTTGCCCACCCGCCCAGCCTCTACAGCCTGCAGCTCGCATTGGTAAGCCTGGATACCGATCTGGGCAACCACGACGAGGCAGAGGAGACGCTGCGGCGGCTGCGCGGCGGCCCACTGGACATCCAGGCCCGCTGTGCGCTGGCCCTGGCGCGCATTGCGCAGCTCCGCGACGAGCCCTGGATCGACGAGCTGGTGGACGAAGCGCTGTCCGGTCTGACCGACGAAGCCGACCGCTTTGACGCCTGGATGATCCGGGCGGAGCGTGGCTCCTCCGAGGCCGTCGGCGAAGTGGTGCGGCTGAGTGCACGGCTGGGCGACAAGGCCCGGCAGGCGCGTGCCGCACTGGTGCAGGGCGACCACGCCCGGAACGCCAAAAATATTGGCGTGGCCAAGGTTTTCTACGGGCAATGTCAGGCCGACCCGGAGTCCTGGTTCCGGTCCAGGCTGCGGATGGGCGAGCTGGCGGGCAGCAACCGCGAAGCCATCGACGGTTTTCAGGAGGCCATCGACGGCTTTGTGCGGTTGGAGCTTCCCTTGCGGGAGGCCTGGGCACGGCTGCGGCTGGCCCGGATGGGGGATGCCTCGCAGGTGGAGCCCGCGCTGCGCATCTTCCGGGCCACCTCGCTGGCCACCGGTGTCGCTGCGGTGGATACGATCTGCGGAAATCCGGGGGCACACCTGCCTTGGCACCTGAACCTCGCCGCAGAATATGCACGCCAGCGTCACGACGCGCAGCGCATGCGTCCGCCCTTCAGCCGCGCCGACGCGGATCGGCCCGAGCGGCGCCTGCTGTCGCACCGGAGCGCTATCGCTGCCTGTGACGCGCGCATTGTGACGGTGCTTTCCGAAAATCTGCGCAGTGATCTGGCCACTCTTCGGCGCAGCGACGGCCGCATTCAGGGCCCACCCGCGATGCGATTCATCGCCATGGCCGACCTGTTGGCCGGGCACGGCTCCTTTGACGCCGCCCGCGAGCTGATGAGCCTGCTGAAGGAGGACATCCCCAACGAAGCGGTGACCCGCTCCCTGATCGGCGCGGTGGCAAGGTCGCCAAACATGACCTTGGTACAGACCCTTCTGGAGCACCTGAAGGACGGAAACCGTCCGGAGCCAGGGGCACTGGTACGCATCATCGAGGTGCTGGGCTGGCGGCGGGAGGCCGAGGCCGCCCCCCGGCTGGCGCAGCTTGCAGCCACAGCATCGCTACCGGTGCGGAAGGCGGCGATCACGGCCCTGGGTCGCATCGGCGATGCCTCCGTGGTCGATCTCCTGCTGGGCCTGGTTGAAGTTCCTGAATTGGCCGAAGTGACCTCCGTGGCGCTGCTGCTGTTGGGCGAGTGGCAGGGAGTGGACTTCCACGGACAGTCTCTGGCGCAGCGCGTGCAGGGGCTACAGCGCTCCCCGGGCGAGCTGGTGGGTCGTTTCGGTGGTCCAACCTACCTTTTATTGCTACTCTCCGGAGTGGACAAAGAGGGCCCCTCCGCGCTGGGTGCGATGCACGGACTGGGACTGTTGGGAGCCGTGCGTGCCGTGCCCAAGCTGATCGAGCTGACCGGCGATCGCGACGCCAACCGCGCCAAAGTGGCCGGTGCCGCTCTGGAGTTGATTACCGGAAACCACGAAGATCCCGAAGCACCGCATCCCAAGCAGCGCTGGGAAGGCTGGTGGGAGGCCAACCGCGACAAGTTCTCGGAGGGGGTACGCTACCGCGAAGGTCGCCCCTTCAATGTCCGGCGGATGCTGGAAAAATTGAGCCACGACGACCCGGTCGTACGGCAGTCCACCTACGACGAGCTGGTGATCAGCACCGGCGTTCGGCTTCCCTTTGATGCGGAGGGCCCCTGGCGGGTGCAGCAGGCCCACCGGCGCGGCTGGGAGAAGTGGTACCACAACCACGCCGCAAGCCTGCCGCCGACGGGCTGGCTGTTTCACGGGCGTAGTGTGGCCTAGGTGCTGGCGCTGCTCCTCGCCTGCACCCCCGAGCCCAAGGACTCCGCGCCTGGCTGCGAGCTGCTGGAGGCTGTACCCAGCGACGATCCCGCCGATTGGACGGTGGAGGAGGAGGCGGTCTGGCGTCCGGTGCTGTCCGAGCCCGAATTTGTAATTCCGGGAGACACCCTTCCCAAAGAAGCGCAGACCGCCAACAACAATGTGGCCATCGCCATCGCCGGGGGGCGCAGCTTTGTCGCCTGGCGCACCGCGCCCAACCATTTTGCCAGTAGCGAGACCGAGCTTCAAGTCGTTTCCTCGGAAACCAATGGCGGAACCTGGACGCACGAGGCCACCTTTGCATTGGGTACCGACGTACGGGAGCCCGCCTTCCTGCTCAGCAATGGTCAGCTTTCCCTCAGCTTTTTTGAGGCCGGCGCCAACCCCGGGGCCTTTGAGCCTATCGCCGTGTGGCACGCGAACCGTTGCAATGCCGGAGATTGGCACGCCGAGAAAATCTCCGAGGGCGAAAAAGTCCCCTGGGACGTCAAAACCCGCAACGGCATCGCCCTGCGTACCGCCTACAGCGGCGACCACTATGGCGACGGCAACCTATCGCTGCACTTCGAAAAATCAGAGGATGGCGGCAAGTCTTGGGCCCCCTTCGGCACCGACCCGGTGTCCACCGGGGGCGACTCCGAGGTTGCCTTTGAAATTGCCGAGGATGGCAGCCTATGGGTCGTCACACGAAACGAGGATGGCGACGCCACCGGCTACGGCAGCAAGCTGTGCACCGCACCCGCCAACGACTGGAGCGCCTGGGACTGCCCCGATGTCTCCGATCCCGAGCGCTACGACTCTCCGGAAATGATCCGGCATGGCGACGATCTCTACCTGCTGGCCCGCCGGGATGTGGGGGGCCCCTTTGGTCCCAACGGCAGCCTGATCCAATACTCTACCCGTCCCAAGCGCAGCGCCCTCTACCAGATCGATCGCGACGCCCGCAAGGTGGTGTGGCTGCAAGACATCCCCGGCGTCGGCGACACCGCCTTCGTGTCCGCCTGGCGCACCGGGGCGCACTCCTGGCTCTTTGCCAACTACACCTCTCCCCTGGATGATCCGGATATCTCCTGGCTGGAGGGCCAGACGAGCACACGGGGCACACAGATCTATCTGGCGACGTTGAGTTTTGAGAAGTAGCGGCGCCAACGTTTCAGCAATCAGGACAGGGCTCTCCTCCCCATCTACCCAGCACTGTTCCAACGCGGATTCCAGTGCGGCAAGGGGAGGGCGCTCGCCCATCCTCCACCACAGGGGACGGCAGACGAAGCCCTGACGAAGACTGACGAAAGACTGACGAAGGGTGTCGAAAACCTGACACCTGATCGCCAAAAAATCGGCATTCATCCGTTGGCACAGATCTTGCATGCGATGGGCGCGTGTCTTTTTCCGTCAACCGGATCGTCGTCTTTGCCGTACTACTTTCCTGAGGTCACCATGCGCCACATCCCACTCCTCCTCCTTCTGGCCGCCTGCGACGCTGAATTCGGTGCAAAAGCCGATATCGACGCCGAAGTAGACCTGGACTTCGACGTGGACAACGACCCAGAAGTTCAGATCGACAGCCCGCTGGACATGGCGGCGGTCCCGGTCAACACCCTGATCACCGCCACCGGAAAAGTGCGCGACGAGCTTGAGGATCTCAGCAGCGACAGCTACACCTGGACCCTGGACGGTGCGGTCGTGGGTACCGGTCTGGCCCCGGCCGACGGTGTGGTGAGCACCAGCTTCACCCTGACCAGCTACGGGCTCCACTTTTTGAAGCTGGAGGTGGTAGACACCAAGC
Organism: Alphaproteobacteria bacterium; assembly: GCA_040376425.1. Lineage (GTDB taxonomy): Bacteria > Myxococcota_A > UBA796 > UBA796 > SXON01 > CAITDR01. The sequence continues at coordinate 22,613 of JBEIQS010000040.1, read as the reverse complement.
AGAACACCGACGAGGTTTCGATCACGATCGATGCGGGCTCCGAGCCCGATACCGACGGCGACGGTGTGGCCGACAGCGTGGACTGCAACCCGACGAATGCAACGCTCTACCAGAGCGGATCCTGGTACCCGGACGCCGACAAGGACAGCCACGGCACCGCCATCGGCTTTCAGTCCTGCGGCCCCTGGGAGGGCTTTGTGACTGATCCGGCCTTGGCCGACGACTGCGACGACAGCCGGGAGGATACCTACCCCGGCGCACCGGAGATCTGTAACAGCCACGACGAGGATTGTGACGGCATCAACGATAACAATGCGATAGATGCCTATACCTGGTACATCGACATGGATGGCGATGGCTGGGGCAACAGCAGCAACCAAAAGGTGCAATGTACGCAGCCCTATGGCTATGTGGCCGAGACAGCGCTAGGGGTGGACTGCGATGATGGCAATCCGGCCCGGCATCCGGGAGCCCCGGAAAATTGCGATGGGAACCTGGATATGGACTGTGACGGGGTGATCGCCGGGATGACCTGGTACTACGACGCCGACGCCGACGGCTACGGAGATCCGAACAACGTGGCCGCCAGCAATGCCTGCGTGTCGCCCGGGCCGGAGTGGGTGCCCAACAGCGGCGACTGTAACGACGTGCAGAACAGCGGCGAGCAGATCAACGCGGGGGCGATGGAAGTCTGTGACACCCTGGACAATGACTGTGATGGTGCCACCGATGACGACGACCCCTCAGTGGCCAACAAGACCCGCTGGTACTGGGACAGCGACGCCGACGGCTTTGGCAACGCCGGGCAGTGGGTGGACCAGTGTTTTGCGACCGCGTGCGCACAGAACGTGGCGTCCTGCTGGGTGACCAACAATAATGATTGCGACGACCGTGATGCACAGATGTACCCGGGCGCCTTTGAATATTGTAATGGTGACGACGACGACTGCGACGGAATCATCGACGACAGCGCCATCGACGCCAGCACCTGGTACAGCGACGCCGACGGCGATGGCTACGGCACGGCTGGCGGTACCGCCCTCTCCTGCACGCAGCCCACCGGCTACGCCGCGAACGCCGACGACTGCGACGACGGAGATTCCGCGATCAACCCCGGTACGCTCTGGTATGCGGACCAGGACGGCGACAATTTTGGCGATCCCAGCGCGAGTATCGTCGACTGCTCCGCCCCCACCGGCTATCTCTCGGATTCCACCGATTGTGACGACAACAATTCAGGCATCTACCCGGCTGCGGTGGAAACCTGCGATGCGGTCGATCAAGACTGCGACGCGGCAGTAGATGAAGAAGTGGCGGATGACAGCTATGAAGTGACGGGGGTGACGCCGTACAATCTGGGAACCTTGAGCAGTACCAAAACGGTGGTGGGGTGGTTTTCCTCGACGGATACGACGGGAGAGGATTGGTATACGGTGACGGCGGTGGCCGGTCGGAACGATAAGACCTTGGTTTTTTCGTTTACCGGGCCCGCGGGCCATCACGTCACCATCACCGACGATGATCCGCAGGGGGCAAAGACCTACAGCCTGTCCTCCGGTAACCAAGTGCGAGCCACGGTTTGGGCTACCAAGACATTTACCTTCACCCTCCAGATCGTGGCCGACCCCAGCCTGACCGACAGCGGCCTCTGTGCCGACCCTTACACCCTTACGATTCAGTGATAAGGAGGCTCCATGTTGCTGCTCCTTCTGACCGCCTGCCTCTACGACCGGGCCCAATACCTCGCCTACACCGAGGAATTCGCCGATGACGACGCTGACGGTCACCCCGGCTATCACGACTGCGACGATGAAAATCCTGACATCAATCCCGATCAGGACGAAGTGTGCGACGGGGTGGACAACGACTGCGACGACGGCATCGACAACGATGCCCTGGACACCCAGCGCTGGTACCAGGACCTGGACCAGGACGGCTTCGGCAACACCGAAATCACCCGCGAAGGCTGCCTTCCGCCCAAGGGCTACGCCGACAACGGCACCGACTGCGACGACGACGATGCCACCATCTATCCGGCCGCAGAAGAGTCCTGTGCGGAGGCCGTAGATCGCAACTGCGACGGCCAGCCCGGCAACCAGGACAGCGATCAGGACGGCTCCCCCGCCTGTGTGGACTGCAACGACAGCAACCCGGCCATCAATCCCGATCAGGTAGAAGTCTGCGATTTTGTCGATCAGAACTGCGACAACCAGATCGACAACGACGCGCAGGATGCCCGCATCTGGTACGCCGATGCGGATGGCGATGGCTACGGCGATCCCGCGACGGAAGTGCTGGCCTGCTATCCGCCTACCGGCGAGCACATCACCGCATCAGGGGACTGCGACGACCGCGATGTGACCATCAAACCCGGCGCCGAAGAGGTCTGTGGCGACGGTGTGGACAATAATTGCAACAGCACTCCCGATGACTGCCGCCCGGAGGGGGATCTGGATGTGGGGACGGTGCTCACCAACAACCAGAACAATTTTCTGAATTCTGCGATTGGCATCGGCGACGTGAACTTTGACGGCTACGAAGATCTTGCATTGGGCAGCAACGAGCTTGTGGGCACACCCAACGGGCAGGGAGGCTCTTTCTCCATCCTCTTGGGCCCCCTTGCAACCGGTACCCTGGATATTGAGACCACTGCCTCGTTGTTTGTAACCGGTACCGAGAGCTTCACGGGGGTGGGGCAGGATCTCTCCCCAGCCCTGGACTACAACGGCGACGGCCTCACCGAAGTCGCAATCTCCTCTTCCTACCTGGGCAATACGATCAGCAGCGCCGTTCACTTGATCCCGATCAGCCGCAGGGGTCCAATCACGGTGGAGCAGGCCGAGTTCGGGCGTCTCACCAGTACTACGGACGACTACTTCACCTTGGGCGGTATCATGTATGGTACCGAGGACATCGACGGCGATCACGCCGACGAGCTGCTGATCGGCTCCCCCAACGCCTACCGGAACGGCGTGGAAAGCTCCGGAACCCTCTACCACATCAGCGGCGCCTTCGTCACCAACAGTACTGCCGCCTCTGTCGCCAAAACCACCTTTTTAGGCGATGAATATGATGGCCTTGGGGACGTGGTTCTCCAAGATGTAAACGGCGACGGCGACAAGGACTACATCCTGGGCGCCTACTACAACGCCACCGGCGGCACCGATGCGGGGATACTCTACACTTTCTACGGCCCATTAAGCGGCACCCTCCAGATGAGTCAGGCCGATGTGGCCCAGACCGGTATCGCCGGAGAGTCTCTGGGCGAGCCGCTGGTCACCGCCGCCGACCTGGACGGCGACGGTTTGGAGGATCTCTGGGCCACCGCGCTCTACAGCTCCCTTCCCGGCACCGATGCGGGCGCGGTCTACCTGCTCCCGGCGACGGCCACCTCGCGTGATGCCCGTGCCAACGCCATCGCCTCCTTGAGCGGAGAAAGCTCCGGGGATCTTTTTGGCGTGGATATCGACGTTCTGGACATGGATGCAGACGACAACCAGGACATTCTGGTCGGCGCAGCATGGCAGGGCCAGGGCGGCGAAAAGTCTGGCAAAGCCTATCTATTCTATGGCCCCTTCGCCGGTGCGATCGACGCACGGGACGCCGAAGGCAGCTATGTGGGCTACGCGGTGGGTGCGATGGGTGGCGACTGTGTCTCCTCGGTGGGCGACCTCAACGCCGACGGCCAGCCGGACCTGGCCATCTGCGAGCCCTCCACCAACCCGGCGACCAATGCGCAGATTTCGTTGATTTATGGGTATTCTTTTTAGGGTAGCTCCCGCACCTGCTGCCACTGCACTTCCAGCCTTAGTTGCCGAACCCAGTGAAGGATGTACGCCTGATCCAGACTGGCACCTTGGACATCCAGTACCTGCCGAACATCCCTGATCTGGCGCTCCGAGCTCCCCAATGCTGCTTCGCCACCACACAGTCCTCCGGACTGGCAATCCACACGGGCACCCCGAGGGGGCTCTCCCGCCGCCGCGGAACTTCTCCTCGCTGAAAGACCGATTCTTGCGAACCACCAGATCCATCTTCCAGCCACTTTCCAAGTCCACAATGTTGAACATCAAGCGCCGCAGCACCGCGTCCCGTGCCGCCTCCTCGCTGACATAATACTCCTCCTCGGGAAGGAGAGACAGCAGCGTCTTCAGCCGCGTGGCATCCAGCTCCACCACAAGGTCAATATCCTGAGTGGTCCGGGGCGAGCTGTAGAAGGTGCTGGCGACCGTCGCACCCTGGCATCCGGGGAAGCTACATTCAAAAAACCCCTCCCTCGGAAGGACACCCCCCATGAACAACCTCGCCGAAGCCGCTCCCCTGCGCGACTACCACCCCACCTTGGAGCGGCTGAACGCGCTGTCGCGCAACCACCTGCTCTATTTCCGGCTGGAGGTGGGAAGGCTGCTGTTGGAAGATTTTTTTGAGGGAGATCCCGCAGAATACCACAACCAGGACAGCCAGAAAAATCGCTCCTTTGGGCACTTTCTCGAGAGCTGTGGGGACTATCTGACCGACATCGGCCTGGGAGCGCAGGTGCTGCGGCAGTGTATCCAGGCACAGATCGCGGTGCGCAGTCTGCCGCCGGGCACCGTGGAGCGCCTGCTCTTTTCGCATATTGTGGAGCTGGCACGAGTGGAAGACGAGGCCACCCGCAGTGTGCTGGCGCAGGCGGCCGTGGAGAACCGCTGGACCAGCCGCCAGCTCCACGATGCCGTGCTCTCCGCCAAGGCCGGACAATGGATCGATGGCGATCCGGCGCCGGGTCTACAGCCAGTAGCACCGGAGGAAGCCGAAAAAACGCCACAGCTTGGCCGGGTGGTGACCCGCTTTGAGCGCTCCGCCGAGGACTTGGAGGCGCTCACCCAACAGTGGCGCCAGCTCGCCGGGAAAAAGCTGAGCCAGGGGCAGCGAAGCCGTCTCCGCCAGGCGGTAGACCGCCTGAAAGTACAACTATCCGAGCTGGACAGCGCGCTGGGCCGCGCGGAGGGGTGAGTATTTCCACTTTATAGACATCTATAAAGTGGAAATACTCAAATATTCTACCTTGGAATAGAACAACTCCACACCACTTCCGCCCCTACTGCACTGGCCGCTCTCCCAAGGCCACCACCACCTTCTCCGGCTTCCCCTGCCGCAGCAGCTCCACGGTCACCTTGGTACCCGGCATCTTCCCGGCCACCGCACGCAGCAGGTCCCGCTGATCTTCGATCGACGCCCCATCGATCCGCAGCACCACATCCCCCTCCTTCAACCCGCCCTTCGCCGCCGGGCCGTCGGGGGCCACGGTCATCAACACTGCCCCACCGCTGACCCCCAGGAGCTTCTTGCCCTCCTCCGACAGGCTGCTCATGTTCACACCCAGGAAGCCGCGCGCCACCTTGCCGTGATCCCGAAGCTGCTCCACCACATTGCTCAAGTAGCTGGAGGGAATCGCAAAGCCTACCGTGTTGGCACCGCTCACAATCGCGGTGTTCATGCCCACCACCTTCCCGTCCAGCGTGATCAGCGGACCGCCCGAATTACCGGGGTTGATACTCGCATCGGTCTGGAGGAATTCTTCGAAGAGCTGATCAGAGATGTTCCGCTCTTTCCCGGAAATGATCCCCGCCGTAATCGTGTGCCCCAATCCGAGCGGATTGCCCACCGCCACCACCCAGTCTCCCACGCGGGCCGCTTCCGAGTTGCCCAACTGCAGGAAGGGCAGGGTTTTTCCGGCGTCGATCTTCAGCAACGCGATGTCCGAGGCCGGATCGCTGCCCACCATCTTCGCTTTGTACTCCTCTCCCCCCGAGAATTTCACTTTGATGTCCGTTGCATTCTCGGCCACATGGTTGTTCGTGAGGATAAATCCATCCCCTGAAATCACAAAACCGGAACCCTGCCCCTTCACTTCCCGCTGCCCCGGCACCCCCAGCAACATCTGCCAGCGCGGCGGCAGGTCGTTCTCCTGCACCGTGGTCACGTACACATTGACCACCGCAGGCTCCACCGCCTCCGCCAACGGCGCCAGGCTGGCCATCGGGTTGAAGTTTGCGGGCGGCATCGCGGGCACCGGCTGGTTGGCAGTGACCGAACATCCAAGGAGAAACAAAGGAAGAAGAAGTAGTTTCGCGCTCTGCATCGGGTTCATCCTTTCCAGGGTCGTTTCGGCGGTTTCAGCAAGACCCTCTCTCCAATCCTTAAGCGCATCCTGCGCTCCCCAAAGTCACGTTATGTCGGTCGGATGCCACGACTTGCTGACATCGACCTGGAAGCCACCAGCATCGGCGGGATTGAAACCTGCATCCAGCTTCCTTCCCTGGATCTGGCCTTCGACATCGGCCGCTGCCCCCGCGGTGCGGAAAACCGGCCGCGGATCTTTCTTACCCACGCCCACATGGACCATGCCTCCGGCCTGGCCTACCACGCCTCCCTCCGCGATCTTCTGGGCAGACCCGCCCCCACCTACTACGTGCCGCGCGAAAACCTCGCTGATCTGGAGCAGTTGCTGGCCACCTGGCGTCGCCTGGATCGTTCGGACATCCCCTGCCACTTTGTGGCCTGTAGCCCCGGAGAGCAGGTTGCTCTTGGCAAAACCCGCAGCGTTCACCCCTTTCGGTCGCCCCATCGGGTCTATTGCCAGGGCTACGCCATCCATGCCCGGAAAAAGAAGCTCCGACCCGAGTTTGTCGGGCTCCAGGACCAGGAGCTTCGGCGGCTGCGCCTCGACGGCATCGAGATCCAGCAGGAACATCCCGAGATCGAAGTGGCCTTCTGCGGCGACACCACCATCGACGTGGTCGAGCTGCACGCCGATGTCCGCCAGGCCAGACTCCTGATCCTGGAGTGTACCTTCATCGACATGGATATGAACCCGGGTTCAGCCCGGGCCCGCGGCCATGTCCACCTGCACGATATCATCGACCGCGCCGACCTTTTTGAGAACCGGCACATCCTCCTCACCCACTTCTCCATGCGCTATGGGGAGGGGAAGATCGTGGACACCCTGCAAAGGATGCTGCCCGAAAAGCTACGCGGAAGGCTGAGCGCTCTGCTCGCGGATGGTCGGATCGTCGGCCCCTTCGATTGAAGGCCGCAGCGCCATCGCCGGCCAGGGAAGCTGCACCCCTTTTTGAAGGAGCAGCCGCTCGTCGCCTACCACACCGCAGCTCACAAAGAATTTCACCGCCTCCTCCACCGACATATCGATCTCCTGCACCTCGTGGCGGGAGAGCATGACCGGATAGCCCAGGTGCAGGTGGTTGGAGGGAAAGAACACGACCATCCGAGGATCCGTAGGATCGTCGGTGACTTTGGACTTGGCCACCAGCCCGAGAGTCCAGCGCCCCTTCATCGGGTACTCCACCAGCACCACCTGCGAGAAGGGCAGCTTGGACTGGTCCGTAAAGGGGACTACAATCTGACGGCTGGCCGAGTACAGCGAACGGACAAGGGGAAGGCGCGCAATCGCCTCTTCCAGCCAGCCCATCACCCGCTGGAAAAGCACCATTCGCATCAGCCAGCCCACCGCCACCACGATCAGCAGCGTCCCGATCACTCCCAGCCCGGGAATGTGCACCGAAATGCCCAACGTGGCCTTGATCAGATCGTTGATGCGGTTGCCCAAGGGGCCATCGATCATCTGGAAGAGAAACAGAAGGATGCGGCCGGTGATATACAGCGGCAGCAGGGCCAGCAGGCCCGCGATGAAGCTCTGCCGCAGTGATTTCATGCTCTCGGTAGAGGCGGACACGAAGCACTCCCAGGAGGTGGCTATGGTAATCACCCTGCTCGCGCTGGCATGTACGACCGAACCGAAAGACGAAGATCCTCCTGCCGGCTTCACCAAGGATTTTCTATGGGGCGCATCCATCGCCGGTTTTCAGGTGGAGGCGGGCTGCCCCACCCTGCCGGCCGAAGTCTGCGAGGATCGCAACTCCGACTGGTACCAGTGGGTCACCGACCCGGAGCTGATCGCAGAGACGGGCACCTACCTGTCCGGCGAGCCGCTCTCCAACGGCCCCGGCCACTATGAGCTGTATGAACAAGATTTTGGTCTTGCAAACGATCTCGGGTTGAAGTCGCTCCGCACGTCGATCGAGTGGTCGCGCCTCTTTCCCGATGGTGCCGCAGAGCAGGCCACCACGGTGGAAGAGCTGGCCACCTATGCCGATCCTGTGGCACTGGCCTACTACCATGCCTACTTCGACGCCCTGGTCGCCGCCGGACTGAAGCCCCTGGTCACCCTCAACCACTACACCCTGCCGCTGTGGATCCACGATGGCAAGGCTTGTCACGACGATCTGGAGGCCTGCGCTAACAAGGGCTGGATGGATATGGCGCGACTGAAGCCCGCGATCTCCCTCTACTCCGCATTCTGCGCCAAAGAATTCGGCGATCAGATCGACATGTGGGCCACCCTGAACGAGCCGCTGGCCGTGGTGCTCGCGGGCTACCTCCTGCCCTCCCCGGACCGGACCAACCCACCCGGAGTGGTCAACCCCGACGCCGCAATCCAGGTGCTCTACGCCCAGGCGGAGGGCCATATCGCCATGTATGACGCGGTAAAGGCCAACGATCTCGTGGATGCCGATGGCGACGGCTCCGCCTCAGAAGTGGGGGTCGTGGACAACCTCGTGGCCCTGGCGCCCCTGGATCCAGCCAGCACCGTGGATCAGGAGGGGGTAGAGGCAGCAAACTACGTCTACAACCTCGCCTTTTTGAACGCCGCGATCCTGGGCGACTTCGACCGCGACATGGACGGTGTGGTGGAGGAACAGCACCCGGAGTGGGCTGGAAAGATGGACTACCTGGGAATCAACTACTACACCCGCATTACCGTTCGAGGCATGACCGTGCCCCTGTTTCCGGGCTTCGCACGGATGACCTTCTACCCCGAGGTGCTCTTTGAGGACTATCCCGAGGGTCTCTACGAGGTCACCGTACTGGGAAGCATGTACAACCTGCCGATGTACATCACCGAGAGCGGCCGGGCGGACCCCGATGAGAACACCGCGGACACATGGCTACGCCCGCACCTGAAGGGATTGCTTCGGGCCGAGCAAGAGGGCTACGACATCCGAGGCTTTTATTACTGGTCACTACTCGATAATTACGAGTGGAACCACGGAATGGGGATGCGTTTCGGCCTGCATGAGGTGGATTTGACCAGCAAAGCGCGTAGCCGGCGCCCGCTGGGGGACGCCTACCGGGACATCGTGACCAGCGGTGTGCCCTGATTGCTAGGGTTTTTCCTGCCGCCCCTCCCGTGCGGTGACTATGCTCTCTTCTTCCCCCCGGAGTCCCGGTGCAGCATTTTGAGCAATTCGGAATCACGCACGAAGCCGTCCGTCGGCTGCTGTCCACGGCCCTGGCGCGCGGTGCAGACGACGCGGACCTCTACTTCGAGCACCTTCAATCCAACTCCGTCGCACTTTCCGACGGAAAAGTGAACCGGGCCGCCACCCATGTGGACCTGGGCCTGGGGGTGCGCGTGGTGGTGGGCGACTCGGTGGGCTACGCCTATACCGAAGACCTGTCTCTGGAAGCGATGTTGCGTGCTGCCGGGGTTGCAGCCGAAATTGCGGCTGGAAACAGCGCAAGGCGGCCGGTGGCAATGCCGATGGAGCGTCACTACGCCGATCGCTACCCCGAAGGACGCCCCTGGGACAGCGTGGGAATGGAGCGCCGGGTGGCCATGGTGCGCGAGTGGGAGCAGCGCAGTTTTTCCTTCGATCCTCGCGTAAAAAAGGTCGAAGTCAGCCTCGCCGACAGCACCCGCCACATCCTGGTCTGCCGGCCCGACGGGCGGCTGGTGCCCGACACCCAGACCATGACCCGCGCCGTGGTGGTCTGCACTGCAGAGCAGGAGGGGCGTCGCGAATCCAGCCACTACAACCTGGCCCAACGCGACGATATCTCCTTCTACACCCCCGAGCGCACCGAGCGCCTCTGTCGCAAAGCGGTCGAGAACACCACAGGACTTTTTGCGGCCGTGAAGCCCCCCGCAGGTGAAATGACCGTGGTGCTGGCTGCCGGATCCTCCGGGATCCTCCTCCACGAAGCCATCGGACACGGGCTGGAGGCCGACTTCAACCGCAAGGGCATCTCCATCTACGCCGACCGCGTGGGCAAGCCCATCGCCCCCGCCGGCATCACCGTGGTGGACGACGGCACGCTGATGCGCGCCCGCGGCAGCATCAACACCGACGACGAGGGGAACCCGGCCGAAAAGACCGTGCTCATCGAGGACGGCATCCTGCGCGGCTACCTGCACGACGAAATCTCCGCCCGCCATTTCGGCGTTGCCCCCACCGGCTCCGGCCGGCGGGAGTCCTTCCGCCATGCGGTGCTCCCGCGGATGCGCTCCACCTACATGGAGGCAGGCCCCTACGCCCCCGAAGAGATCATCCGCTCGGTGAAAAAGGGCATCTACTGCTCCACCTTCTCCAACGGACAGGTGCAGATCGGCGCCGGAGACTTCGCCTTCTACGTCCGCAGTGGCTACCTGATCGAAGACGGAAAACTCACGACGCCCATCAAGGACGTGAACCTGATCGGCAACGGCCCCAAAGTGTTGGAATCCATCGAAATGGTCGGGAATGACCTGGTGATCGACGAAGGGGGCTGGACCTGCGGGAAGGATGGCCAGGGGGTGCCGGTGTCCCAGGGAATGCCCACGGTCAAGGTAAGCAAACTCTCGGTGGGAGGAAGCGCACGATGAGCACCGAACAACTGTGGGAGCTCGCACGCACCACCCTGAGAGACGCACAGGGCATGGGCGCCGAGGAGGCCACCGTCTCCCTCTCCCGCCAGACCGAGGTCAACCTGACCCGCCGGGCGGGCCGACTGGAGCAGGCGACCCAGGCCACCTCCCTGTCCCTCTCCCTCTCCCTGCTGGTCGAGGACCGCTACTCCGGGCACTCCACCTCCGACCTGCGGCCCGAAGCCCTGCGCTCCTTCCTGCAAAAAGCCGTCGCGGCCACCCGCGCGCTGGAGCCCGAGCCGGAACGTCGGCAGCCCCCGCTCGCCGACTGCGGCAGCAGCCTGAGCCCCGAGCAGCTCGACCTCTACGACCCGACCTGGGAAGCCCTGAGCATCGACCAGCGACGGGAGCGCCTCGAAAGCCTGGAAAAGGCCGTGGACGCCCTGCCACATCGCAGCCAGATCCTCTCAGCCACCTGCTACCACATGGACTCTCGCGGCGAGTCCGTTCGGGTAATGTCCAATGGTTTTGAGGGGATGCAGCGCAGCACCGGCTACGGCTGGGGCACCTCGCTCACCCTGTCCGAGCCGGGGGGGCGCCGCCCCGAGGCCACAAGCTGGTACTCCTCCAACCACCTCTCCGAGCTGCCCGGGATCGAAAAGATCGCACAGGAAGCCTGGATGAAGGCGGAACGTCGCCTGGGCAGCGGCCCCGTGGCCTCTGGCCGCTACCCCATGCTGCTGGATGCCCCCGTCACCGGGCGAATCCTGGGGGTGCTCTCTGGGCCCCTGTCCGGCGCCGAGCTGCACCAGGGTCGGAGTTTTCTCGCGGGCAAGCTGAACACCGCCATCGGCTCCAAGCACCTGCACCTTGTGGACGACCCGCTGATCCCCCGGGCTCCCGGATCTCGGGCCTACGACTCCGATGGACTGCGCGCCAAGGCCATGCCCGTCGTGGAAGATGGTGTGCTGCGAAACTACTATATCGGCGTATACTACGGCCGGAAGTTGGGCGTGGCGCCCACCTGCGGAGGCCGCTCCAACTGGATCCTGCGGCCAGGCAGCCGTAGCCCGGCCGAGATCACCAAAACGCTGCCCAAGTGCATCCTGGTGACCGGCTTCCTGGGTGGCAACTCCAATGGCCTGACCGGCGACTTCAGCTTCGGGATCCAGGGGCAACTGCTGGAGTACGGCGTGGCCACCAAGAACCTGTCGGAGATGAATGTCTCCGGGAACCTGGCGGACATCTTCCATCAGCTCCAGGAGCCTGCCTCCGACGTGTGGACATGGTCCTCCCTGCGCTCTCCGTCGCTGCTCTTTGACTCTGTAGACTTCAGCGGACTTTGAGATGTTGTTTGTAATCTCCACTACACTTGCTGCCGGCCTGGGCGGCCACTACGTTGCCGTCACCCCACCCGAAGCTGTGGCGGCGGCGCAGAAGGCCGAGCTGGAGCTGAGCCTCGCGTCCGTACCCTCCGTGCTGCGGCCCATCGGGGAGCGCCTGTTGGCACCCAGCCTCTTTCATTGTCGAGAGTATGTGCTCGACATCAGTAGCGGCGCCTTCAACCTGCGTTGCGACGACAAGCCCGGCCTGCAGTACAACATGGACGGGAGCGTGCGCGAGATCGTCTACGAAGGAAAGACCCTGCAAAGCCGGGTCTGGACCGAAGGAGCGGCCGTACTGCTCAGCATCGCCTCGGATACCGGCACCCGCACCAGCCACTTCCTGCCCACCGAAAGTGGAATGGACCTGAAGGTGCAGGTGGCCAGCGAGCGATTGGATCGGCCGGTAAGCTGGGAGATCCGCTACCAGCGCGGTCCCTGAGCGCCCCTCGTCCCCCACAGGAGTGCTGGAATGGAAGCCCTCGCCCTTTTTGCCACCCCCGGCCCCTGGATTCCCCGGCCCAACTTCACCTTGCCGGGCGAGCTGCGGCTGATGCTGGCTTCGGGACTACGCCCGAAGATCCTGGTGAGTGGCCCCCCTGGCTGTGGAAAAAGCCGCATGCTGGAACAGCTCCAGCATGAGCTGGCGGACAGTGCCCAGGTCGTACTGGTGGATCTCGGCGGCACCGCCGACCTGCCCGTGTTGGAGTCGCTGGTCCGGAGTCTGGGCGGAAAAAGGCAGGAAAGCCTTAGAGAAGTGCTGGCCGAGTACGCCAGTGACCTGCCGCTGTTGGTGGTGGTCGACGGCTTCGACAAGCTGGAGAGCGGCCTGGCAAAAACCCTGTTTGGACCCAACTCTCCCTGGTTTCACCCCCTGCTGCCGGCCATCGTCGTGCTGGGCCCCCCCGCACTTCTGACCTGGGGGAGGGAGCAGTGGGACAGCCGCTTTGACCGCTTTGAAGTTCTGCTCCCCTTTCCCGTGCAGCGACTGGACGGCGCCCCGGACGTTCGGGGGCTACCCGCCATGCTGCAGATCCTGCGCCAGTACTGGCCGGCGGGAAGCAAACACCTGCGCGAGCTGGCGCTGGCCTCGGGAGGGCTCCCGCGGGATGCGCTGCGGATGTTGCGGGATGCGGTCCTGATCGGGCAGGGAAAGCTGTCGCACGCCGGGGTGCAGGGAGCCATCACCCGGATGGCACAGGAGCTGCGGCAGGGGCTAAGCCCACGGCAGGCCGCTGACCTACAAGAGATCGAAAAAAGCCGCCTCTTTCAGGGCGATCCCTGCCTGATCGAGCGCGGGCTGGCCCTGAGGGACAGCAGCGGAGCGTGGAGCGTACACCCGCTGCTGCGCGGCTGACTACTCGCCTTTGTCGCCGATCGCTTCCACGGGGCAGTTTTCCATCGCCTCGTAGCACTGCGACAGTTCCTCCGCATTTTCAGGCTGCTTGTAGCAGATGTCGTGGTCCTCATCGTCCGACATGCGGAAGTTGTTGGGGGCCGCGTCCGAACAGACCGAGCAGAGAATGCACTCTTTGTCCACAAAGAAGCCGACCTTCTTTCCGTCCACGGTCGACGTCCCACCCACATTATCCTTCCAACGGTTCTTCCAATCCGCCACGGGAGCTCCACAAGTGCCTCCCTTCTACCCAGGCGGCGGTTGCTGGCAAGGGGGAAAAGGGATTCTGGTAGTGGGGGCGCACAAAAAAGGGCGAGGAGGGCGGAAAAAGGGGGTAAAGCCTTTTCCATGGCCTCGGCCGTCGCGTCGGGCCCACCCCGGGCAGAAGGGGGCGTACCGGGATAGAAGCGGAGATGGCTATCCGAAAAGTCGCCCAGCTCGGGCACCCGATCCTGAGAAAAGTCGCGGAGCCCGTCGATCCGGCGCAGATTCTGACCCCCGAATTCCAGCGTCTGTGCGACGACCTGCTGGAGACCATGGGCGCCTACGACGGGCTGGGTCTGGCGGCGCCGCAGATCCACGAGTCCATCCGAGTGCTGGTCTTCCAGCTTGACGCCGATGAAGAGCCCCTTTTCCTGATCAACCCCGTGGTCACCCCCACCACGGCCCTGCTGAGTGCGGGCTACGAGGGCTGCCTGTCGGTGACGGGCATGCGGGGTCGGGTGGAGCGTCCCGATGCTGTCCGGGTGGAGTGCCTGGACCGTGATGCCAAAAAGTTCGCCTTTGTGGCGGAAGGATGGGCGGCCCGGGTGGTGCAGCACGAGTGCGACCACCTGGACGGGGTGCTGTACATCGACCGTGCGGACCCGCGCTCCTTGGCCTTTATGGCGGAATATCGCAAGTTCGGGCCACTGGTCCCCACCAACGAAGAGGACGAGGGGCCCGAGGAGGGGGGGGAGGAATAGCCTCTCCAACGCTGAATGAATGTTCATTCATCTGCTGGGAGAGAACGGGTTCCGCTATGTCACCGCCCTGACACCGGAGACCTCGGTGAAGCAGGCCCGGCGTTGCCTGGCAGTGTACGGTCTCGGTGGCTGGTTGAAGGCGGAGCTTGAGGACCGTACCGTGAAGCTGGTGGAGGACCTGCAGGCGAGGGAGCTGGACGGGTGCTGTCTGGTGGTGAGTGACGTGCCGGCGGAGGCGGCATCTGCACAGCAGTTGTGGGATCGTTATGGAGATTTACAGAAGGTGGAGCTCGATTTTCGGAGGCTGAAGACCGGCCTGTTGGAACTGCGTCCGATCTACCTGCGGGCGGAACGTACACGCGGCCATGCTCTGGTGTCGATGCTGGCGTTGAAGCTGGTGCGGGAGCTGGAGAGGAGGCTGCGTCCGCTGGGAATCTCGGTGGGGGAAGCAACGTCCCGGCTTTCGTCGGTGCGCCCGGTGTCCCTGGCCGACGCGTCGCTGGACCTGTGGCGCCTTCCGGGCAGCTACCACCTGCCCGTCCGGCAGGTGCTGGATGTCCTGCCTCCACTTCCACCCCCTCTGTTGTCTCCAAGAAAAACGGACTGACCAGGCATCATGCGCCTGTCAATGGCCACCCCGAAAGGACCACCGGCTGACTGGGGGGTGGTAGCATTTCGACAAGCCGGACTTCGGGCAGATGCTCCTGGCGGCGCACCCATCCACCTAGGGACCGGGCGTCGATGCCTTTCTGTGAGCACCAGAGTGGCACGGGGAGCCCGGACAGCCGCCACTGTTCAACCAGGGCCGGGGCATCTCTTTCAAGGACCTTTTTTCGGGAACTGTGCATCGGAAACCTCCGACCCTTCCTTCACACCTCCGAGCAGACCGGGGATCCCCTCAAGGGTGGGGGGTTACGGATGCCCCGGCGTCTGTGGGGGGGGGGAGCCGTTGCCGCAGGCCTTTGTGGCGTTGCGGGAGGGGGTGCCGGTGGGAACCGTGAGCCTGGAGATGGGCGAGCATCCCCTCCATGCGGAAACCTTCTGTTGTATCGTCGGTTTGTATGTGCCTCCCACGTTCCGACGACAGGGGATGGGCGCATAGATTTGTGAGAAGGCGCAGGCGGAGGCCCTGCAGCTTGGTCACCTCCCACTGATGCTGTTTACGCCGGATGCAGAAGCCTTCTACCTGCGGACAGGGTGGCGGAACACGATGCATGCCGCAATTTCCACCGCGCACGGACTGCAGTGGTGCGTGGTGATGGAGAGGCCCTGAGGGCCTCCCGTTATGGAAACCCCATCGGAATCGACAGAACGTAGGGGGAGCCGATGGAATAGTAGCCATCGGCGCCGGCCTGGACATCGGCCGGGTCAACATAGGTGCCGGACACCACGTTGAGGTTCGCGTCCAACGCTTCTCCCCAGCCAACCCAGACGGGCTGACCGGCACTTTCGGAAAGAGAACCGCCAAGGGCCCACATATCGGCGCCCACCATCATTTTTGCCCATATCGGGTCGACGCCGTGGACGCTCACCAGGGTGGCGATAAAATCCGGGTCGGGCTCCCCCAGGGTCAACTCCCACCCCAATTGGCTGAAGGCCGCGTACGGGTCGTCGGACCAACCCGGGTCGAGGCGGTCACAGGTGCTCGCGGTCGGGTCGGGCGTGAGCACCACATTCCAGTCGAACCAGGCGAGGGGGTCCGAGGTCCCGTCGGCACCGTCCATGGTGAACCACAGTTCGCAGGAGTGTTTGGGGTCAACGCCGTTGACCGGTTCCTCATCGAACAGCATCATCAGGAACCGGGGCGGCGTTTCGACGTTGTCCACCTTAACGTCCACGAATTGCCCATCCTGAACCCCCATGCTGGCACTCGCCTGCCACCAGCCGGGCCAGAAATCAGGAGTGTCGGTACCCGTGTCAGTATCGGTGTCAGTATCGGTGTCAGTATCGGTGTCGGTACCGGTGGTCGTGTCGGTGCCGGTGTCGGTGTCCTTGACGGCCGTGTCGACCGCATCGTGGCACGCGAGGACACCGATCAACACGATGTTCAATGAGACAACCATAAAAATCCCCCACTACACCATCAATCTACCGGAGCAGCGAGGTGAAAGACATCGGTAGATCGGCGAAGAACAGGCTGTGTCGTAGTGGCAGGCCCGGGGGATTTGAGGGGTCCCCCTGGATGTGGGAGGACGGGCGCGGACCGGCCCCGGGTTATTCCCAGCGTTGGCGAACCCATTCCGGGTAGGGGGCGTGGCCCACCACTGGAGGAAAAGCGAAGGGCTCCTGACATTCGTACTGGTGCAGGCTGAGTATCCTTTCCCGGAGGGATTGCGGGGTGGCGTAGAGGAGAGGGAGGCTTCGGGTGTCAGACGCCACTGTAATTGACCCCTCTGCGCCACGAAACGTGACCCCTCCCGGGCCTCGCGTTTCACGGAGGGCACATGCAGAAAGCATCGAAGCGGTTCTGAAGAGACGGTCGGCAGGCACACCCCTGTCGCCCGAGGACGCTGTGATCAGAGATGAGATCGTGGCAGGCATCCGGGCGCTCAAGGGCGCCGGCAGAGGAGGCCACGGGGCGTCGGGCGAAGCGGCTGTGAGCAACCGCGGATTCACGGGGAGACCGAGCGGCCCTCCTGGTTTGACCTGCTGCAACAGGTGTTGGGGTTGACAGATTTCTTGCCCGCTGTGCGGAGGACGCATGGAGTTGCGATGCATCGTCGAGAGTTCGGCATTACATCGAAGATTCTGAAGGGAAGCACAAGGCGACAGGGCCACCGTAATGGGTTCTGTGCGAAGACCGGATGGCGTAGCGACGCGGGACCGGGGGGAGACCTGTGCCCGGGGTGGGAAAAAGGGCAGAAATTGGCAGGAGATCAGGGGCGGCGGTGGGGAGGGGGCGCCCCGCCATCCGCACATAGACCATACAACCTACCATCCCTGACAATTCCGCGACCCATTACTGTCATCGCAGTCGTCACCAAGAGCCACATAGCCCGCCGGGGCTTCACATGCGAGCACCGAAATTGCCGGATCTCCATGCAGATCCGAATCCGCGTCCAGGTACCAGGTGAGCGCATCCACCGAATCCGACTCATCGACAGAAAGATCGCAGTCATTGTCCACACCATCACAGCTTTCCGCAGCACCCGGGTAGATATCGGCCCGCTGATCCTGGCAATCGCTGGCATCACTGCCCCAGCCGGAGGGCGCCGAGCAGGCGACCGAGGACATCGCCCCATTGCCATAGCCATCCTGGTCGCCATCGAAGTACCAGGTAGACGCATCCACGGCGCTGTCCTCGTCCATAAACCCATCACAGTTATTGTCAACCCCATCACACCACTCGGGAGCGGACGGACCCACCGTCGGATCCCCATCATCGCAGTCCCCGTCGGAAAGGGACGCACAGCCCCCATTTACACTCCCCGTGCAGGGTCCAACCTCGCAGACACAGTCCGCATCATCATCATAAACGGAAGTACCTTCGTCAAGAGCCCCATCGCAGTCCTCATCTACACCATCCAGGTGCTCGTCAAGACCTGGAGCTACGCTGGGATCCGCATCGTTGCAGTCCCCCTGCAGCTCGGTCAAACCGTCCCCATCGTCATCAAAACACTCGGTATCGTTGTCCGCCACCCCGTCACAGTTATTGTCAAGAAGGTCGCAGACCTCCCGCGCCCCCGCAAAGATGGAGGCCGTTGCATCATTACAGTCTCCCTCCACCTCGGAGAGACCGTCCCCATCATCATCCCGATTGGTGGTCCCCTCGTCTGTGCTCCCATCGCAGTCGTCGTCCACCTCATTGGCTACCTCTGGAGCATTCGGATGGACGGAGCTGTCCGCATCGTTGCAGTCTCCCCCCGAAGGACTGTAGCCATCGCCGTCACGATCCAGCGCGGAGGCGGCCAACACTTCATAGAAGGCTTCCGCCTCGCCGACATTTCCGTCGGGATCTGTGGCGATGGCCAAGAGGCTGTGCCCACCGGGCGACAACGGAAGGGAACAAGAGGCCGTACCCGAAAGGTCTACCGCCGGCCGGCAGAGGCTACCGTCCAGATCTGAGCGGATCTCCACCTGAAGAAGCGTCGGATCCCCATCGGCATCTACCAGTGAAAGCTCCAGGTAATTGTCTGCACCTTCCTCGCCTTGATCCCCTGGAAGGGGGCGCACCCAGGACAGCGTCGGCACCGGAGAGGGCTCGGCCACCTCCAACGCAATCGCCACCACACTCGCACCCGCCTCCAGATCCGTCGCCGTAAGGGAGATCGCGTGCCGTCCCACAGAAAGAGACGCCGTACTCGCCGAAACCCGCCCCTCCGAAGAAGCCGGGCTCTCGTCCAGAAGCCCATCCCGGTCGCTGCTCCAGCGGATCGCCAGACGCTCCGGAGGATCCTGCCGATCGTCCACCTGCCCCAGGAATACGATAGCTTCTCCCTCCAGAACTGTGGCTCCGTCCACGGGGGAGAGTATCTCCACCACCGGCGGATCAGTCTGTTTGGTGATGGAAAGGTCACTGCCACAGGCCAAGAAGAGGAGGAGGAAAAGCGCCATGAGGGAAGGTAGCACGCCGAAGCCCATTGTCGCCACAATCCCCGTCGCCCCGGCCAACCTTGATGTTATTTTTAGTTATAAATGAGAAATAGTGTTAAAAAATGAAGCACCATCCCGCTATCCACCCAAGGCGCGTGCGGTCCGAGCGCCGCAGGCGCCTTCGGGGTGACCTATTCGCCTGTTTTCCTCCCAAAGCAGATCGGACATCGACTACTCCTCCTTTGTAGCTTTGTTATCTTCAACCAATCCCACTTGGGGCGAACGGCGTGCCTTGGCCCTTTCTCCAGGCGGGCAGGCCCCGCAGGTGTAGTCCAGCGGGCGGAGCACGGGTGTGGATGGAGCTGCCATAGGCGCCCGGTGTTCCGCTTCCCACAAACGCCCAAGACGGTTAGCATGATGAAATGAAGGTACAACGCGAACAGATAGGTCCCCAAAGCACGCGCCTGCATCTGGTGGCGGACCAGGGCCCGCTCAGTTGGCGGCAGGTCGCTCAAGGCCTGCAGACGGACAGCAGCCTGAAAAACGCACTTGTCCGCTCACTTCTCGACGCACCCGAAGCCATCTACTGGGAAGCCCGCCCCGTGCACCCCGACGACCAGGACCAGCCCTTCGCCTGCATGGTCCTGGACGCCCCAGCACTGAGCCGGATTCGGGCGGACGGAAGTCCCTTTCGCGAGCCACTGGCCGGCGCCCGAGCGCCGGAAGTCCGGCGTTTCCCCAACCTTGGCGGCGACGCCGAGCTCGTGGTCCCCGCGCCCGGAGAAGCCGACTACCCCCACCTTGGCGCCTTTCTGCGGCGCGCGCCCGGTGCCCAGATCGACGCGCTGTGGAGTGCCGTCGGCCAGGGAGTCCAGCATTGGCTCCGGAGTGGGCGCGGCCGGCTGTGGGTGAGCACCGCCGGGCTGGGCGTCCACTGGCTCCACATACGACTGGACAGCCGCCCCAAATACGTCAAGTGGGGGCCCTACCGCGACCTCCGTTAGACTCTCTACTGAATGAACATTCATTCATCAGAAGTAGTGATAATAAGGGGAGTTTTCTCCACACCATGCAAGGCGCGTGCGGCCCGAGCGCCGCAAGCGCCTTCGGGTTGGCACCACAAGGAGTCGGCGTTTTCGGTCGATGGACATCCCGCCCCTCCGGCGCTACATAGCCGCCATGGCCACCATCGGAATCCTCGCCTTCGCCAACATGGAAGAGCTCGATTTTGCCGGACCCTGGGAGGTTTTTGCGGCCGCAGCGGCGCTACGCGGCCAGGATCAGGTCCTGCTGCTGGGCGAGCGTGTAGCGCCCATCCGCTGCGCAAAGGGACTGGTGGTCCTTCCCGAAAAGAGCTGGGACGAGGCTCCACAGTTGGATGTGGTGCTCGTACCCGGCGGTGACGGGCGGCGGCAGCAGATGAAGAACCCGGCCATGCTGGATTTTTTGCGAAAGCAGGCACCCCGCTGCACCTGGGTCAGTAGCGTGTGTACCGGCTCTTTTGTGTTGGTGGCGGCCGGGCTGGCCGAAGGCCGGCAGGTCACCACCCACTGGTCACGCATCGAGGAGCTGCGGACGCACCCGGTGATCGTGCGGGAGGACCTGCGCTATGTGCAGGACGGAAAGCTCGTGACCGCCGCCGGGGTCTCCGCCGGCATCGACATGGCCCTGTGGCTGATCGGACAGCTCCACGACCCCGACTTCGCCCGAGAGGTCCAGCGCTACATTCAATACGACCCAGCGCCGCCCTACCAAACCACCTGACAAAGGCGACCGCGCCTGCGCCTACCGAATCTCCACCACCCCCGGCATCATCGCCGCCACCCCGCTGCCTTCCAGTGCGCGGGACACCGCCTCGAACTGCGACCAGGCTTCACGCACCCCGGGCACCATCAGCTCCGGTGCCACCACCTGCGGCTGCATGTCCTCGGCGATCTGCTCCAAAAAGGTCTTTTGACGGGGCAAACGGAGAATATCCACCTCCTCTCCCTCGGCCACCTTGCCCAGCTCCCGGGCCACCACCAGGGCGCGCTCCAGACCCCCCAGCTCGTCCACCAACCCACGCTCCAGCGCCTGCTGGCCGGTCCACACCCGACCCTGCGCAACCTCGTGGACCTTCTCCTTCTCCATCTTCCAACCGGTCGCCACCCGATCCAGGAAGACCCCGTAGAAGCCCTCCAAAAACTCGCGGAACTTCAGCCGCTCAGGATCCGAAAATACCGTAAGCTCGGAAAAGATGTTTGCCATCTGGCCACGCTGCCAGGTGTGGCTGGTGATCCCCAGCTTTTCGTAGGTCCCACCCAGCGCCAGCTTCCCACCGAACACCCCGATCGAGCCGGTAATCGTGCCCGGCTCAGCCAGGATGCGGTCCGCCCCGGCCGAGATGTAGTAGCCGCCCGACGCCGCGTAGTCGCCCATGGACACCACCACCGGCTTGCCCGCCGCCTTGGTCAGCTCCACTTCACGCCACATATTGTCGGAAGCCAGCCCACTACCGCCCGGCGAGTTGACACGCAATACGACGGCAGCCACCTCGTCGTCGTCGCGGACATCCTCAAAATAGCCGGCGACCGTCTGGTCACCCACCATACGCCCGCCGAAGAAGGGCGAGCCCGACTCCCCGTCGATGATGGTG
Organism: Alphaproteobacteria bacterium; assembly: GCA_040376425.1. Taxonomy (GTDB): domain Bacteria; phylum Myxococcota_A; class UBA796; order UBA796; family SXON01; genus CAITDR01. The sequence continues at coordinate 1,015 of JBEIQS010000040.1, read as the reverse complement.
CCTTCTACGTGGATCACCGCAATTTTCTTCGAGTTCGGCAGCAGCTTGCTGTTGGACTTGATGTAGCTGCGCAGGCCGGTGCGCTCCTCGCCCGCCATGCCGTCGGCCACTTCGTCGCGGTACTTCAGCCCATTGATCATCCCCGCCGCCAAAGCGGCCTCTCCGGTGATCGGGGGATTGTCGATCCAGCCCTGCACCTGCTCCACCGGCACCGCACGCCCCTGCGCGATGCCCGCCACAAGCTGGTCGTACAGGGCCCCGATCAGCATGTCCATAGCCTCGCTGGCCGGCTCCGAGGGGCCGGTCCGTTGGTAGGGCTCGATCGCACTCTTGAAGTCGCCCACATGCTCAAAGCTGCCCTGAACCCCGATTTTCTCGAAGGTGCCCAGGTAGTAGCTGGTGGTCGCGGAAAGGCCATTCACCAGCAGCAGCCCTGCCGGTGCCAGGTAGATCTCTTTGCAGCCGGTGGCCAGGTAGTAGGCCTTGTTGTCCAGCGCATTGGCAAAGGCGTAGCAGGGTTTTCCGCTCTCCCCGAAGGCCAGGAGCGCATCCCGCAGCTCTTGCGTGCTGCTCCAACCGCCGGGCGAGCCCTCGATCTCCAGATAGATCCCTTTGATCCGCTCATCTGTCGCCGCACGCCGCACCGCCGCGGTCACTTCGGTCAGGATGGGGGGGAAATCGTTGGGATCCATAAACAGCCCGCCCTCTTCAGGCGCGTCGCTGATGTCCCCCGCCACATGCAGCTCCAAAAAGCTGTCCTCACTCACGGTGGGCGACCACTCCTGCCGCGCCAACAGCAGTGCCCCCACAGTCAGCCCCACAAAGGCCAAGAGCCCGAAGCCGGCAATGCCCATGATCAACCGACCCGCAGTCTTGTTGGTGGGAGGCGGTTTTTGGGGGCGGCGAGGAGGCGGAGGCGGAGCGGTTTCGTTCATGATCAATCCCGGTCGGCCTAAGCTAAGGACCGATCGCCCCTTTGGCTACCAGCAACGACGTCTCCAGACCTCCAGAAACT
>JBEIQS010000076.1:0-24474 GCA_040376425.1 Alphaproteobacteria bacterium | reverse complement strand
GCAGCCTGCCGCAGCAGTTGGAGCTGCGCCCGCTAGAGCGCCCGCGCCTGTCCGTGTCCCTTCCCGGCTATCGTACGGTGACCTTTCGTCCAGATTTGAACCTGGTTGGTTGGGATTTTATTGAGGAAGCGTTTAGCTTTCGATGGGGTAAGGCGACCGGACGTAAGCCTTGGGGTAGCCTGGAGGTGGTTCTTATGGTGAACCACCCCACCTATGGAGGCCTGGCCCCCGAGAGCACCGAATGATCGCCCTGCTGAGTATGGCTTTTGCAGCGGAGCTGCGGGATCTACAGATGGTGGCGGTGGCGCTGTGGCCGACCGGCGTACAGTACTCCATGGAGCTGGAGTGGCGGGAGCCGATTTTTGATAATCAACATATGTTGCTCAAAAACAGCAACGTGGGCCTTGCCGTACACACCGACCTGACACCCTCCTTCTGGCGCGTAGGCCCGGTGCTGAAGCTGGAGCCGGTGGCCTTCTGGGATGTGTCGATCCGGCTGTATGGCACCTGGTTCTACGGCACCTTCTCCTCGATCATCCCCATCGAAGATCCCTTTGAAACCGAGGCCACCGCCGACTGGAAGAAGGAGCACCGCGAGCTGCGCGTGGGTGGTGTAGGCCTGCGGGTAGAGGGAAACACCCGCTTCAAGTTCAAAGCTGGCCCGGTAGTGGCGGTGGCCGAGCTGGAGGCCCGCTACATGGAAGTGCGTCCTTGGCGCGGTGAAGCAAAATACTTCTGGGATCCCACAGAAATGTTGGACGTCCAACTCAAGGGCTGGACCTTCCACCGGAACCTGCTGGTGGCGGCGATCCTCCAAGAGGGGCCCGGCGACAAGAAGCTCTGGCTGGGAGGCATTCTGAATTGGGCAACCTGCCCGGCCACAGACGACGAAAACCTGCGGGCGGGGCCCATTTTATGGTGGAAACCCAACAGCCTGCGTGCGGTGCCCAACATCCTGCTGGCCAGCCAGGGCTGGTGGATCTCCAGCTTTGTGGAGCCTCTGCCGCCTTATACCTGGCTGGCGCTGCGTTGGGGGAACATCTGATCCCCCCCAAAATACCCGCGGCGCCTTACTTTTCCCGACCCGGGTGGTAGGCACTGAGTGGGCGGCGGGCGGGCAGGTCGGCAAACTCACTGGTGGCACCGTCCGGCCACCGGATGCGGATGCGGTCGATACGGGCGGCGGAACCCAGGCCAAAATGCAGCGGTGCAAGGCTCTGACCCATCGCCCGGGTCGAGGAAAGCTCCCGGCGAAGGAGCACACCCCCGGCCTCCACCTCGACCAGGGCACCGATGGCACTGCTGTTTTCCGGCGCCCCCCGCAGGGTGATCTGGGTCCACGCCCCCTTGGTGCAGGGGCTGTCCCAGCGGGAGGGAGGGCCGTAGCTGGTGCCCAGGACCAGATCCAGCGCGCCATTGCCATCCCAGTCGGCGGCGGCCATGCCGAAGTGGTCGCGGGTATCACCAAAGCCCAGGGTGGTACTCAGATCCTCAAAGGTACCGTCCTCCTTCCCATGGAAAATCGCGTCTGCGTAGGCGGTAGTGGTCTGGGTTTCACCGGTGGGCCGCCCACCGGCCACCGCCACATCGGGGAGCCCATCGTTGTCGAAGTCCTCCAGCTCGATCGACCAGCCCGACCATGCTTCGGCGTCGACCACATCCTTGGGCACCAGTCCCATGGCCACCCCCGCGTCGTACCAGCCCGCGCTGTCGCTGATCAGGCAGTGGATAGGCCCGGTATCGGTCATACAGTAGTCTAAAATACCATCCAGGTTCAGGTCCCAGGTGGCCAGCCCCATTCCCGAGATCGTCAGGTTGGTGTGGACTTCTGGCGCATCGTTGGTCAGCACACCGCCGTCGTTGCGGTAGAAGGCGGAGGGGGGAGCTTCGGTGCGGCCATTCCGCCCCTGATCCTGGAGTACCAGCAGGTCCATGTCGCCGTCACCCTCGCGGTCGGTGAAGCTGAGCGCCACGGAATAGCCGGGTTCATCATAGACCAGCAGGGGCTCCAGCGCGGTGAAGCTCATGTCGCCGTTGTTCTGGAAGAGGAGGATGGGGCTGCCGGGGTTGGGCAGGTCCTCCTGGCAGCTATTGCTGAGCTGGCAGGGGTCGCTGATCCACTCCAGCCCTGACATGGCCAGATCCAGGTCGCCATCCCCATCGAGATCGCCCAGGGACAGGCTGCCAGGGATGGTGTAGGGCAGGTCGCTCTGCCACAGGTAGCTGGGCTCGGAAAAGTGGCCGCCCGCGTTGGGATAGAGGAGGATGGCGCCCAGAGATGCGGTGATCAGCTCCGGCAGATCGTCGCCGTTGAGGTCCGCCAGCACCGCCCCGATGCCGCTGGCATGGGGCGAGAAGGGGTAGGGTACCGCTCCTTCCAGCTCGGTGAAGCCCCCTTTTCCGTCGTTCACAAGCAGGCGGGGACCAAAGTAGTCATCGCCCAAGAGCAAGTCCACGTCGTCGTCCAGATCCACATCCGCCGCGTAGATCCCCGATCCTCCGGCAGTCTTGTGCTCCGGTCGGCCCTGAGTAAAGGGCATGTCCTGCTGCTGCATTCCCTCCAACCCCGTAGACAGGTCGGTGCAGGCGGGCTCGGGGCCAAATTCCAAGCCCTCCGGTGCAGCCTCCTCCTGAAGGGGGGGACTTGGGTCGGGGACACATGCGGCAAGCAGCAACAACATCGGGCCAGCATAGCCGGGATTCCTGGCGCGCGGGATGCTTTCGGGCCGTCGCATCGGTCCGCGTCACCCATCCCACCGAAGGCCGCAGTGTATCTCAAAATACAATCCCGAGGAAGTGGGCCTTCCTCGGGATCTATTCCACTGCCGAATGTGCCCTCAGTTCAGCGGCACCGAGGTGCAGCAGCCGGACTTGGCACAGCGCAGGTACTGCTGGCTGGTGCAGCTTGCATCGTCGGTGCAGGCCGGTCCCTGGCCCTTGTCCGCCGCACAACCGCCACCGCCGCCGCCTCCTCCCCCACTACTGCCGCAGTCCCCTGCCTTCAGGATCTTCACCTGGTCGCAGTTGTTCAGCTCGCAGGAGTTGTCGTAGGCCGTCTTGCGGGCATTGTCCGGGCAGCTCACCAGCCCGGTAGGCATATTATTGTCATCATGCCCAAAACAAACCTCCACCTGCTTCAAGGTACAGCTACTGTCGCAGCTCAGCATCACCGCGTCCGCCTGCCCGAACGCGGCCGCCAGATCCGTACGTTTGACGCTACCACCAACATTATTCCGGAGGATGTCCGGAGTGCCCTGATCGCCGGGAAGGCTCTTGAGCTGGTTGATGGCTGCCTGGAAGTAGGTCCCCGAATCCAGGCCGGTGCAGCTCCCGTGTTTGGGCCACTCGTGGTCCGCGAGGAAGTAGTTGTCGGTGACATAGCCGGGCCCATAGGTGGCCATATCCGCCGGGATGGTGGCGGTGTCCGGATCACAGGCAGCGACATTGCTCTTTTCGCAGCTTGCGTAGTCACCACAGAAGGTGGGGTAGGCCTCCCCCTTCTCCTTACTTTCCTGGTCGTTGTAGTTTGGCCAGAGCCCGTGGATGGTGAGGTGATCGGCGCCAAAGCTACCATTCAGGCCGGTACACTGCCCTTTGCTGGGACTGTCGCAGCAGAAAGCGGGCTCCCAGGTCAGGGCCAGAACATAGAGGCCGAAGGCGGTTTTGGGCCCGGGCGCCCCGTTGGGAGGCGAGGCCGCCGAAGGGGCCCGGACCACGGCACTCATCGGGCGGGTGCGCAGCTCGGAGGTGATGACGGAGTGGCTGGCGCGCAGGGTGGGCGCCGCCGGCGTGGGAGCCGGAGTAGGAGCAACCTCCGTTTTGGGAGAGGGCTCCGCCTTGGGTGGAGGCGGATTTCCGCCACAGGCCAGAAGAAGGAAGGAAAGAAGCATATTTACCTCAGACTGGGGCCAGACGGGCGATCAGCTCCGCCTGGTCCGGGAAGCGGGCCTTGAGATCCGCAACCTGATCGGGGTTGGGGTTGGCGCTGTCGCGGGCATCCCAGGCCGGGGCCAGAGAGCAGCTCACCAGCACATAGGCAGGCCCGAGAAGCTCGGCACCGAACCAGGTATTGTGCGGGGCGAAGCTCTGGAAGACCTGCCCCTGATCCAAGTCAGAGCCCAGATCCACAGTGCGATAGCCGCTGTCCTCGAAAATGTGCAGACGAATCGCACTTCCCTGGTGGTAGAACCACTGCTCGTCTTGGTTCAAGGAGTGCAACCGCAACACCTCCCCCTCCTTCAACAAAAAGTAGTTTGAGGAGTAGAAGCGACGGTCCCCTACAAAACGCTCCGGCAGGGCAGCCCGGAGAACACCGTCCCCGGCGCCAGGGCCGGCGGCGAAGTGCCCACCCACCGACGTGGGGGTCATCTTCAGGCGGCTGATCAGATCATCGGCCTCCTGGCTTCCGTAGGGGTAGCGCTTGGAAAAGCAGACGGTGATCCCGATGATCTCCGTGCCGCCCTTCTTCCGCAACAGCCCCTTCTGAGTGACGATCTCCAGCGCTTCCGTGCCGCCATCGGTAGTGGGAACGTCGATGGTTTCGTGGAAGTTGAGCAGGGGCACCCCATCGGCCATGACCTGCTGGTCGTGGGCCACATGTGCCGCCCGGTCGTCCCGGCTCCCGATCAGGGAGTCCTTACTCTGGCCGACCAGGTCGGCAAAGTTCTGGTTGACCCAGAGAAAGACCGAGTTGTGATCCTTAATACAGAAGTACACGCCGTCGGCTTTGTCCAGGACATCGCCGACCCCCATCGGGGGATCGGTGGGCAGGGGCTGGTTGTTGACGTCTGCGCTTTTCATGGCTTACACCGCCGCATGGTTGGAGGTGGTCTTGACGCCGATCAACTGGTCGGCGAGGTCCTGGGCCAAGGCCACCATGGTCATGGTGGGGTTCCAGGAACCCGACGTGGGCCACAGCGCACCACCGGTGACATAGACATTCTCCACATGGTTCGGGCGATAGTCCAGACCGACCACCCCCTGCCCATCGTAGCCGATGTGCAGGGTGGAGTTCTCATGCACCAGGCCTCCCACCCGACGCTTTTCGATCGGGGGCTGCTCCTTCTTCCAGCTTCCGTCGTTGCCCGACCAACCACCGGGCACCGCATCCCCGTGCCAATACTCCACATTGGAGGCACCCTTCGGAGAAAAGACCCGCTCCATCATCTGGAAGGTGCCTTCGTCCATCGTGTCCCAGGTCATGTTGTCATTGTCGCTGGCCAGCACCTGCAACAACACATTGGTGGTCGGGTCCCCCCCGCCTTGAAGGCGGAAGAAATTATCCGGGTTCTTCTCGTCGATCTCGCCAAGCACCGCACAGACAAAGACCAGGTAGTCCTCGGAGGTGGCGAGCTGCGTGGCCGAGGCCGTCGCCACAACGTCTGGCATGTAGCGGGCTGCTTTCTGGGCGTTCTTCACCGGCTCTTTGTCAGAAAGTACCGAGATCTGCACATGGTACTGCATCCCGTTCACTTTGTTGGTGCCGGCCATGTAGATGGCGGCCAGCTCCAGCTCCCCGATGCGGTCGCCGAAGTCGAAGTCCTTGCGAGGGACCCGGGCCACCACCGAGGTGATGAAGTGCGCGGTGAAGCGCTCGCCGGCCCGCTCCATTTGCGGGAAAGAGTTCATCAGAAGTGTGGTAGGCGGCAGCGTGCCCATGCCCAGAATCAGCTTGGCATTGCCGACGTTCACCATGCCCCGGCTGGTTTCCAGGGCGGTGGCAACACCGTCCTGCTGGAGGATGCGGGTCACGATGCAGTTGGTCACGATCCGCAGGGGGCTGCCCTTGCCTTCGGCTGCCAGGGCACTTTGGGTGTTTGCCAGCTCCAGAATGGCAGCGGGGGTGGAGAATTTCGCGAAGTCCACCCCGGCCGCAGCGGCGGAGCCGGCCGCCAAAGGGGCGGGGATACTGCGGGTGGCAGAGTCGACCTTATGAAGGTTATCCGCCAGCATATTCTGGAGGGAGGTCTGCATGATGCCGTAGGCGGGGCGCTGCTGGGAGATCAGCTTCAGGACCTCGGGACCGTGGCCGGCGTCGATCTGGTCGGCGGGGATCACGTTGAGCAGCTTCTCGGCCGAGTCAAAGTGGGCATGAGCGGCGTCGATGGTTTCCTGCGGCCAATCACGCATTTCTTCGGGAGTAGGCCGGGGACACCAGGCGCTCCACATGATGCTGCGGCCGCCGAAGAACGGCACCATGCCGTGCTGCCACTGGATGTCGCCCACCGGCTTGGTGGCGGTCCGGGCCGAAAGGGTCCAGGGGAAGGTCTCGGAGAGGCCACCCAGGGTCTGTTGGTAGGGGATAGGCAGGTTTTGGAAGTGCTCGGGGAGGAAGAAGGGGCCGCGCTCCACCATCAGGATGCGGGCCATCGGCTGGGCCGCGAGGATGCGCTCAGCAACCGCATAGGAGCAGAAGCCAGTGCCGACGAGGATGTAGTCAAAAGTCTCTTCCTCCCGAACCTGTTTCCAGGCGGTGTCGGAGAGAAAAAAGACGTGATCCATCACCTTCTGCGGGTTGCTGATCTGCGGACCCGGTGAAGGGAAACCGTGGGCAAAATTCGTTGAACTTGACACTGCGCTCATTTGGCCTCCAGAGCGGGCTTCCGTTATCACCCGACATTGACACTTACAAGAAACTTTCATTCGTTTTTCTGCACGCGACGACCTCTACAATCTGACGTCGCTACAGTATAACAATCTGATAAATGAGACAATTGCTACAAGCCTCTGTTTATAGAAGACTGCAAGCAGACAACACAGGACACAGGCGACGAAGGCTTCCCCACCCTGTGGCCCCGCGATGCTCAGCGGCGGGGGCTTGGGATGGCTGTGGCGGACATGTCCACGGAGGCGTGGATGCCCAGCTCGGAGAAGCTCACCCACTCCTGGATCTCTGCATCCATCGACATGAATTGGGCGTTCAGCGCGGTCTGGCTGTGGCTGGATGCCGCCATACACAGGCTGAGCTCCCCCTCCCGCACCAGCTCCACTGTCATCACCAGGCTCTCGCCGCGCTCCAGGTGGATGGGCTGGGCGATGGGCAGGGAGATGGAGCGCTGGGCTGCATCCGGAGCCCCCTGGATGTAGAAGGCGCGTGTGGCCAGCCGGCGCCCGTCCGCTTCCTTCCAGATGGTCGCAACATGGGGCATTCCCGCATCACATTCCTCGGAAGCACCCACCAGACGGTAGCCGTAGCGGACCACATCCATCGCCGCACCGGCGGTCACCCGAGAGGCCACCACCACAACCTCCTGGTCGACGGGCGGAAAGACCTCGGTATCGGCGGCCGCACCATTGGCCATGTTGGACAGGCGGATAGCCGGAGGACGGAGGGCGGGCTGGATCGGGGGAGCAGCGGGCGTGGCGTGGGCGGAGGCGAGGAGGGAAAGCACGGTGAACATGAGGAGCTCCTGGGTGGTTGGCCGGGTTTGGGTGGCCTCGCCAAGAGACATTGCAAGCCGCGTGCCAACCCTACCAACTATCCCCCGACCAATAAAATATATTCTTCTAAGGTCTATTTTCTATCGACGCGCAGCCCAACCCATCCAGGCACGAAGCCGCAGAGCAGCGCTCAAAAAAATGCACCAGTGCGCACCAGTGCGCACCAGTGCATACCCTGATGCCACACGGGGGCTCCAAGCCCTCAGTCCGCCAGGGCCTCGGCCACGCGGCGGACATCGAAGGGGCCATCGTCACGCAGGCGCTCCTCCCCCTCCACCGACAGCGCGAGGTGCACCGGAAAGCCGCTCGCCACCCAGTCCGTGGTGAGGAAAAGGGGGTCCACCAGCACCGGATAAGAGAGCGAAAAGGCCTCGGTCCAACGGTCGCAGGCGAGCCGGGTGATGGGCTGTGCCGCAGCGTCCTCGACCAGGATCTGAACCACGCCGATATCGGCATTTGTATCCGCAAATTCCTGAAGCAGCGGAGCATCCTCTTGGCAGGGCTCACACCACTCAGCCCCGATGGCCACCACCAGCCCACGGCGGGCGCGCAGCTCTGCCACCCGACGCTCGGTCCCGCCACAGTCCTGCAGTGCCAGCCCGGTCCCCTGCCAGACCGGCCACACCAGCGCCGTGTCTGCGCCGCCCGACTCGTCGGAAGGGCCGGAGCATCCGAAAAATAGACTAAGGAAGCACAGACTCCACCGCTGCATGGAGGCCATCCGGATCATAGGTGCGCCCGAGATAGACGATGGTACCGTCCGCATCCAGGACCACATCCAGGGGATAGGGAGAGTTCGAATTCTCCAGGGTGTAGTCCGCATAGGTGTTCTCGGTGTCCACCAGGATCGGAAAGGTCGCGCCGGTCGCTTCGGAAAAAGCGCGAATGTCCTCGGGGCGCCCGTTTCCCCCCGACGAGATACCCAGTACCAGCAAGCCGCGGTCGCGGTAGCGTTGGTGAAAGTCTGTTTCAAGGTCTGGAAACTCCAGACTACACTTCGGTCAGAAGGTGGCGAAGTAGGAGAGGAGCGCGGGCTTCCCCAGGCTGCGGGAGTCGTAGATGGCGCGGTTGTCCAGGTCTGCGTAGGTGAATGCAGGGACCGGATCGCCGATGCCTGCGCCGCTGCGGTTGGCGTTGATCGCGATACTGAGCTGGCCTTCGTCCGGGTCGTTGGTGCGGGCACTCAGCTTCGCTTCCAACCACTGGCCGTTGGCGGTCAGGCGCAGCTCGACAAAATCCGCGCCTCCCGCCGGAATTTCCAGGGTGGTCCGGTCGACCACCATGCCCGCGTCGCTGCCCGCGATCCCCTCTATCTTCAGGCTCTTGGGGCCATCGTTGCGGAAAACCAAGGTCGCGGCAGCCTCTTCCCCGGCCGCCACATCTCCCAGATCGATCCGTGAGCGGTCCAGACGCAGCTCGGGCGCAGACACCCCCGGGTTCCAGGAATAGGTCTGGAGCGAGGACCACTCTCCCAGGAGGAGGCTGCCACCGACCGGCTCTACCACCAGGGCCGAGCCTATGGTCTGCCCGCTGCCGGGATCTTCGCTGCCCAACCAGCTCAGATCGTTTCCGCTGAAAACATCCATCGAAACCCAGGAAGCCACCGCGATCGATCCATCCGAGAGCAGGGCGAGGTCGAGGGCCGAACCCACGGTCTCCACATGGCGCTCCAGCGCGCCCTCCTTCACCAGCGCCAGCCCACTGCTGCCCAAGGCGGCCACCAGCCCCCCATCGGCCAGCCACAGCAGGTCCCGCACGCCCCCGGGCACCGTCACCTGGCCGGTCACGACGCCGTCGTCGAGAAAAAATACGTCTCCATCCAGGTTTCCGACCGCAAGGCGGCTGCCCGACCACGCGACGGAATACACATTTCCGGTCACACCGGCCACGCTGCTGCGCCCCTGTACCCCGGTGGGCCCCAGGTCAAAACGCAGGAGGCCATCCCCGTGGGCAGCGACCCAGGCCTGCTCACCCACCACCACATGGCGCTCGACGGCGACTTCTTGGCGAATTCCCAGCACAACGGGCTGGGTGGGATCCTGGACATCCACCGCCGCCACCCAGGGTGGGCTGGTTTCATCCCCGTGGTGGCTGACCAGCAGCACACCTTCGCCGTTGGTGGAGACATGCTGGCAGCGGAAGTTGTTTGCGGGCGAAGGCAGCATAATGCTGACGACCGGCCTGATTACGGAAGGATCGGCAAGATCAAAGATCTGGAGCGGCTGAGCGCCAAAACAGGCGGCGACATAGCGGCCATCCAGGTCCACCAGACCGGTGGACTCCAAGAGCGTCCTGTTCCCCAAGGACCAGTCCGCGACCGCAACAAGGTTGTCGCCATCGGGGAGCGGCACTGCGGGACTGCTGTCGGATCCGGAATCGCCTGCGGGGGACTCTTTCGAGCCGGTTTGGGGTGCCGCTCCGCAGGCGAGCAGGAGGAGGAGCATGGGTGCCATCCCCCGTCGTTCAGATCGCCATCCCGTAGATCCCGTACAACATCATCTTCGGGTTGATGGTCTTCAGCTCGGTGAGCTGGCGACGGACCTGCTCGTAGCGCATGTAGAAGCGCCGGAGCCCGTAGCTTTGCATCTTCACCAGCAGCTCGGGATCGTAGCCTTCGGGGTGGTAGATCAGCAGATCGGGGTCTGGATTGAAGGTGGTGTAGTTCTCCCAGTCGTCCCGGAACAGGGTCTTCTGCCACTGGTCTTCAAAGAGCTTGGAACCCGGAAAAGGCACGGTCACCGCGAATTTGGCGAAGTCCAGATCCAGGTCCACCGCAAACTCGATGGTCTCCTTGGTCATCTCGGGCGTTTCGCCGGGCATACCGATCATAAACAAGCCAACGACCTGGAGCCCTGCCTTTTTGGCATTACCTACACCCCAACGCACTTTTTCGGTGGTCAGGTTCTTGTTGACATTGCCAAGCAGCATATCCACGCCCGACTCGATACCGATCAACACCCGGCGACAGCCACCCTCGTACATGGTCCGGCAGGTCTCTTCGTCCAAACGGTCCGCACGGGTTTCAGACAGCCACACGCAGCGTTGATCCAGCTTCCGCTTCACGATTTCCTTGCACAGCGGCGCAAGGTCCTTGTGTACGAGCGGGAAGATGGGGTCCACAAAGCCGATCTGCCGTACCCCGTAGCGATCCACAAGGTACTCGTACTCGTCCACGATCTTCATCGGGTCGCGACGGCGGTACACTTTTCCGGTGTGCAGCAGCGAACAATAGTCACAGCGGTAGGGACAGCCACGCGAGCCGGTCATGGTCAATACCGGCTTGTCGATATCTGCGAAGGGCAGCAGGCCGTAGCGGTGGTAGGGGAACAGGTCCCAGGCCGGATAGGGCAGCTTGTCCAGATCCCGCAGCAGCGCGCGACCCTTGTTCGTCACCGGCTCTCCCTGGTCGATCCAGGACAAGGCCGCGATCTTGGACAGATCCTTGGTGCCCCCCTCGATGGCCTGCACCAGCTCCACGATGGTCTCTTCTCCGTCGTGATGCACGACGTAGTCGACAACCCCACTCCGCAGGATGTCTTTGGCAAAAACGTCCGCGTGAACGCCGCCCCAGACGATCTGCGCGTTGGGGGCAACCGCCTTGATCATCTTGGACAGCACCTCGCAGGTGGGTGCCGAGGGGGTGAGTACGGTCATGCCCACCAGGTCGGGATTGAAGCGCTTGACACGCTCCAACACGCCGTCCGCGGTGAGTTTTTCGGCGAACATATCGATGAAGCGCGTGTGGTAGCCCGCGGCCACCAGTGCTCCAGCGATGTACGCGATCCCCGTAGGGGGCATGGGCTCCAGCAGCTCCGCAAAGCGGCCGAGCTTCTGCATGTTCATGGAGGGGTTGATCAGCAGAATACGCACGTCGGTAGCTCCCGGGTACAGGCTACCCTTGAGGGTGCCGGCAGTACACACGATCGATCATCTCTTGACCGACTTTGCGAGGTGGCTCACAACCCGCAGGAAATCCGGGGGATTTTGCGAGCCTCAGCCAGAGAAGGAACCTGCGGCCACCGTGCCCGCCGTCTCCTCGGACTGGTTGCCAGACTTGTCCACCAGGCTCACCGCATCGAAAGTGTAGTCGGTTTCGACGTCCACATTCGCAATACCGAACATGATATGCCCGGTATTCCCGTCGATGTAGGCCTGCTCTTTGGTGGCGTCCAGCTCGGCCTCGGTCACCACCGAGAGCCGCTTCACACTGGGGAGCCGCTGCCCTCGATCAGGTCAAAAACCAGCTTTCCACCCGCCATGTCGTCCGGGTTGTCGGTATAGGTCACCTCGCCCAGGATCACATAGCCCACGTTGGGGATCTCGTCGAAATACAGGGATAGATCGTCGATCACCGGCCCGGAGGCGCTGCCGCCGCTATCCCCCGAGTCATCGCCGCCCCCGGTGTCGGTGTACTCGGGGACCACCCGCACGCCACCGCCGCCAAAGCTCTTTTCGTTCGGATTTTCGTTGCAGGCCGCCAACATCAAGAACCAGACCATGCTCCCTCCGCATCGCATCATAGCTGATTTTGCCAACCCTGGCGGTTTTCGGAGGGAGCGTTGCGCGGCCCAGCGTCGCTACCGCAATACACTCTTCCCTGCATAGACCGCCGCGTCCGCCAGCTCATCGGCGATACGCAGGAGCTGATTGTACTTGGCGGTCCGGTCCGTCCGGCACAGCGACCCGGTCTTGATCTGCCCGCTGTTGAGCGCCACCGCCAGATCGGCAATGGTGGTGTCCTCGGTCTCGCCAGAGCGGTGCGACATGATCGACCGGTACCCGGCACGGTGCGCCAGCTCCACCGCGGCGATGGTCTCGGTCAGCGAGCCGATCTGGTTCACCTTCACCAAAATGGCGTTTGCAATCCCTTCTCGGATGCCCTGAGCCAGCCTTGTAGTGTTGGTTACAAACAAATCATCACCAACCAACTGCACTTTCTTCCCAATTTTATCAGTAAGAAGCTTCCAACCAGTCCAATCGTTCTGGTCCATGCCGTCCTCGATGGAGGCCATCGGGTAGCGGGCGGCATAGCCCGCGTAGATATCCACCAATTCGGCAGAGGAGATGGCCTTTCCGTCGAAGTGGTAGGCGCCGTCCTTGTAGAACTCCGAAGCGGCCACATCCAGGGCGAACCACACGTTCTCTCCCGGCTTGTACCCCGCTTTTTCGGTGGCCTGCACCAGAAGTTTGAGCGCCTCTTCGTTGCCCGCGAGCGAGGGAGCAAAGCCCCCTTCGTCGCCCACCGCCGTCACCAAGCCGCGATCTTTCAGCACTTTTTTCAGCGTATGAAAGATCTCGGTACCGCAGCGCAGCGCATCCTCAAAGCGCTCAAAACCGGCGGGGACAATCATAAATTCCTGGATGTCCAGGTTGTTGTCCGCGTGCGCCCCGCCGTTGATCACGTTCATCAGCGGCACCGGAAGCACATGCGCGTGGGTACCGCCCACATAGCGATACAGCGGCATCTGCGAGGTCAAAGCTCCTGCTTTGGCCACGGCCAACGATGCGCCGAGGATGGCGTTGGCGCCCAGTCGGCTCTTGCTGGGCGTCCCGTCCAGCTCGATCAGGGTGCGGTCGATGCCCCGCTGATCCCGGACGTCCATACCCACCAACTGAGCGGCAATCTCGCCGTTCACATGGCGGATGGCCCCATCGACGCCCTTGCCCATCCACCGCGCCTTGTCGCCGTCACGCAGTTCGATGGCTTCGTGCTCGCCGGTGGAAGCGCCCGAGGGCACGGCGGCCCGCCCGACCACCCCCTCGTCGGTGACCACTTCCACCTCTACCGTGGGGTTTCCTCGGGAATCCAGGATCATCCGACCATGCAGCTCTTGAATCATCGCCATTGAGGGCTCCTGCGCGTCTACGCGCGTGAAAAGTCGCGCCCACCCTTAACGCGGGAGGTGGATGGCTCCACCGTCATGCGATAGCTGTACAGCCCTTTGGTGGATCCATGCTCCTCTCCCTTTGCCTCCTCGCCGCCTCTTTTGCTGCGGACCTGAAGCCTGCCGGTACGGCGGAGATTTCTGGGACCGTGGATGTGCCGCTTTATGCTGGCATTGATCCTTGGGATGTTGCATTCTATGTGGAAGTGAAGGTTGGGGAGAAGGCCGCTCTACTTCGGGTCGCGACCGGCCATGACGAGCTGAAGCTGACTACCGACGGCGCCAAGGCCCTGGGTGTGAAGGTCTCCGAGGAGAAGGGAACCGGCAAAATCGCCGAGCTGAAGCTGGGAGATGTGGTGCTTTCCGATGTGAAGGTCACCTCTTTGAAGGGGGGCGCCGGTATGCCGCAGCGCTTTCCCAAGCGCGCTGTGCCCCTGGCCGGGGAAATTGGCCTTGCAGGCTTCGCAGGCCTGACCTTTGCCGTCCTCCCGTCGGAAGGTGTGCTCCGATTGGCACCCGCCGACCAGGGAGCAACGCTGGTTTCGGCGCTCGGCAGTACGCTGGACTACACATCTATCGCTGCCTTCAAAAAGAAGGTGGGAAGTGGTCCGGCTTCGGAATTCGCCGACACCCCCTTCGTAGTGGAAGGACTGTGGTCCGGCCAGGCACTCCCGTCGGTCCTTAGCCTGGAAAGCGCCTACAGCATGTTGGCCCGCGAAGTGGAAGGCGAAGCGCGCTACATGATGACCGGCTACACCCAGCCCTCTCTGACCCTGCCTGCGGCCCCGACGATGCAGGCCGGCGAGTACCCCGTCCAGTGGCGGGAGCTCGGCTTGGGCGCCATCCGTGCCTGGGGCCATGTGGTTCGCAACGGCCTGGGCCCCTTGGGCCTGCTGCAGCCCAACGGCAGCGTGGGACTGGATCTGCTGCGTATGGTGGATCTGGCGGTGGACCCCACCAACAAGAAAATCGGCATCAAGGCAAGTTCTGCCCTGAAGTTGCAGGACTACCGCCCGGTACGGGAAGCAATCCTGAAGAAGGCCCTTGAGCCTGCACCGGTAGAGGAGGGGAAGGAAGCCCCTTCGGAAGAAGACAAGAAGAAGGCACGGATTGCGGCCCTGAAGCCCCTGGCCTCCTGGTATGACGGCATCGGGCAGCCCGGCCTGTCCGTGCCCCTGTGGAAAGAGGTGACCGAGGGAGAGGCCGACCAGTGCGGAAACTGGCTTTCTCTGGGCAAAAGTCTGATGCGGAGCGGTAACCCCGCCGACGCCCTGAGCGCATCGCGCAAGGCGGCCGAGCTGTACGACGCCTGGTCCAGCCTGAGCCTGGAAGAGCGCAGCGAACAGCAGAAGGCCTACGACGCGGCGAAGAAGAAAGAGCAGGAATGGACCGGTACTGTCCCTCAGGACCACAAGTGCCACGTGGCCTGGGGGGACGTAGCCGGGCAGATGCTGGTGATGAAGGACTACACCGGAATTGCCGCCCTGTACCCCGCCAAGATGGACCTGGACGAAGAACTCGCCCTGGTTGCAGGCAATGCGCTGTTGATGGAGGGCAAGAATGAGCAGGCGCAGGCCGCGTACCTGCGCGCGATCGCCGTGGAGCGTACCGGCAGCCCCGCTGCCCGCGCCGGAATGATCCTGACCGCGCGGAACTGGGAGCAGGCACAGGCACAGATCGGTGCCCCGGGTTGGTCCTTCTTCACCGACGATCCCTACCTGCTCTCCATCTACCTGGATGCTGCACAGAAGTTCGGGGGCGACGCGGCTGCCAAGGCTGAGGCCAAGCGCTTGCTGGAGATGTTACCCGGCGATCCTGCACTTCTGATTGCCAATGGGGACTACGCCAAGGCAGCGGAACGCATCGCGGAGCTCTCTGCACGGATGCCGGGCAACCCCGGCGTGCAGGTGATGCAGGCACGCTTGCTTCTGGCACAGGGTAAGGGTGCCGACGCCAAGGCCGCGGCCGCCAAGGCCACCGAGCTGGATCCCACCAATGCCTTGGCATGGCATACGCTGGCCCAGGCCGAGCAGAGCCTGAACGAGAGCGACAACGCTGCCAAGCACATGATGCGGGCCGCCCAGCTTCGCGCCTCCCATCCGGCCTACGCCAGTCTGGCGCGCTGATCGGTGATCCCGGCGGTCCGCGCGACGGGCTACTGAGGAGCTATGACGATCCTGCTCCTGCTGGCCTGCACAAATCCCGACAAGCCCGGACAGCAGGACTCGGCCAGTCTGGAGAGCGGGCACAGCTCAGACAGTGTCGCAGAGCCACCCACGCCCGCTCTGGTGCCCCGCCCGACGCACATGCAGACGCGGACGGGTGAGTTCATATTCACCGCCACCACGCAGATCATCGCCAGTGGCGAAGCCGTCGCCACCGCCGAGTTGCTGGCGGAGGGCCTCCGCCTCTCCACCGGCTACCCCCTGCCGGTGACCCCCGGCAGTGATGCGAGCGGAACGATTGTCCTCGATTTTGATAGCAGCCTGCCGCCAGAGGGCTACAAACTTTCCGTCACTTCGGATGGTGTTCACCTGAGCGGTGCGGATGCGGACGGCCTGTTTTGGGCCACCCAGAGCCTGCGGCAGCTACTGCCACCGGAGAATTTCCAGGAGAGCCCGGTCGCCGGGGTGGACTGGGTGCTGCCCGCGGTGGAGGTGGAGGATGCGCCCCGTTTTTCCTGGCGCGGCGGCATGATCGACGTGGCCCGCCACTTCTTTACGGTGGAGGAGGTCAAGCGCCAGATCGACCTCTTTGCGCTTCATAAAATGAACCGCCTACACCTGCACCTGACCGATGATCAGGGCTGGCGTATCGAAATTCTGGCCTGGCCGGCACTGACCGAGATTGGCGGAAGTACCGAGGTTGGTGGTGGAGAAGGGGGATTCTATACCCAGGCGGACTACCAGGAATTGGTGGCCTATGCCGAAGCCCGGCACATTCTGGTGATCCCGGAGCTGGACTTTCCCGGCCATGCCCACGCGGCGCGGGCGTCGGTGGGGGAGCTGAATCCGGATGGGCAGCCGCTGGACCTGTACACCGGCGAGGGGGTGATCTCCACCGGCCTGTGGTTGGATGGTCCTTCCACCCGCGACTTTGTGGAGGACGTGTGGACGGAGGTGGCGACGCTTACCCCCGGGCCCTACCTGCATGTGGGCGGGGACGAGGCCATCGACAGTGATCCCGACGACTATGCGGCTTTTCTCCAGTGGTTACACGGAGTTGTACAGGCTCAAGATAAAACGCTGATCGGCTGGGACGAGGTGGGCACCGTAGAGCTGGAAGCCCCGTTTATCGCCCAATATTGGTGGAATGCAGAGAATGCTCGGACCGCGGTCGTTGGCGGTGGCCAGTTGATCGCATCGCCCGCCGCACATTGCTACCTGGACATGAAGTATGACCGCAGCAACAGCTACGGCCAGGTCTGGGCGGGCTATGTGAACATTGAAGATGCCTACAACTGGGATCCGGTCCTGTCCGGCCTGGACGAGGCCGATGTGGTAGGGGTGGAGGCCCCGCTCTGGACCGAGTTCATCGACGATGAAGCCAAAATGGACTTTATGTTGTGGCCGCGCCTCGCGGCGCAGGCCGAAGTGGGCTGGACGGCCCAAGCCGACCGGAATTGGGATGACTTCCGTACGCGCTTGGCGACGCATGGGGGCCGACTGGACAACTTGAACGTGGGCTACTATGCGTCGCCGGAAGTGGACTGGTAGAGACTAGCGCTCGGGCACGATGCCGCAGTCTTCGTAGTTCTGAATCTCGGGGGCAAGCCCGTAATTGCCCAGACTGGCGCACATGTGGATGTGGTAGCGACCGGAGAAGTAGGTGGCGGAGCTGTCTTTGATGTCGCCCACATGGCCATTCTGAGCGTCCAGGCTGCCGCTTACCGCGCTGCCATCCAGCTCCAGGCAGCCGAGAAGCACGGTTCCATCGCACATGATCCCGTGAACCTCGGGCTGGGTGCTTCCGGGTGTGGTGCTGCTGACCAGCCCACTGTATTGCAGCGCCGCCAGCGAACCGGCATTGGCGCCGTGGTGGTGGTAGGTGGTGCCGGCCGGATGGGAGCCCCACTCGTCAAAGGTGTACTCCTCTTCCAGAATGTCGTCCCCGGGGGCGGCGGTGGAGTTGAACATAGCGATGCTGTCCGTGGAGATTCCTTGGGGTCCACCGCTGTATTCTTCGTTGCTGGTCTGGGCCTGGAGATCGACGAGGCTGCTGGTGATGGTCAGCCCCTTGGCGACCGGGCTGCTGGGGATCCGGGCGGAGATGGTCTGGGCGCCGAGGGTGTTGGGGTTGGGGTGGTAGTCGCCCCCGCGGTCGTCCCACGCGGCGTAGTTCGCGTGCCCTTCGCCGTAGTAGTAGGTTTTGTAGGGAGGCAGGTTCTCTGTAATGATCACCACGTCTCCATCGTCCATGCTGATGGTGGAGCATAGAAAATATTTCTTGTAAAACGCCGGCACATCTTCGGCGACGCTGCCGCCGCAGTTTTCGAAGCTGCGCACGTCGCTGCTGCTGCCGCTGTCGTCGGTGGCGTTGCTGTCTTCGAAGCCACTGTCGTCGGTGGTGGACTCTTTGGTGCTTCCGGAACAGGCGATCCAGGTCAAAATCAGCAGCATGGGGCTCCTCCTTGATGCCACCCGACAGGGGTGGGCTACACATGCTCTTTATCCCAAAAGTCCCCAGCAGATCCGTTGCGGGCGGCCTGCTTTTTGTAGCGAAGTGTAGAGCATGTGGGTTGGGGGCGAAAGTCCGGAATACACCGTCAAGCTGACCAAAGCAAACATCGCCTCGATCGACTTTGTGATGCCGAATGTCCGCAATCCCGACCTGGTGAAGTTTGCGGAGTACGAAGAGGTGGCCTTCACCTACCAGAAGATCGAGTGGACCTGGGTGGACGGGGGGATCGTGGCCGACGATGACTGGGCAGCCCGGAGCTGAAGGGAGACAGGCAGTGGCTCTGGGGGTCGCGGTTCGTCTATAAAAGGCGCTTGCGGCGCTCGGGCCGCACGCGCCTTGCGCGGTGTGGAGAATACTCCCCTTATTTACCTAACTTCTGATGAATGAGGCCTCATTCAGTGCTTTTCGGGGCCGCCCGGTGGGCTTGAGCGAAGGCCTCTTCGTAGCCGGGAAGCTCGGTGCCGAACAGGCGGTCCCACAGGCGGGTGAACAGACCGTAGTTCCCTTTGAAGTAGCTATGGTGCAAGCTATGGAAGGTGGCGCTGTTGCTCCAGCTCAGCACCGGGATCCGCAGCCAGCCCCGGGGCAGCAGCTCGTAGCCCAGGTGCGCCATCAGGTTGTTGGCCAACCCCACGACCTGGGCGACCATCAGGGCGGGCATGGGGAGGGGAACCAGTAGCAGCGCGGGCAGCAGCCATCCGGTGAGAAGAACAGCTTCTATCCAGTGAAAGGAGTAGGAGCTGAAGGGGTTCACGTCGACACTGCGGTGGTGTACGGCGTGGATATGCTTGTACAGCCGGGGGTGGTGCAGCAGGCGGTGGACGCCGTAAAACCACAGATCGTTGAACAGAACCAGCCCGACCACGGCGCCGAGGTTGCCCAGCAGGCCGGCTTCGACCCCGAGTCGGGTGAGACCCTGCGCCTGCAAGCCCTGAACGGCCAGCAATTGTGCAGTTCCAAAAGCAAAAGTCCCCAGAGTGTAGCGCAGCTCGTGCAGGAGCTGGGCCCGATCGGCCTGGCCCCGGTTCTGGATTCGCCGCCCGGCCAGCCACCGTGCGGCCCACCGCCGGGTGATCAGGTAGAGCAACCCGAACAGCGCAAGGTTTCCGATGGCCTGCCCGACATATGCCGTTAGAAAGGCCTGAATCCACTCCACCATGAGGCTACTCCCACCCGCTTGGGCCTGCTTTCCGATTAGCCCACCCTCTCTCACATTGCAACCATCCGTTGCAATGATTTCGACGAGCAGGCGCCCGCGGGTTAGAGGGGCCCATGCACACGAAACGACGGGATGCCGGCCGACCCCGCGGGCGGTCCATCGAGCAGGCCATTCTTTCGGCCACCCTGGACCTTCTGGTGGAGTCCGGGGTGGAGGGGCTGAGTGTGGCGCGGGTGGCGGAGCGCTCGTCGGTGAACAAGACGACGGTCTACCGCCGCTGGCCCACCCGCGAGCGTCTGGTTGCGGCAGCGTTAGAGGCGGCGCTTCGCGAGATGTCGGATGCGCTGGCCGATACGGGCAGCCTTCGGGGGGATCTTCTCCACCTGATTGGCGTGGTGGCAGCCCGCATGGATGCGGTGAGCGGGCGGGCACTGGCCTTGGCGGCGATTGCCGAGCCGATGCCCATGTTGGTGCCCGATCCCGCGCTTCGCGCCCAGCCAGAGGCGCTGGTGGCCCGTGCGGCGGCACGCGGGGAGTGGGACCCACAGCGCCACCCACCGGAGCTGGTGCTGAACATGATCACCGGCGCGGTGATGCACCGCCTGTATCTGGAGCGCCTTCCAGTGACGGATGAGTGGTCGTCCGCCTTGGTGGCGGTGATTCTGGGAGGGGTGGGGCGCTGAGGGGGGCGGCGGAGGATTCCGTGCTACTCTTCGCCGATGCGTCCACTTTCTTCGGGCGCCGCCGCCGGAAAAGAGAGGATCCATGAAAAATCTACTGGTGGCGAACCTGTCCGCTACCCTGGTGTTGGTGGGGCTGATTTGGACCATCCAGATCGTCCACTACCCGCTCTTTCTCCGGGTAGGCGCGCAGGAATGGGCGCAGTTTCATGCTGAGCACTCGGCTCGGATCACCGTGCTGGTCGCGCCGTTGATGCTGGCCGAGGTCGCGCTTGCGGTCTGGCTGGGGATGGTGGCGCCGCCGGAGCGACGCCTGCTGGCGTGGGTCAGTGTGGGGCTGGTTGGGGCGGCGTGGCTGTCCACGGCCTTTTTGAGTGTACCCCTGCACAACCGCCTGGGGGCGGGCCCGGACCCGACCCTGCTGGCCGCCCTGGTCCAGACCAACTGGCCGCGCACGCTGGCCTGGACCCTCCGAGGAGCACTTTTGATGGGGTGGGTGGCCAAAAGCTGACCTTTTTCCAGTTGCGGGAGGCGGCCTCGTCACCACCCGACGGACAGCCCACCCGCACAGGAAGCCCCCCCACCAGGAAGCGGTTACGACTCCCGGGCCCCCTTTCCCCGGAGGTGCGCGTGCTCCCGCTCCCCAAAGCCCCACCCCTTCGCTGGGTCACCGGCACCGCTCTGCTGGCAGGGCTCTCCGCCTTGGTCCTGGCCCGCCCGGGTGTCGCCCAACCCCCGGCGCCTGCCAGCTTTTGTAGTGTCTACCCGGATGTTCCCGCCTGTGCGGCGGGAGAGGTGACCTGCACCACCTGCCACACTGCCGCACCCGCCCTGAACCCCTATGGTGTGGACATTGAGTCCAACCTGCTCCCGGGGGAGCCGCGTCCTCTCTCCTCTGCCCTCTTCACCAACAACCTCGCGGATGCGTTGGCTGCGGTGGAGGATCTGGACTCCGACGGCGATGGCTATGACAACCTGACCGAAATCCAGGCGGGCAGCGCCCCGGCGGATGCCAAGAGTGTGCCCGCGCCCGCAGTCTGCGAAGATCCCGACGCGGACGGCTGGGAGCTCTGCGCCTATGACAGCAACTATGTCTACAAAAAGCTGATGATCGACTTCTGCGGTCGCTCTCCCAGCTACCTGGAGCGGGAAGAGTTCCGGGTGGCCAAGGACCAGCGCGACCGCCTGCACAGCACGCTGGATGTCTGCCTTCAGTCCGAGTACTGGCGGGGCATCGGCGGTCAGGTCTGGAACCTGGGGAACCGCAAAATCGGTCCCTTGCAGGCGATCAAATCCGGCAAGGACGTGGGGCCCATTCCCCTGGCCGACTACGACGACGACTACGCCTACTTCGTCTGGACCCAGACCGAAAACCGCGACATCCGCTTGGTGCTGACCGGCCAGACTTTTGTAACGGCAAGCCTGGTGGACGGAACCACCGTGTACGAAGAGTGGGATCGCAGCCCCGGCGAGGACTACACCCTCCGCGGCTATGACCGCTACCAGGCCGTGGTGAAGGACCGCCGCGCGGGCCTGCTCACCCACCGCTGGTTTTTGATGACCAACACCATGTTCACGGCGGTGCCCCGCACCACAGCCGCCCAGGCCTATCGGGTCTTTTTGGGCTATGACATTGCGCTTTTGCAGGGTCTGAGTCCGGTGGAGGGGGAGCCGGTGGACTATGACAACAAGGGGGTGGGCGCAGAAGGCTGCGCGTCCTGCCACTCCACCTTGGATGCCCTGACCTATCCCTTCTCCCGCTACGAAGGGATTGGCGGTGGCGATGGTGAATCCTACACCTACAATAGCGATCGTATGGCCGGCTTTGCCTATCAGGGGGCACGGGTGACTGAAACACCGGAGCAAGGGGTGCTTTTGGGGCAGCCGGTGGCCGACCTTCTGGAGTGGGCGCAGGTGGCCGCCGAAAGTGACGCTTTTGTGCGGGCTTCGGTGCTGGACTACTGGACTCTTCTACTCGGCGAACCCCCGCGCCCGACCGAGCAGGCCGAATACGCAAAGTTGGCCGAGGATCTTCGGGGCAAACATGCCTACGGGATCGAGCGGATGCTGCACGACCTTATCGATACGGAGGCCTACGGTGTTCCATAAATCCTCCCGTCTTGTTGCTTTTCTGTTAGCACCGCTGTTGCTTTCAGGTGGCTGTGGCAAGGCCGACCCGACCTCTCAGAGCCAGAAAAGTAGGGTGAAGGCTAAGTCTGGCGCGGTGTGGGGCCGCGATCTGGCGAATGCACTGGGGCTGCAGGAGTGGAAGCTCTGCTCGGAGCTGGGGAGCTATGACTGCATCGCGGAAGCCCACCGCATCACCCTGGGTGGGGTGGAGCCCACGGTGTTGGGCATCGATCAGCCCCTGCCCAATGCCTCGGCGAGTGCGCCGATCGCCGTGGATCGGGTGGCCATTTCCGCCTGCTCCCAGCGCTTTGATCTGGACCAGGCGGGCAGCCCGGTGCTGTTCGGGCCGGTGATCCAGAAGGACAGCCCGGCCGCCCGCACGGAGGTGTCCGAGAACCTGATTCGGCGTATCCTGGCGCGGAACCCAGACAAAGCCGAGGTGGACGGACTGGTGGAGCTGCACCAGACCCTCCAGCCTCTCTCCAAAAACCTCGTCCGCGACTGGTCGGTGGGTGCCTGTGTGGTGGTGGCAACCTCGACTGAGTCCCTGTTTTATTAGGAGCAACCTGATGCAATCCCGCCGAGACCTGCTCCGACAGCTTGCCGCCCTGGGAGGAATGAGTGCCGGGGCCACCCTCTTCAATGCGCGTGCCCTGGCACAACAGAGCGATGATCCGCGCTTTCTGATTGTGCTCTGCGCCAGTGGTGGGGGCTCCATTCTGGATGGCCCGCTCGCGATCCGCGCATCGGAGTCGGCCAACCCCGACACCCTGAACACTTTTCCCGATAGTGTTGTGAAGGGTTTTGATGGCTCCCCCTTTCGCGCGGTGGACCTGAGCGCATCCGATATCGGGCCGATCCCCGCAGGTTTTGACGTACAACCATCGGACTTTATCGGGCGTCGTCGCAAGGACCTGATGGTGGTGACCCAGACCGGCAGCAGCGTGAACCACCAGGTGGCGCAGCGCCGCTCGGTCACCGGCAACGAGGCCTGGCGGGGCCGCACCCTCCAGGAGCTGGTGGCTTGGCAGTACGGGATGAATGCCCCGATTCCCAACGTCCACCTCGTGGCGGGCCTGGGCTACAACGACTCGGGCACCGACGACAGCGTCCCCAGCTATGCGCGGCGGCAGATCGTGGCCGACCCGCTGGTGTGGCCCCTCTCTCTGGACGGCAGCAAGGGTCTGGAAAATGGCCTGGATCCAGCTATTCTCTCTGCCGTGCGCCAGCACAGGGACAACAAATTCGAAGCCAACAATCGTTTTGCGCAGATCTACGCCAACGCACCGCGTATCCAGGAGTGGCTGCGCCTTCGTGGTGAGCCCCAGAGCCGGATCGAAGGGCTGGATCTGATCAGCAAGCTGATGGTCGCTCCCGACGGTGGCAACTTCCCACTCGGGGAGTTTGGCCTTGCCAGCTCCCCCTCCGGGGATGCGGTGCGCGCGGTGTTCCCCGACTACGCCACCGACCCCTTGCAGTCCCAGGCGGCCTTGGCCTTCCTTCTCCTGAAGTATCGGGTTTCGGTCTCGGTAACCCTGGGGCCCACCTTCTCCTTTGTGTACGATCCGAGCAAAAGCGATGGCACCGGTGGCCTGGGCGTGAACAGCGTCCTGAACCCGCCCCTGGCCTTCGACTTCAGCCACCAGGCCCACCGGGCCGGTCAGGCGGTGGTGTGGAGCCGGCTGTACCGGGTGATCGATGGACTGATTGGACTCTTGGAAGCAGAAGATTTCGGCGACGGTACCAGCATGTGGGACCGGACGATGATCTATGTGGCCACCGAGTTCGGTCGCCAGAAAACCCGCCCTTCCGGGGCGGGCGAGTGGGGGAGCGGCCACGATCTGAACAACGGCCTGATGGTGTTCAGTCCCCTGGTCCCGGGCGATACTCTTCTGGGAGGAGTCAACCCGGACACGGGCATGACCTATGGCTTTGACCGCAGCACGGGGGCACCAGATCCTGGAAAAGAGATGCCCGAGGCGGATATTTTTTCGGGGCTCTTGGGGGCCCTGAACATCGACACCGCCGATAGTGGTCTTCCTGATGTTCCTGCGATGCGACGGAGCTGATCATGCGCCCTCTTGTTCCTCTGTTGTTGCTGGCGGTCGCGTGCAGCCCGGACCAGGACTTTGATGGCTTTGATCGGAAGTCGGACTGCGACGACGACAACCCCTTTGTGTATCCGGGTGCCCCGGAACAGGCGGCGGACGGTATCGATGCCGACTGCAACGGCGAGGATCTGCCGCTGGAGTGGCTGGGAGACTGGACCCTTCTGGAGCTTCAGGTGCGCTACGCGAGCATTCCGCTGATTCTGGAGGGGACGGCGGAAGGGGCGCTGGGGCTGGACCCGGACTACACCGTGGAGATGCCAGCTCCGGCCGCATCGATGGCCGTGCTGGATGATCCCTCCGATGCCGATCTGGAGGCCACCCGCAGCCGCCATGGCATCGAGGCCAGTGCCAGTGGGCTGGCGGCGTTCACCCGTCCCACCATCGATGAG
>JBEIQS010000246.1:0-8060 GCA_040376425.1 Alphaproteobacteria bacterium | reverse complement strand
CGCCGCCGTCGTCGTCACACACATTGTCTTGAATCAGGTTGTTGGTGACCTTGTTGCTACCATAGTTGATGAAGATGCCCGCGCCATCGTTGGTACCGTGGTTCCCCTGCACCGTGTTTCCATCCACCTTTCCGTTGCCCTGGTACAGGTACATGCCCCCCGCATTGTAGGCGGAGTCATTGGACGCCACGAGGTTGTTGATCACGTCCGAGTTGCCGTACACCAGCAATCCGCCTCCTCCCGCCCCTTTCCCCCATAGCTCCTCGTCCACCGACGTGCTGCTGTTGGTGGAGATCTCGTTGCCATCGATGGTAACGTCGCCGTCCCAAACGGCGATACCGCCCGCCGAAGCAGCCGTATTGTTGGCGATGGTGTTTCCGACCACCGTGCCCGTGCAGTTCTCCAAGTACAGCCCGCCACCCACCTCTGCGGCACTGTTCGAGCTGATGTTGTTTCCTTCAATCCAGAGCTTCGACCGGGATACAACGATGCCTCCGCCGTTGGTGGTCGCAACGCCGCCCTGGACGGTAAAGCCCATCACACCCACCTGACCGCTTACACGGTTGATGGTCAGAACGGTCGAGGCCCCGTCGCCATTCAGAAAGGTGAGCTCAGGCCCCTCTTCCGCCAGGATCGTCATCTCCTTCTCAATTCGGAACGGACCCGTCCAGCTACCCGCGCAGACCCGCAGCACAAATCCCTCCGGGGTGTCGTCGATGGCCTTCTGCAGATCCTCTGGGACCCCCGCCGCACAGGCCACCACATCGTCGGCCATGCCCGAGCAGTCTTCGTCCTGGCCGTTCGCGTCCTTGCCTTCGTCCCCACCGGGAAAGATGTCGCCATCCGTATCGTCGCAGTCGCCCTGTTCTTCGCTCAGGCCGTCCCCGTCGTCATCCGTGGTGTTCGGGTCCACCTCGGGCTCGCTGTCCTCCTGGCTATTGGAGTCGTCGCTTGCTTGCTTGGAACCTTCGTTACCGATCTCCAGGGTGGAGGGGCCGCAGGCGAAAAAGAGAGGGAGGGGAAGGAGGAGGAGGGGAAGGGGGAGGCTGGGCACATGGACTCCGGTCTTCAGGAATTGTCATCATAGATCAGCTTCTGAGGAATGAGGGAGGCCCCGGCCGAAAATTACATCCCCTTCACGCAGTTGGACCATTTTGTAGTATTGCATACCAAGACGCCCTGGCCAGTGGCGCACGGCTGCGGACACCTCCCTTTCGCCGGCGCTTCCGGGCCTGCTATACTGCCCTCCTTTCGGAATTGTCGTGAGCTTCGACCCTCGGCTGTGGCCCTCCCTCAACCAGTGCGACCCCTTCACGCCGCTGCGTCTGGAGCTTCCCGAAGATTTGGAGACCTATGCCCCGTTGGACGAGCTGAGGGGGCACAGCCGCCGTCCGCCGGGCGAGCAGCTCCTGACCATGATTCTCTCCGCGGATCCTCTGATGCCAACGGCACAACTGCTGATTGGTCCTTCCGGGAGTGGGAAGAGCACGGAGCTGTGGCGGCTCAAGCGTCGGTTGGAGCTGGCCCCGGACGAGGTGGCCACAGTGCTCCGGGTGGACCTTCAGCAATGGCTGGAGCCCTCCGTGCCGGTGGCGGCGGTAGAAATTCAGCGGGTGATCGTAGACGCGCTGGAGCAGCTTTCAGGAGTGGAGCAGCCATTTTTTGGGGAGTGGCTACAGCGTTTGTTGCGCCAGCATGCCCAGCTCCGGGAGGAGGACTGGAGCGATCCCCGCGGCAAGCTGCGCGAGGACCTGCGACTTCGAAAGCTCCTCACCTCGGTGCTGGAGCGGAAGGAGGTCGAATTTCAGGCGGCGGTGCGGACAGGTACCGAGGGGGCCATCCGTCGCCTTCGGGAGCGCGGGGCGGGACGGGTGGCCCTGCTCCTGGACGGCCTCGATCACATCCGTCCGAGAAAGGAAGAAGATCGAGAGAAGTTGGAAAGCTCTGTCGAGAAACTCTTGACAGAGCAAGCCCTTCGCTTGCATCTTCCCTGTCATGTGGTCGTGGTGGCCCCCGGTTGGTTGGGCGATCGTCTCCCTGAGCTGACGCGCAGTTGGAGCGGAGGAGTGGTCATTCTTCCTGTTCCAATGCTTGGAGTTCCGCCAGACCCTGTCGTGTTGCGTACGCTGGATGGTCTGGTGGGCGCCCGCCTGGACCGTCACCGTATTTTTGGCGAGGATCGCAGCCAGACATTGCTACCGCTGCTTCTTGCTTCCGGCGGACATCCACGGGATCTGCTGAAATTGGTGCGGGGCAGCATCGAGCGGGCCGGGCGGCGTCCGCCGGCCGTCCTCCCCGTGTCGCCCACCCTTATACATGGCGCAATGGACAGCTTGAAAGCGGAGTATCGTCTCTATGCACGTCGTGCAGGACTGGAGAACCTGAACCTCGCGCTTCGGGACCGCCGCTTTTTCCGTGCGGTCGACGTGGGCATGGTGCTTTGGCACGCACGAGGTCAAAGTCATTTTGCGCCACACCCGCTGGGTGGGCTATATTAAGCGAATGATGTTTCTATGGGTCTCTCACCTGCTGGCCGCTCCCGTCCCGCTGGACACCACCGCGGAGGGTGCGCTGGCCCGCGGGGAGCTGGTCATTCGCACCTTGCCAGAGCAGAACCCCGGCATGGTGCGCGCGGTGGGCGTGGCCGAGATTGCAGCGAGCGTAGATGAAGTATGGTCATCTCTCCTTGATTTTTCGGCGAGATTGCGGGCAAACCCGGCGCTACGGGCGATGGAGCCCTACTTGCCGCCCACCCCCTCCCAGCACTGGCTTCGCTTTACAGTTTCTACATTAGGATTTACGGTTGTCTACCACAACCACTACCTGATCGATCGGGTGGCCGGCCGGCTGATTCACCAGCTTGATCCCGATCGTCCCAACGACATCTTGGCCAGTCGTGGCGAGTTCGAGCTGCAAGCGCCGCGGTACCTGAGCTCGGGGGTGCGCCTGCAGTATCTGGTAGAATCCAGCTTTGGTCAGGCGATCCCTGCCTTTGTGCAGAGTTGGATGGTGGGTGGAGGTCTGCGGGACTTCATGGCGGACATCGTTTCACGCGCGGAGGGAAAATGAGCCACCTCTCTGCCGTTTTGGAGTCGGCACTCCGCCGCGCCCTCACCTCCGGGGTCTGGGACGATCCGCGGGCCGAAGCGGTGCGCCTGGTAGAGGCCTCGGGCACTCATCGGCTGGAACGTGAGGGAGGAATCTGGCGGGTGGCGGGCCCGCTGATGAACCCCTTGGAAATAGCGAATTCCGACCTGCTCTGTGCGGCATTGGCACTGGGCGAGCGGCTGCGCGAGGAGCTGCAAAAGGCCCAACACGCCGATGTGCTCGATCCCAACCGGGACTACGCAGTGGAGCTGCGGCGCCAACAGGACATCGTGGACTCCATCGCCGACGGGATGATCGGCCTGGATGGCAACCATGTGATCCTGACCTGGAATAAGGCCGCGTCCCGACTATTCGATCGCAATTCTGATGAAGTACGCGGGAAATCTCTCTTTGATGTGCTTCCCGGTATTGCTTCCAAGAGTGAGTTGGATCACGACGCGCTGCTGGCACGTCGTGGGGGGAACGCCGAGCGCGAGGTGCAGTGGCGCAAGGGCCAGTGGGTGCAGTTGAGGATCCTTCCAGTTCGCGATAACCGAGGGCAAGAGCGCGGAATGGTGATGGTGGCGCGCGACTCGACCCGCCAGCGCCAGCAGCAGGTGCGGCTGGAGGAGCTGGCCTGGTGCGACCCCCTGACCAACCTGCCCAACCGCGCCTTCCTGATGGCGGAGCTGGAGAGCTGGCTGGAGAAGCTGGCACGGGTGCCACGGCGTCGCTTTGCGGTGGTGATGGTGGACTTGGACCGCTTCAAAACCCTGAATGATACCCGCGGACATACGGTGGGGGACAAGGTGTTGACGGCGGTGGGCAAGCGCCTGGGGGAGCTGGTCGGGAAGGGAGATCGGGTGGCGCGCTTGGGCGGCGACGAGTTTGCGCTGCTGCTGGAGGGTGTGCCTGACATCGATGCCGCCGCGCAAGTGGGTCAGAAGATCCGGCGTAATTTTCGCCTCCCGCTGTCCCTGGGCGAGGGGCAGGAGCACTACACCACCGTAACGCTGGGCATTGTGGTGGCAGAGGCGGGAATGGAGGCGGAAGAGGTACTTCGTAACTCTGATATCGCGCTATACACGGCCAAGCTGCGCGGTACGGACCAGCTCCAGGTTTTCAACTCAGCGCTGCGCACGGCGGTCGCCGAGCGCGCCGAGATGGACGAGGCCCTGCGTCACGATGTGGAACACCACATCCTGGGGGGGGCTGCGGATGGTCCGGGAGCCTTCCATGTGGTTTTTCAGCCCATCCTGTCTCTTTCGGACGAGCGCATCGATGGTTTTGAAGCCCTCCTGCGCTGGACGTGGAAGGGGAGCGTGGTGTCCCCTGCGCGCTTCGTTCGTTCGGTCGAGGAGTCCGGTCTTATTGTTCCGATCGGTAAGTGGGTGATGGAGCGATCCTGCCGGCAGCTCAAGGCATGGCAGGCGCGCTGGGGGGATGCCGGGCCACGCTCCATCAATGTGAACGTGTCCGTGCGGCAACTGCGCCAGCCCGGATTTGTGGATGAAGTACGCCAGGTTTTGACGGATGTGGAACTGGCACCGTCCGCACTGGTGCTGGAGATCACCGAGAGCAGCTTTATGGAGGACGAAGAGTGGACGCGTCAAGTGATCTCCGATCTGGAGAAGCTTGGGGTGCGTTTGTCGATGGATGACTTTGGAACAGGCTATTCTTCATTTTCCTACCTCTCCCGTCTCCCCTTCTCATCCATCAAAGTGGACCGCTCATTTGTCTGTCGTCTTACTGTGGGAGAGCGGGAGGAGCGCCTGGTCCGTTCCATCGTCCATCTTGCCTTGGATCTCGGCATGAGTGCGACCGCCGAAGGGGTGGAGCTGGAGGCCGAATACCTGAAGCTGAAGGCCATGGGCTGCCCGAGGATGCAGGGCTACTGGCTGTCCCGGCCCCTGGTGCCAGACGACGCAACTGCATTCTTGGTGAAGCGCTTGGGAGACGGTCGGCCGGCCTCGCCCTCAGCTTGAGGTGCGTCGGGACAGGGCCGCCCAGACCAGCGGCTCGCGGTCCGAGGTGAGCGCCCGCAGGGCCTCGCGGGGCGCGGAGGGGTGGTTGGCCACGGCCAGACGCACTTCTACGGCGGCATCCCAGGCCAGCCGGATCAGCAGCTCCTCGGGGGCCGCGGGGTTCCGCGCGGCTCCTTGGCGTACCTGCACGTCCGGGTCCATGCTGAGCTCGTGGAGCAGCTCTGGCGGGCTGGCGGGGTTGGCGGCGATGCGGGCCCTCACCATGCCCTCCGGGTCGGCGGCCAAGGTGGCCAGCAGCTCCGCCAGCAGGCTGGGGTTCGTTCCCGATGCTGCGCGCACGATTGCGGCTTTGTCGGTGGCCAGGCGCCGAAGCAGTCCTTCATGCAGACCCTGGCGGGTGGCCACTTTCTGGCGCACCTGTGCATCGGCGTCCCGCGCGAGCACGTCCTCCTGTTCCGGGCTCAAGCCAACATGTATGGCGACTGCGGCACGAACGGGGGCGCTGGGGTCCCAGACCAACAACGAGAGCGCGTCCTCCGGGGTTTCCGGATTCCCCGCGACGGACAGGCGCACCTCGGTAGAGGGGTCCGTGGCCAATCGCAGCAGGGTTTCGGGTGCGGCCGCGTTCATACAGGTAGACTGCGAACAGCTCGCCAGGCGGCGACCCCTAAGGTCATACGCACCGGCACGATCAGCAGCAGGCCAACCAAGGGGATCATGCTCACGATAAAGGTAAGTATAAAGTCAATCAAGGCCAGGCCGGCCATCCAACCGGGCCGCGCCCGGAAGTGTTGCCAGCAGATACCGGCTGCCTCGAAGGTGCCGACCTTCCGGTCCGCCATGATGGGCATCAGCGGCACCAGGACGGCAAAGGCGATCAGGCCGGGGATGTAGCAGAACAGGGTACCGGCAAAAACCGCGGTCTGGTTCAGCAGGGTCGCGGGCAGGCCGATCCGCAGACCCGCACCCAGGCGCTCCCGCACCGCGCCAAAGCCCAGGCCTGTCCCCGACTCCGCATCGTCACTGATCGCCAGCACCGTGGCCCCCATCGTCGCCGACGTGAGGACCAGCGCACCACCGACCACCAGCAACAACATGACGGCCAACCCGCCGAACATCAACGCTTCATTTCGCGACTGTGCCGCCACCACAAAAAGAATAGCAAAGGGAACGGTGATGAAGGAAAGGATGACCATGTCAATCATCAACCAGAGCCCCATACCCAGGTGTTCGGTGGGGCGCTTGGAGAGGTCGGCCATCGCCGTCTGGACCACCTCCATCAGCGGGGGCGGGGTAGCCATGTCGGTCGTAGGGAGGGAGGGGTTTGCAGCCATGCGTATAGATAATCGAAAATCGACTCATCGGTCAAGTAGATTGGCGCGATGTCGCTGTTGGCGTTCGGCGTGAGGATTCCCCCGCTACTTTTCCAGTTGCTTCAGTGCAGCCTCCATGTGGGGGTGTAGGGCCTTGGCGATAAGCTGGTGCCCATCGGCATTCGGGTGGATGCTGATGCCACCAACTCCGGTGTTGACCTCTCGCGGAATCACCAGCAAGGGGTGCCCTTTCCAAAGGCCCCTCAGGTCCACCGGCGTGAGGCCGGCCTCGGTGAAGATTCCTGCCAGATAGTTCAGATCCACCCGCATCCAATGGCAGGGTTGGGTGGGCCGGGGATTGGGGTCACAGAATTCCCACCCGGCGGGCTCCAGGAGATAGGGAAGAAGGCGGATGTTGGAGGCGTCGGCGGTCTGCTTCAACGCCCGCAGGTGCGACAGCATCTGGGACTGCTGCGTGGGCGACACGATCCGTCCCTCGTCGCCACCCGAGTGGCGACGAAGGTGCCACCAGAGCAGGTTGAACAGGTAGGAGCTCGCGGCAGCATGACGCAGGACCCCGTTGGGCTCCGCGAAGGGGTTGGCCGCCGGTCGGCCGTCATAGCTGAACAGCATGTAGCCCATCAGGTCGTCGGCCATCACTTCCCAGACCACCAAGGAGGGGGGGCTCGGCCGTAGCAGGCGCTTGTCCAACATGGAAATCTCCATGCAGGTGTCCGCACCCGGACGGGCCAGAACTTCGGCCGGGCGAGCCGGAAAGGCTGCCGCGAGGTGGGTCGTAAAACGGTCCTCCTTGATGACGCCAAAGCCGTCGGAGATCGAGTCGCCCAGAAAGAGGATCCCTCCAGATCCCCATGTTTTTCGGCTTTCAAGTTGAAAATTGCAGCCTACGGGGCTTTTGTCGTAGGAAGGTGCTTTTTGGTAGTTCTTCAGCGCGTCCAGGCTGGGCAGGGTGCTGTACCCGCTTCGCAGGACGACTTCGAGGGATAGGACCAGCACCAGCAGCGGAATAAGGGAATAGAAGACTCTCTTAGGAGTGGTCATGGGGTAAGGCCGACACGACGTCGAGCCTCCAGGCAACTGGATCCACCCGCCGGGAAGTCCCGGCAGCTCCGGGGGCGATCGGAGTAGCTATCACAGTGAAAAACACCGTCCTGGACGCGTAGACACACGCAAAGGCCTCCGGGGCGGTTCAAAATATAGCGCGCCCCGTCCCGGACGGCCGCCCCGGGCCTCGCCTTCAGGAATGGATCCCGGGGCCCCAATTCGACGCAATGGTATGCTTCCCTACAACATGCGCCACACCGGGAGCAATCCACTGCCGCCGTCCAGGCCGGGCAAGCTGGATCCTCCGGCCGTACCGCCGTTTGGGGGTGGCGCATGCAGGAGAAGCCATGCCCCCGCCGACGTTTCCACAGGCAACCTCCGCAGTTTTCGCCAAGAGGGCCTGGATCGGCCCGGTTCAGTGGGCCTTGGCCGCGCGCGAGGAGCTGGGCGGAATTCCGGGGGACAGGGGATCTTCGCTGTTGTGGAAGGGCGTGGGGAAACAGGCAAGCTTATACCGACCAGGGCCCACCTTGGAGAAAGTGAAGCGCCGCCATGCGTGCCCCTCAGGATCTTCGCCGGACATCACCCAGGTCACCACGGAGGTGGGGGG
>JBEIQS010000082.1:0-23608 GCA_040376425.1 Alphaproteobacteria bacterium | reverse complement strand
TGTCGCCGTTGGTGGGAATTTGGTCGAAGATCCTTCACTCTCCCGAGGAGTTGGTGGAGGACTACCGGCGCCTTTGGGAGGCCCAGCAGGCCTCCCCGCGTGCCGGCTATGATGCCGTTCGTGCGGCCTTCAACCTGAACCCAGAGCCCACGCAGCTCCTCTACCTGCTCACCCGCTGCGTCAAAAACTCGCCCCGCTTCAACCTCGAGGGGCACTTCAACCAGTCTCCCGACAACCGCCGCCTGGGCATGCGCCCGGCCACGCTCCAACAGCGTGTGCAGGTTGCACATATGCTCCTAAAGGAGCGTGGCACCTGTTTTGTGGGTGACTACAGTCGTGCGCTGGCTCAGGCGGGGGGACAGGATCTGGTCTATCTGGACCCGCCCTACATGGGGGTGAGCGGCCGCCGCGACGGGCGCTACCACCAGGGTCTGGACTATGAGCGCTTTGTAGCAGAGCTTCAGCAGGCAAATCATCGGAAGTTGTCCTATATGGTCAGCTTCGACGGGCGCTGCGGGGAGCGCAGCTATGGCCCGGGCCTGCCGGAGTCCTTGGGGCTGCACAAGCTGGAGCTGCACCTGGGCCGCTCCTCGCAGGCCACCTTGAGCGGTCGGGTGGAGGAGACGGTGGAGTCTCTGTACCTGTCTCCGGCCTTGGGGCAACGCCTTGACCTGTCAAGGCTACTGCTCAATTCCCATGCTTCCCACAGCGTGCTGCGTAGTCCTCCGGGCATTTCGGGCTGAGCAGCCAGTCCTGCACCCGCTGCTCGAAGGGGCCCTCCTCTTCAGGGCTCAGCTCGGCGCGGATGGCCTCCAGCATGTCCTCCATCCGCGCGGCATGTCCGACGTGCTCCTTGTAGAACGCGGCGATGATCCTATCCATTCGGTCGATGCCGATCTGGTCGGCCACATCCTCGTAGAAGCAGGCCCCCTTCATGTAGGGCACCATGGACCACAGGGGATCCGTTTCGATGTCGATTTCGTTACAGGTGTCGGGAAGGGCGCGAACATCCTCGTTGGTTCCGCAGAACAGGTCCATTTCGGCCACATAGGTGTCGAAGAGGTCCGGCCCCCCCACCTCTTCCAGGGCCCGACCGGAAATGTACGAGGTGGTTCCCTCTGAAAGCACAAAATCCTCCCAACAGGCGAAGCGTACACCGGTGCCGAACCAGGCGTGGGCGGCCTCGTGGGTGTGGACCTCCTGGCTGCGCAGGGCATAGCCGGAGACATGCCAGAAGGGATGGTTTTCCATGCCCCCGTATTCCTGTCCCCAGTCCACCGACACGCTGCCCGCCCGGTTCCCAAATGTGTATGGGCCGTAGGTTTTTTCCAAAAATCCGAAAACGTCTACCAACCGCGAGGTGCCGTCCAGCATCGCCTCCAGCTCGCCGGGGCGGGTCCACACATGGAGCTCGGTGCCGGCCGGCGTTTGCCCCAGCACGGTGTCCGTGTAGTCCCCCACGACAAAGGCCGGGGTGTAGGCGGGTGCTTCGGCCGGGATCTCAGAGGGGTAGACGGCTGTTTCCTGGCGGGGAACCCCGCGGAGCTGCATGGAGTAGCTGGCGCCATCTTCCAGCTCGGAATTACAGGGGAACAGGTTTCCGCAGTAGGAGGGCCAGGTGAAGCTCTCCCCCCGGGTGGGCCCCCAGCCAGTGAAGTTCTCGTGGGTGGAGAAGGAGTAGCGGACGAAGATGGTCTGTTTTTGTCCGGGCTCCGTCGGGATCGTGAGGATGCCGCCACGCTGCTCGGTGCCCACCTCTTCCCCCTCCACCTTCACCTGCTGGATCTCCAGGTCGCCCACTTCCAGCGTGACGGCGGTGGACTCTTCGGGTGAGAGCAGGTCGATTTCTGCTGTTCCCTCCAGATTTTCCAGGTCGAACGTCAGGGCTGTATGCAGCAGGTCCGGATTTCCGACGACGGGAGCGGGGGTACAGGCGGCCAGAAGCAGGAGCATGTGGGTGGTTAACCCGGCCTCAGCTCAGGCTCTCGGCCAGCCCTTCTTTGTAGTCCCCAAAGCGCCAGACGTAGCCCAGCTCCTTTTCCAGTCTTTCGCTGCGCATCCGCACGCCGGAGGTCCACAGCCGCAGGTTGTCCGGTGTAAAGCGGGGCTTCCGGTTCAACTGGCCGGCGACCTTTTCGTTGGCTTCCGCGAGCCGGAACTGCAGGGCTGAGGGCACCCAGGTGGACCAGAAGCGCACCGGCTTGGTACCCAGGCGCTTGGCCACTTCCTTGTAAAAATCCTTGAGAGAAGGCGTGCTTCTTCCAACCACATGGTAGATGCCACCCGCCTGCCCCCGCGCGGCGATGCGCACCAGCGCGCCCACCACATCGTCAATGTGGACCCAGGGCAAAAAGTTGAGCCCCTCTCCTGGTAGCCAGGCCCGCCCCTTTTTGTGGGCTTCTTCCATCAGTACCCGGAAGCCGCGCCCGTAGACTACCCCGATCCGGGCGATCTTCACCGGGTGCCCCGAGGACAGCAGTAGATCTTCCGCCTCTACCTTGCTTTTTCCGTAGTCGGTGTGCGGGGAGGGCGGGTAGTCCTCGCCAACCCACAGTCCGTTCCGATCGCCGTACACGGCACAGCTACTTGCAAAGACCAGGCTTTTTATCGGCTTTCCCGTGGCGGCGGCGATCAGGGCGGCGGTGCCGTCCCGGTTCAGCCGCTGCGCCGTTTCCTGCCCCTTCCCGCGCAGCCCACCGGCGAGATGGTAGACCACGTCCACCTCTTTGAGGGCCACCTCCAGGGCCACGGTGTCCTTCAGATCCCCACGTACAGCTTCCACGCCCAGGGCCTGAAGCTGCGCCTCCCCCTCGGCCGTCCTGCACAGGCCACGCACCCGATGCCCGGCTTGCACCAGGGCCTGTACCAGGGGCACACCGATCTGGCCGGTGGCCCCGGTAACAAAAACGAGACTCATTCCGCGTCCGGAGCTTCCACATAAACCAGGCGACCGGTCCAGTCCACCGCATCGCTGTCGTTGGTGTCGGGCGCTGCCCCACACAGCAGGTCGGGAACGCCGTTGCCATCCAGGTCGCCGAAGGAGACCTGATCGGAGATGGGCCACCATACATAGTGCCCGTCACCCGGGGTGATACCACCCGCAAAGACGCGGTAGACCCGCCAGTATC
The DNA here is from genome assembly GCA_040376425.1 of Alphaproteobacteria bacterium. Classification (GTDB taxonomy): domain Bacteria; phylum Myxococcota_A; class UBA796; order UBA796; family SXON01; genus CAITDR01. Next base: position 20,480 of record JBEIQS010000082.1, on the reverse strand, counting down.
CCGCACCGCCCACCACAACATCCGCCGTACCGTCGCCGTCGGCATCACCCACCCACAGGCCGGTTGCGTCCTCGGATGCGGAGTAGGAGGTACCCGCGATCTCCACTTCCAACGTGCCGTTCGACAGCGTGGCGAGGTCGATACTCCCGTCTCCGTCGAAGTCGGCGGCGCCCATGCGGCAACCCGCCTCCGAGCACTGCCGGAGCGAGGCGACCCCATCGGCATCGGGATCCACGGCCACCATCGCCGTGACATTGTTGCTCGGTTCGCCATCGTTGGCGAAGCCATCCGCGTCGATGTAGGTGGTATGACCTGCAGGATCCGCCACCACCACGTCGCCCGCGAGGAAGCTTCCGCAGGCGACGAGGCTGGCGCCGGGCACCTCGATGGGGTCCTGCATCGGACTCAACACGCCGTCCGCCGCCACGCTGTAGTGGTACAGGGTCTGCGTGCCTGCATCCAGCAAAAAGTAGACTTGATCGCCGCAGACCGCAAGGTCCAGGGCGGTCCCGGCGGAAGCCAGGGGCACCAGGGGCGCGGCGGTGGGCTGCTCGCCGGTATCGCCGTCCTCGGCGCGGCCGATGTAGGCGCGGATACCAACGCTGGTGTCCGCCTGGATTGCGGCCACAATATCCACGATGCCGTCGTCGTTCACGTCACCCAGCCAGGGATCCAGGGCCATGCCTGCATCGTACAGATCCCCCTGTGGGGTCTTGACGCGCCAAGGGACATATTCGTTTGTTTCGGTGGTTGACGGATCATCTGGGGTGAAGTCACCCGGCAGGATCACCACTTCCGCGGCGCCTACGCCCACGTCCGGGTAGTCGTCGCCGATCCAGGAGCCGATGGCCACCGCAGGGCTGGTGGGTGCCGAGGTGGTGACGTAGATCGTGGGGGCTTCATTGGGCTTTTTGCCCCAGACGGCGCGCATCAACTGGGTGGGCGTGGTCAGGGCCACGTCCAACAGCCCATCGCCGGTCAGGTCTCCGATGGTCATGCCGATCCACTCGGGCGTTTTGTCAGCTTCAAACAGGCGGTAGCGGGTGGGAGAGGAGGAGCCGGCGGTGATGATCCACGCCTGCCAGCCCTCCCCTTCCTTGAGTGGGCCCCATGCGAGAATATCCGGGCTCTTATCCCCGTTTACGTCGATAGAGGGGTACAGGTGCGAGCCCTGCCCGAGGCCCAGGTCGTAGTCCTGGGTGGTGGCAGAGAGCCACTGGTCCTCGAAGGGGGTGTAGCGGCGCAGCAGCCCATCGTCGGTCAGGAGGGTGACTTCGGCCTGGCGGTCGCCGTTGTAGTCCTCGGCGCTCACACCGTGGACGGTGTAGGTCACTTCCAGTACATTCACTGCCTTGAAGGCCCATAGCCCGTCGCCTTCCATCCACACCACTTCGCTGGTGGTGTCGGTGGGCGCGGTGGCGATGAGCAGATCGTTCACCGCGTTGCCATCCATGTCCGCCATGGTGACGGCCAAGATCGGGTCGTCCGCCGTAAAGCCGGCTCCCCAGGCCAGCCCGCCTCCGTCCAGTCCCTTCAGCAGTACCACGGCACTGCGCGAAGCCACCAGCAGGTCCGTCACGCCGTCCTTGTCTCCCTGCACGGGAAACAGGGTGAGGATCGGATCTTCCAGGGTCAATACCGGGAGCGGGGGCTGGCCATTGGGCAGCGCCCACCAGACCTGGCCCTCTACGGACCAGGCCAGTCCGTTTCCAGCATTGGCCATAAAGCTGGCGTTGGCGGAGGGTAGTGTGGAGAATTCGATATCTGGGGGCTCCGCGGCGGTGGCGTAGCCACGGCCCTCGCCAGTGCCACCCTCGCCCGCAGCGGTCAGGCTGAAGACCCCGAGCGCCCCGGGACGCAGCACGGCGACACCATAGCCGGCCGCATCGGGGGTGACGGTGGTGGCATCCAGGGCAACGCTGCTGGAGAGGGAGATCGATTCACTGGGGATCATGGCGCCATAGGCGTTGACCGTGTAGACGGGCATCCGCACTTCGGAGGCATTCCCAACACCGGTGCCGACGACCATACCGGTGGCCTTGGAGGCCAGAGGCTTGATCAGGTCGATAGCGGGTTCGGGCTCTTCTTTGCAGCCTTTGCAGGCGGGAAGCAACAACAGCGCCCACAGGGCAGAGCGGGGAGACATCAAAACCTCCGATACTGAGCAGCAGTGTATCTTCGTCCGGCACGATCGGCGACAAGGGGGTTCGGGCGATCAGAAGCGCCAGCTATGCCATGCGGAGATGGACTGACCGTTGCCGCCGCCTCGGATTTCCAGCGACCAATCCCGAGGAAGGGACCATTCCAGGGTCACTTCAACGGTGGCAGGCTCGCCGGTGGTTCCGTTCTTGAAATTGTAGCGCGTGTAGAGAGAGAGGTTGCGGGTGATACGGAAGCCGCCCTGCACTCCCAAGGTGTCGAGCTGCACCGATTCCACCACCCCACCACCTGAGCTCTCACCAAGTGTATCCTGGGCTACAGCCATCAGGGCGGAGCTGATGAGCTGCAGCGGCAGACCTTCGGCGTTGCCCGTCTCTGAGGCGGGCCGGCCGGTCAGCAGGATGGCAAGCACATCCTCTTCGGGGTAGCGGTCAGAGCTGAACTTCACCGTGGGTTTTTCGGGCGTACCGGAGATTTTCACCTCCATGTCGCCGTAGGCGGAGGTGGGGTAGAGGGCGCGCACCTCGATCAGGGGAGACAAAAAGTCGCGTCCGGTAAAGGCGATGGTGCCTTCTTTGACGGCAAAAGTTTTGCCGAGCACTCTGGCCTGGCCTCGGCTGGGCTCCAAGGAGCCGGTGATCAGCAGCAGCCCATGCCCCAGCTCCACCTTGGCCTTCCCGGACAGTGCGCCCTCTACCCGAACCGTCGAAAAGTCCTGACCTAACTTGCCGAAGCGGTCCTCCAATGGCATGGCGATGGAGCCGTACAGGCTGTCCGCCAGATCCACGTCCAGGGTGGCCCGGAACCAGGTCGGCACCAGATCCAAGAGCCCCGGAATCCCCTGCGGACCCGAGAAGGGATCGCGTGTCACCCCGACAATCTGGATGTCCGGGTGCAGCTCCAGGTCGTTGTCTTCCGCAAAAAAGTCCTGGCGGAGGCGAATGGATGCCCGGTCCACCCGCAGGGCGCCCTTCAGGGTGACCCGTCCGCCATCCATGCCCACCCGGGTGGTTCCGGTGACCCGCAGGGTCCGGTCGGCCAGGGCGGCGGCCCGAAAGCCCTTCATCTCCAGCTCTCCCACCACACGGCTGGGCGCCCAGTTCTCCTGGATGTTCCAGCCGCCGGCACTCTCGATACGAACGTGGCCGTCCACACGCGAGATCTGGGTTTCTCCGGGGAGATCTTCCCCTACATTCGGAAGGGTCTCCACCCCCAAACGCGTCAGGTCCAGGCTGGTCCGGTCCAGCTTGGCGTCGATCTCCAGGTTCTGGTAGCGAACGCCGCTCTGATCCAGGGAAAAGCCGCCTTTTTCGATATGGAGCGCCAGGTTGGGGTCTGGCTCCAGCAGCGAGCCGGTCACAGTTCCGCTCAGTTGCAGGTTCCCGGAGCCGCCCCCAAAACCGGGCACAAAGGCCGCTGCGAGGGCCAGCGGTACCCCGGCCCCGCCCACCTGCAGCGAAAGCCCCGGCGCCCCCAGGATCTGTTCTGTCGTTGGCAGGCGAGAGATATCCAGCACCAATGGGACAAAACCGGAGAAGTCCAAGCCTGTCTTCTCCCCGAAGCCCATCTTCAGCGCCAGGTCGTAGCCCCCGCTGGCGGGAGAGACGGTCAGCGAGCCCTGCTCGATGGCCACCGTACCGATTATGGCGTGGTCTAACAAAAATGCCCCCCGCATCTGGGGGGCCTGCAGCGGGCCGCCCACATGCAGGTTGCCGATGATCAGGCCCTCCACCTGGATGTCCTTTCCGGAGGCGTCCGCGAGGTAGCGCAGGGGCACTTTGCGGGCGTTCAGGTTCAGGTTCAGGTTGCCCACCGCCGCGAGGGCATCGGCCTGGGTGGGGGTTTTTCCGCCCAAGAGCATCGCCATCAGGCCCGGGACATCGACCGGAATGGTGCCGCCGATGGCGGCCCGCGGCAGCGAGCGCTCCCACAGCGTACCCGTTACCTGAACCTCTTGACCTGTCAAGAGTGCATCCAGATCCACCTGGATTCGGTCCTTCTTTTCGCCGGGTGTGGCGAAAGTGGTGGTGACCAGCTTGCCGGTGGGACGCGCCGGAGTGCCCCCCAGCTCCACGGACAGCGAGCTGCGGAATTCTGGTAGCTCCACTCCCTCCAACAGTCTCTGAATGGTGGTAGATTCTGTGGGTGGTAGCTCTGCTTTCAGGTAGAGAGGGCCGTCGGGATCGGGGCCCGGGGGATCCATTTTGAGGGGGAGTGAGGCGGACAGGCGCACCCCGGCTCCCTCCCCCTCCACGCGAAGTGCCTCTGTCGTCAGCTCCACCCCCAGCTCGGCGTCCAGGTTTTGGACGCTGCCGGGCACCCGCAGCTTTTCAAACAAAAGTGCGCCGGAAACCTGGGGCTTTTTTAGTACGCCTGTGACAACCGCTGCCAGGGACAGCTTGCCCTGCCAGTCGGCGGTGGGGGCAAAACCGGAGAGCATGGCCGGCTCCAGGGCATCCACCTGCACCTGCATGTTCAGGGGCAGCATGGCCCCGCCCTGCCCGCTGAGCACCAGCGAAGCACTACTCAAGCTGCCTTGGAGATTCAGTGCCCGCAGGGCCCAGTTCTCACCACTGTCCCCAGCGAACTTCCCACTGCCCCTCAGGCTGCCCGGCAAGGTGCCCTCTGCGGTCGGCACTGCTCCCCGGAGGCTATCCAGCACCCAGGAGCCATCCGCCCGGTTCAGGCGGCCCTCGCTGGCCAGCAGTTCCTCCTCCCCCTGCTTCTTTAACAAAAAGCTCCACGCCAGCGCGTCGCGGTCCATGCCCAAGGTGACCACCCCACTCTCTGCCGCCAGCGGCCCAGCACGCAGGCTGCTCAGGGTCAGGGTGGTGCCCGCCAGCAGCGAGGCCAGCACCGGCGGCCCGGCGGGTCCTGCTTGTGCAAGGCCCTCCGCGAAGTGGACCGAGAGGGGGCCTTTGGCATTTGCAAGCGCCAGATCTTCTCCCAGCCGCAGGTTTTCGGCCCCCAGCTCCCCGGCAGCGACGATGCCTCCGCTGGGCTCGCGACTGACCACCCCGGACCAGGACAGCAGCCCTGCCAGATCCAGGTCCGCGAGGCTGTGCACACTCTCGGCGGCTTCTGGTGGAAGGTTCGGGATAATCGCCAGGATCTGCGGAACCCGGGGGATGTGCCGCAGGTCCAGCAGCAGATCCTGGATGGCCACGTTGCCGCTCTGCTCGGACAGATCCCAGCGCCCCGAGCCACGACCGCTCAGGCCAGATGCGACCAGCGTCAGACTCGGTACATCCAGTATTTGTCCCGTCAGTTTTCCAGCGGCCTTGATGCCCATGCTCCCCACCGAGGGCAAGCCGTGAACCTGGCCGTCCACGGAGGCGTCCACAGTCCAGGTAGCGGGATCCGTGCCCACGCCCGTCACCCGCGCCTCGCCATCCACATGCAAGGGAGGAGCCAGGCCGGAAATTTTGTGCAAGGGCAGGTCGGGGCTCAACAGCACCGCCGACCACTCCCCGCGCTCGGTATCGAAGCCGCCGGAGAGCTTGGCCGATCCTTCGGGGATCTGGATGGCCAGCTCCGTTCGAGGAAAAAGGTAGTTTCCACGAACAGTTCCGGCGACCTGAAATGGCCCCCCAAGCTGGAGGGCCGCCACATCCACCAGCTCTGGAGGCAGGGCATCGGGGTAGAGGTGGGCGGACAGGATCTGGATGTCCAGGTTCCCGGTGCTGCCTACATCTCCAATCACACCGGCAATCGCCAGCTTTTGCTTTCCAACCGTCGCCTGTGCCTGGTCCACGTCCAGCACGCGCGCGTCGCGATAGCTTCCCGAGAAGCTGAGGGCGACATCTCCGATGGCTGGGGTGGATCGGGGGATCTTCAGCGAGAGGTTTGTGACGGCGACCGAGCGCCCCCACAGCTCCAGCCCACCCTGAAGTGTAGTGTCGTCTACTGTATAGACTTGGTTGTCCTTCCTTAAACCCAGGTGGGGCAGGTCTACCAACACCTCGGTGATGCGGATGCGCAGCGGCAGAGAAAAGGGGGGCGCATCGGGGTTGGAAGGGCCCCAAAGGGCGGCAATATCAAGGCCCTGTTCAGTGAGGCTCAGATCTCCGCGCAGCCCGCGCAATTCCAGGCGGGAAACCGGCAGCAGTGCGGGCAGGGTTCCCAGGGAGTAGCTGGCGTTGGCCTCTTCTGCCAACAAGAGCACCTGGCCGTCGGCGCGGCGGATGGCCACCCCTTCCAGCCGCAGCTCGGTGAACAGGTCGGTGCGGAGCCGGGCCACTTCGATGGCGCCGAGGGGGGGTTGAATCTGCGGTAGAATCACGGAGAGCAGCCAGTCGTTCCCGGGCTCCGTCCGCAAGAACAGAATGAACACCAACAGGGCCAGCCCCAGCAGGCCCAGCCCCCCGGCCACCAGGCGGCTTCCCCAACGCAGCGCCCTGTTCAGCAGCGGGCGGCGGGAAAGAACCATCAAATCACCATGTGCTCAGCGCCCGAAAAGTCCCGGCCGATGGCGAAGGGTGCCAGCGGCGTGCGCTCGCCCAGCACTTCGACATCGGGGATGGAGGCCCCGGCGGCCACCAGCGCATCGCCCACCAGCGCCGTGAAGGGGCCAAACATGGCGCCGTGGCCCGAAAAGCCAGAGAGACGCAGCAGGTTGGGCACAAGCGGGTCGTAGTCCAGGAAGGGATTGTGGTCCGGCGTGCTGCCATAGTAGCCGGAGGTGGTAGCCACGATCCCCGGAAATTCCGCAAAGGACGGCACCACTTCTGCCAGGGTGGCCCAGGTCTCGAAGGCCGCGGTTTCGGTGCCGGTGCGATGAGAAAAGGCGGGGTCGATACGATCCTGATCGTCGTAGGAAAAGTCGGGCTCGGGGTTGGCATCGTGGGCCCAGCCCATCAGGAGACGGTCGGCGTTCTCCGGGCGACAATAGGCGCCCGATGGCACGATGGTGAGCGGCAGGCTCAGCAGGGTTTCGGGAGACATGCTGGGCCCACGTTCCAACAGCCAAAGATACCGCTTCAAAGCCAGGATGGGGAGTTCTGTAGCCTGCAATACACGCCCCAGTCGGGGCGACCATGCGTTGGTTGCATCTACAAATACCTCTGCTTCAAAGTCGCCTTTGGGTGTGCATACGGCTTCGATGCGCTCGCCCCGTTTGCGCACGGCCTGCACCGGGGCCTGCTGCACCAGGCTGGCACCCAAACGGCGGGCTGCGCCCATGGCTTCGGTGTAGACCACGGCCGGATGCAGAAAGCCATCGGTGGGGCAATAGCTACCCCCCAGCACGGTCAGTGGATCCACCCACGGAAAGTGGGCGTGCAGCGCCTCTATCGGAAGGGCCTGCACCTCGCGAAGGCCTGCGGCCTGCTGCATATGCACGCGCCGCTGGGCAGCACCCCAGCTCTCCTCCCGGTCATACAAAAACAGATAGCCATTTTGGACGATGGGCACTTCAGTGCCGCCGACAAGTTGCGGGAAGTTCCGATAAAAGTCTACCGAAAATCGCATTCCACGCACGGTGGCGGGCGTAGAAAACTGTTGTCGTATTCCGGCTGCTGTACGGGAGGACGAGCCGGCACCCACATGCTGAGCTTCCAGAATGGTGACGGTGCAGCCACGTTTTGCCAAACGCCAGGCCAACAAAGACCCGGTGATCCCCGCTCCGATGATGACCACAGACTGCGCCATATGCTCAGATAACCCGCCCGCCGGGGGTTGCGCCGTGCTACCCTTGACGGCGGATGCGCTCCTTCCGCACGGTGATCGGGGTTGCCCTTTTGTGGGCGTTGGTGGCTTGGCTGGCCGCGGCCGGGTTGGCACTTCGGATCAGTGATCGCAGTGTAGGGGATGCCCTCTTGTGGTACTACGCGGTGCGGGCGCCGCTGGTCGGGCCTCCGGTGGCCCTGCTGTTGGCTCCGCTGCTGGGCCGGCGCCTGGATGGGAAGTGGATGGAGCTGCGTTTTCCCCGGCGGGCACGCCTTGCCCGAGCCATGTTGCAAGGCATCGCCGGTCTGCTGTGGGGCCTGATCACCGGCCTGAGTGGCACCTTCCTCCTGCTGTTTTTGTGGCCAAACGATGCGCAGAACGGGCGGCTGGATGCGGTGAAGTGGGCTGGATTTTATTGGTACAACCACTGGATTTTGCTGGTTCCGCTGGCCTGGATCACCGGCTCGGTCTCAGGCTGGCTGTGGCAGCGGGCCCCTGTCCAAAAAATAGAGGAACCGGCGGGATAGCCGCCACAAGGCGGCGGGCCGGATTTTGCCCGCGAAGAGATGTGCGGGGTCTATGGACTGGGCTATTCTTCTCGCGATCCGGTGAATTGCACCATCGGCGTGGGTCAGCCGATGAATTGAAGGAGAAGGCGGGATGTGGTTGCTGATCTGGCTGGCGTGCGGCGCGGAGCCCGTTCCGGTGGTGGCACCCCCCACCCACTCCTGGGAGGAAGAGGGCGAGCTGGTGACCAGCGGCTTGCAGGAGGTCTATGGGCTGTGGCAACAAAAGCAGCCCGAAGCGGCGCGATTGCTGGCTGAGCGGGTATACACCGATCGGTGGGAACCTGAGCTGGAGCGGGCTTGCCGCGCGATGAACGGAGAGAAAAAGACCACCGAGATCGAGTATAATTTTGGGATGCTCCTGCACGATCTGAAGGGCAATCCATCCAAAGATCGCCTGGAGAAGCGCATCCAGGACCTGTCGGATGAGGTACGAAAAGTTGCCTCAGATGCGCATTTTCGCTTTCCGCCGGTGGGAGAGCGGCCCAGCGCTCCCCCTCCTGAAGCGGGAGAGGGCAGCCAACCCTTGGTGCCGGAGGTGGCCCCCAACTGGGAACGGGAAGTGCAGCCGGTGGAGGCCGAGGAGTAGCGCTCAGGCCGGTGCGCAGGTGGAGACGCCTGCTCCCACAATATCAAAGCCGATGTTCGTCACTTCTTTGGTCAGCGTTCCTGTGCCGGTCACCTTGTACACATCGCTGTGGTTCCCCATGCCACTCTCGCGAATGAACAGATAAAAATCTCCGTTCCAGGTGGCAAAGGCGAAGGTGTCGATGTTCTGGGCGCTGGGGAAGCCGGCCAGCGGCAGGCTCTGGAGGCTGCGGCCGTTGGTCTTGTCCAGCTCAACCAGCTTTGCCGGGCGTTCCAGGGGCAGAATCGCCCACAGCTCCCCCTGCGCGTTGCCGGTCAGCTCGGCCTGGCTGGGGATGGTGCCGATGGGGGTGACCGCCCAGGTACTGCTGTCGAGCATCGCGAGACGATCGGCGTTGGCGACGTAGAGCTGATCGCGCCAGGTGTTGGAGGAGTCTGTGGCATAGCCCATGCCGAAGCTGCCAAAGCCCGTGCGGCGATCGGAGTAGGTAGTGGGGGTACAGGCGAAGGTGGAAAGATCGATGTCGTAGACGCTGTCGTCGGCGTAGCGGACAAAGGCGTGGCCATCGCGGGAGATGGCCATCGAGCCGGGGGTCTGCCGGGTATTGCAGGCCGGCTTGGCCAGGGCGGTGAAGGAGAGGGTGGGCGGATCGAAGAGGTAGAGGGTGCCATCTTCGCGGGAGATCACGTAGATCAGGTCCGACGTGTCCGCGCAGTCGTCTGCTGGAGGCTCGTCCTGCGGCGGACTGTCCTGTGGCGGGCTGTCCTGCGGCTCCTCGTTGTTGGCGCTTTCGACCGGATCACTCTCCTTCGGCTCCTCGCTCTCCTCTGCCGCACTGTCCTCTTCCACCCGGGCCTCGCTGTCGATTCCGCCCGCGCTGCCGCCGGGCTTGCTGGAGAGGCCGAACTCGTAGGTACAGGCGGCAATCAGCAGAAGAGACACGAGAGGCTCCAGGCACCCACCTTCCTTAGCTGTGCCTCTTGTTCAAGAAAAGTAGATTATTCAGACCGTCTCGTTCAGATTTTTTGATGAACTGCCGAGGAGGAGGTCGATGAGGAGGCTGGCGGCGCGCCCGGGGTGCTCTTCGCGGCGGGTGACGAGCTGGGGGTGGTAGGTCCAGCGGTTGCCCTCGGGAAAGTCCAGCAGCACCAGCCGTCCGGCCTGAAGGTCTGGCTGCGCAAGGTGGGCGGGCAGCCAGCCGTAGCCCAGGCCCGAGCGCAGAGCGGCCTGCTTGGAGTGGAAGTCGGAGAAGCGGATGATGTGGCGGCTTCCAAGAAAGGACTTCCGCGGGTTTTTGGCAAAGGTGGGCGCGGTGTCTTTGACGACCAGATCCACATGGTCCAAGAGCCGCTCGCGGTGGATCCCCACCTCGCGGGCGAGCGGGTGCCCGCTGCCCACCACCAGCAACATCTCCAAGGGAGGAAGTGGCGTTCCCCGAAGCCGGCCCCCCTCTTCGATGCCCAACGCCAACATCAGGTCGGCGTGGTCGCTGTCGAAGCGCTCCAGCACACCATCCTGGTACTCCACATCCAGGTGGACACGGGTAGGAATCCGGCGTTCCACAAAAGTTTTGAGCGCCTCGGTCACCGACTCCAGTGGCAGTGCGCCGTCCACCACAATGCGCAGCTCCGGCTCCCAGCCCTCGCCCAGGGTGCCCGCGAGCTGGTCGAGCTGGCGGGCGCGACGCAACAGCTCTCGCCCCTCCTCCAATAGCCGGGCCCCGGCGGGAGTCAGCACGGCACGGTGCCCGCTGCGGTCAAAAAGCACCACGCCCAGTGCATCTTCGAGTGCCTGCACCGTGTAGGAGATGGCGGAAGGCACCCGATGCAGCGCGCGGGCCGCACCCGCAAAAGAGCCGGTCTGGACGATGCTATCCAGGACCAGGAGCTGGTCCAGGCTATGACGGGGTTGTGCAGCCACAGGCAATTCTATCCCCCCACCGTGCCGGCGACCTTATTGCTCTTCCTCCTCTAAAAGATCCCCGACTTTGAACAGGGCGATTGCGCCGATCAGCTCGCCCATCCACAGCGTAGCCAGGCGGATCAACATCGCGCCTGCCAGGGCCTGCGCCGGGGTGATGCCCGTCACCAGGTTGTTCGCCAGCGCCTGGAGTGCGCCATCGGCCACACCGAGTCCACCGGGCACCGCGCCCCCGGCGACCGTTGCAAATGCATACATAAATGTCGCAAGCGCCAGCGGCACATCCAGACCAAACCCCTCGAAGATCAACTGGTAGCCCACACACTCCCCGCCCCAGGCCACGATGCTCATGACCACCGTCACCACCAGCGGCACCGGCGCAACGCAGGTGCGCATGGCCACATACAACTCCTCCAACTTGGCGCTGATCTTCGAGATCAGCGGGAGCTTGCCCAGCAGATGGATAATCCATAGGGAAAGACGAACATTGGAGAGGACCAATAGCAAAACCGCAATCATTGCCAGCGGAATCGCAAGGTAGATAGCGGAGTCTGCCATATAGGTGCCCACGCCGATCGCCGCCAAAGCCAGACAGGCGATGCCATCGGTCAGGCGCTCGGTGATCAGGGCGGGAATGGTGGTGGCCATCGGCACGCCGGTACGCACGCGCACCAGGTAGGGCTTCAGCACCTCCCCCACCTTTCCGGGGGAGATCACCATCGCCAGTCCCGCGCAGTAGATCAGCGCGTTCTCCTTCCAGTCGATACTGATGCCCAGTCTGCCAAGGAGATAGTGCCACTTTCCGAAACGGAGCGAATAGTTCACCAGGGTCAGGACCAGCGCGGGCACATAGTAGGCCCAGGAGAAGTGGGCCAGGGTGTCCACCACCGGCCCCAAGCCGATCCAGACGGAAAAAGCTACATAAAATACTACCGCCAGCCCAATGCCCCAGGCCAGCCAACGTCGGAAACGCCGGAGCAGGCCACGATCTGCGTTCATGACTTTCTCCGATACAACTTCAGGCCCGGTCCCATGCGCGTGAATCCGAAAAAGCCGTCCACCGGCAGGTAGAAGGCGTCCTGTTGATCAAAAACCGGTCGGACCGTACCTTCCCAGGCCCGCTCTTCGTGCACAAGCTCGTAGCGCTCCTCCACAATCCGTAGCACGTCCGTCGGCACGGCACTGTAGTGAACGAGAAAGTAGTCTTCCACCATCAGCCACTCGGGTGGTTGCTCGATGAGCTCGGCCACACTGAGCTGGCTTGCAAAGTCGATGCCTTCTTTCTTGATAAAAAGCACGTCGTAGGCGGGACGACCCTGATCGTACCAGCGGGGATCGTCGGGCTTCCGGACGCCCGCGACGTCGGCGCGTCCAGCCTTGGCCGCATATTCGCGGCTTTGGTTCTCTACATTCCGCTGTAGCATGGGTGCGCCGGAGTAGGTGCCTGCATGCACAATCCGGGCCTGAGTAGGCACATTCGCCTCGATCCACGCCCCCATTTCGTTGCGGGTGTCGCCCGCGCCCATCAGGCGCAGCGCCAGCAGCGTGCTCAGCAGCGAAGGCGACAGGATGGCCAGGGCCCACAGCAGCGCGCCGCGGGTCTTCGCCAGCCAGGCCCCAGCGGCCATACACAGGAAGGGCACCACCGGCAGGATGTAGCGGAAAAAGGCGGTCTCCCCTCGACCGATGAACAGGTAGTAGGCGATGGGAAAGCTGTAGAGCACCAGTGCCTCCCGACGATTTTTCCAGAAGGCGACCACGACCCCGCCCAGTCCCGCTAACAGCAGGGGGATGCCCATCCCGTAGCGCAGCGAGGCGGTCAGGTGGTGGACCCAGCCGATGCCCACGTCCACACGATGCCCCTCCACCAGATGGCGGGTTTCATAGGAAAAATCTCGCCAGAAGGCCGGAAAATCCAGCAACGCGTAGGGACTGCCCGCAAAAAAGCCGGCCACCATCGCGGCGGCGGCCGCCATCAGCAGCCGCAGCTCGGCGGTGCGGGGCCGGCCGCTGGGGGGAATCAGGGCCAGGGCGATGGGCAGGCAGAGCAGAGCGCCGTTGTACTTGGTAGAGGTGGTAAGGCCGGCCACCAAACCGGCGATCAGCGCGTTCTTCAGCGTGGGTAGTTTTTGTAGACGGTGCGCCAGAAGCACCGAGCCGGTCGCGAGGCTGACCATCGTGATATCGGTGACCCCAAAGTGGCTGTCGCGCACATGCAAAAAGCAGCCTGCCAACAGCATGGCGGCGGCCAGACCGCCCAGCCCCGGGCGTCGGGCCCCGGGATCCGGCGTCCAGAGCAACAGCGCGACGCCGATGGTGCCGGTCAGGGCGCTGAGCATCCGCATCAGCAGCCGAAAAGTGACCGCACCCGCAAAAAAGCTACGAAGAAAATCTTCTTGACCCTCGAAAAAACCGAAGAGTCTGCCGATGGCATAGTAAGAACCGAAGAGTCCAAAGGTGAGATACTTGAACAGGGAGGGGTAGTTGAAGGAGTGCGGGTTGAAGTCCAGGGTGCCGAACTTCATCGCTTGGAAGGCAATTGTAAGCTCGTCCGGACGCGCTTCTGCAAGTGGGAGGCCAAAATTCAGCGCGTAGGCCCGAAGCACAAGCGCGCTGCTGATGATCAGCAGTGCCAGTACGCGCGAAAATGGGGGACGTGGAATCAATCGACCTCCGCAGCCTGAGAGGTTATCCTACCCGGAGCGGGGTATACCAGGGTGCCAAGATTCCGTATCATGTCCCCTCGCCAGGGCGCGGTGGAGGTGAGCGCAGGGAACTGGGTGGTTGCCCTGGGCTTGGGCTTGGAGCAGTTTGGCGCCATGGTGGGACTGGATCGTCTCGCCTGTGAGGTGCTCCAGAACGGGCAGGTTTTGGCGCGGGATGTGCGCGCCGGTCAGGGCTGGGTGGTGCAGCCGATGGGACTGGTGCTGCCGCCCATTGAGGACCCGACCTTGGACGAGGAGACGATGGAGGCGCCAGAGGACACTGCGGATGCGTCCTGGCTGCATGTGATCAGCGGCGCCACGTCGGTGGAGGAGGCGGCGCAGAAGGCGCTCACGCTGCTGGGCACGCTCATCCCGGCCGAGGGGGGTGCGGTGCTCAAGTTGTTGGAGGATCGCTCTCTGGAATTTGTGTGGGCGACCGGACCTTCGGGGCGCAGTCTGGTGGGGCATCGCTTGGCGGCCGGGGTGGGCATCGCGGGCTTCTGCGTCAAAAATGCCGCGACCGTGAACAGCCTGGAGCCCTACGCAGATCAGCGTTTTCATCGGGAGGTGGACGCCGCGACGGGGCAGCGTACGAACAGTGTGCTCTGTGTGCCCCTGGTGCGCGATGGGCTGGTTCTGGGCTGCTTGGAGCTGATCAATGCCCGTGGGAATCAGGGTTTTACCCGTGGCGCTCAGGCGGATGCCGAGCTGGTGGCGGGGGCTCTGGCGGAGCGGATGAGCCCCGGTGGGCGCCTGCGGACACCGGCGCTGTGATCGGGGGCGCCTGCGGCGCTCGGGCCGCACGCGCCTTGCATGGTGTGGAGAATACTCCCCTTATTTTCACCCTTTCTTCTGAATGAATGTTCATTCAGTGATGGGCGGCCTCAGCGGGCGACCACCACGGCCGAGCCGGGCAGGGCCTCTTCCAGCCGCCGCTCCACGCCCCCGTCCGAGCCGGCCTGTACGATGGCGCCGGCGATGGGGGTGTCCTTGGCCAGCGGCTTGGGGCTGGCGATCACCACATAGGCATCCGCGATGGTGGGCAGCCGGTAGCGCCCATCCCCCATGGAAAGAATCCCTTTGTCCGCCGCAGATTCGGAGTGGAACAACGGCAGCAGGTTGGCACCCTGGATGCCCCACACATCCACCGAGGCTTCCAGAGAGGTCTGGAAAACCAGCCCTTCCCCGGTCTTTTCCACCTTCAGCGGTAGCTCGCCCATGGCTTCGGGGCGGAAGATCCACAGGCCCATCAGCCCGGCAACCAGCCCGATGCCCAGCGTGACCATCCACCAGGAAGCCGAGGAGGGAGGCGGAGGAAGTGGCTCGGGAAGCCGCTCGATACCCTCGGAATCTCCCCACTCCATGGTCTGGATTTCGCTACGCAGGTACTCGGGCGCGGGCCCCAGGATGGCGTAGCGACCCCAGCGGCCCGGCAATAGCCGACGTACCACCCGCATCATCGCCGAGGGTGGGGTGCCGTTTTCGGCCAGGGCGCACAGGCGATCCTGAAGATCCTCGACCGCGCCGCCGTCTACAAAAAACAGGTCCTCGCCCCCACGCCGTACATGCGGGGTCAGCGTGCGCTCCAGGATCTTGATGTGCTTCCGGGCCTGGGGCGCAATCATCAGCGCCACAAGGTCCACCGGCTCCGTCGGGAGGCAGTGTTCGTCGGGAGGGGTGAGATCCGAGGAAGAAAGAATCCCTTCCTTCATCATGCGCAGGGCCCGCGAGCAGCGCGGGCAGCTTTCGGCGTGGCCACGCCCGGCTTCGGTGGAGAGGCCCCAGGGGCCGGGGCAGCGGTCCCCGGCAGCGGTGGCGACCCGTGCGATAAAGCGGTCGAAACGCGGCATATCCCAGTCGGGCCCGAGCACACCCGCCTCGGTGAGCACCTGGCGCGCCAGGGCCCGCACGGCTTCCCGGCCGGCACGCAGGGTGGAGCGATCCAGCCGACTGCTGCGCTCGACCTCGTCCAGGCCCAGTCCGTCGGCGTAGTGCAGCCGGAAGACCAGGTCGTGGACCGGCCCGGCCAGGGCGGTGATCTGCTGCCGCCATCGCGGATCGGGCAGCAGGTGCAGGTCGGGGTCCAGCTTCCAGGGCTTGTAGATGCCGTTGAGGCGATCGACAAATTCCCGGGCGGCGGCCGTGGCGATCAGCTCGGCTTCCGAGCTGTTGGCGTCCGGCGGCACCCGGTACAGGGCATGCTCCCGCGCTTCCCGTAGCAGGCTGCCCTTGGGGCGCAAGCCGCTGCGCACCAGCTCCCAGGCGACCCGGATGGTGACCGGGGCCCAGATGCGGCGGAGAGGGTCCGTTGCGGGGGGGGTGGCCAAGGGGGAGACCACGCGAGCTGCGTCCATGAGGGATAGCTACGGGCCTAACCGGTCTTGCCCCCGCTGCCCACGAAAAAGTCTTGTCGGGTCAATACTCTGCGCGGGCGCGGTCGTTGGACGCGGCTCTTACTGCTGCAGCTCAAACTGATCGAGGATGTTTCCAGCGAGATCGATGGCTTGGCCGCGGATCTGGGAGGGCTCAATGCGCAGGACGGTGTAGTGCTCGGTCACGGCGACGGCGGCACTGGTGGGCTGGTCCCCCAGGTTGGGGTAGAGCGGTGCGCCGCCACCGGCGGTGACGACATAGATGGTGCCGCCCGGCGTAAATCGGCCATCGCGCATGGGCAGCATCCGCTCGTAGTGGTGGTTGTGGCCCGCTAGATCCAGCTTGACGCCCCCGGCTTCCAGCACGGGTACAAAGTGGTAGAGCACGGTGCTGCTGATGGGATGGACCTGCGACGATGAAAATGCGGGTTGGTGGTGGATCGTGATCTTCCACGGAGCGCGTGCATCGGCGAGATCCTGGGTGAGCCAGGCCACCTGATCATCCACTTCCGTGGAGAGACCCGAGTCGTTGAAGAAGGAGAGGTGCACAGAGGGGAAAGCCAGAGAGAACCACTGCTCGTTTCCAGGCAGTCCAAGCAGCCCGAAGAAGGCCTGGGCCATGCCTTCATGGTTGCCGTGGGCGGACAGCAGGATGCGATGATCCAGGATTCCTTCGCCCGCCTGCAGCCACAGCCACCAGTCGTCCAGGTCCTTGCCAACCGGCACCATGTCGCCGGTGAAGAGGATCACATCGGGATCCAGGGCTTCGGCGGCGTTCAATATCATTCCCCAGGTGGTGGGGTCGCCCCGGGTGTCACCCACCACCACGGCCGTCAGCTCCTCTCCCGGCATCCGCACTTCGGCCTGGTCCGACCAGGTTCCGGCCCCGCCCGCCCGATACTTCAGCCTGGTCCCCGCGGGCAGGCCGCAGACGCGCACTTCGTGCACCCGACGCAGCAAGGGGTCGTCGACCAGGGTGAAGCTGGCGCCGTCGATCACAAATTGAGAGCCGTCTTCGAGGCTAAGCTCGACCTGGCTGACCCGGGTGGCGTCATCTGTAGCCCAGATTACAATCAGGCTCTCGGCGCTGCCCATGCCCAGGTGCAGGTAGCGGGGGAAGGCTTCGCTGCCCAGGACGTCCGAGGAGGGCTCGGCGAGTATAGGGGGAGAAGGCAGGTTTCCGGGCTGGGGCTGATAGATGGGGTCGGGGCAGGCGCTGGGGGACAGGGGCGTGGGGTACCAGCGATCCTCGGGAGCCTGCGCGTCCGGAGGATTTTCCGGGGTCTCGACGAGGAGACCCTGACCCAGCGGGGCGACGGGCAGGGGCGCGGAGTCGAGAGGGGGGGCCGTGCAGGCCAGCAACAGCAGCATGTGTCGTTCAGGTTACGGCGGAGTCGTCCGGATGTCCAGACGAAAACGGGGGCGGCGGGCTTTTGGGGAGGGCGGCTACAGCGCTGTCCTTTGGCGGGTTCATCCAGGCCCGCCGTGCCCGTCGAAAGGTGGCGATGGCGGCGTCCGCCGCGACCAGGCGATCCTGCTGCGGAAAGTGAAGGAGCGTCCGGGCCATTCCTTCGATCACGGCGCGATCCTCGGCCACCACGCGGCGGTTGAAGAGGTTGGCCAGCCAGCCCACCAGGTCGGCTACCACCGGGATGGTAACAAAAGACTGTACAAAGCGGAATATGACGTAGGTGTGCTGGGCGTCGATGGGCACAAAAAAGGCCACATTGACCACCTTGGGACTCAGCCGTAGCTGCCAGCTTGCGGGCGCTTTCCATTCGATCTCTCCGCTCCCCTGGCTGCCATTGGCCGGGACCCACAGCGTCAGACCTTGGGGTGTAGGCCGGGTTTCCACCTGTACCGCCATGGCCATTCCGCCTCCGATGCTCCGCGCATGCACGGTGGGCAGGTGGGCGTAGTCCAGCATCGTCTCCACCACCAGATCCCAGGGGGCCACAAATTCGGCCGCAAAGTCGCAGGGTGCGGTGCCGCGCATGGCCGGAAAAAGAGGGAGATCCTCGGTGGCTTCTCCGGGTGCCACCCACACCCACACCAGCCCCACCTCCTCCCGGACCTTCAGGCTCCGTAGCTGTAGACCACGCCGGGGCGCTTCAGGACCTTCGCAGGGAATGGCAGTGCACGCCCCCCCTTTGTCAAAGGCGAAGCTGTGAAAGGGACAGATCAACTTACCGTTGCGAACCGGCGCTCCTTCAAAGGAGGCCCCCCGGTGCGGACAGCCGTCCCAGCTTGCAACGACCTGACCGTCGGCACGCCAAAGCACCATCGGGCGGCCAAATCGCTGGATCTTGAATGCCCGATCGTGGGGAACTTCCTTGGACATGGCAACCACCCACCAGCCGGGTTCAAGGGTTGACGTCGCCGGGGGGAGCTGCATGGCAAACCTCTCTGGTACGACTGTACCATAAAACTTGGAAGCGGCGCCGTCAAGGATTTTGTGGTACATTCATACCACGATCATGTCTCGCCCCCTCGGTACCCGAAATCCTGCTTTTGAAGAGCGTCGCCGCCAGCTCGCGGAGGCGGCCGCTCAGGCGCTCCTTGGCCCGGAAGGGGGGGCCGCCAGCTTCCGATCCCTGGTTGCGGCAACCGGCGCAAGTGCATCGGTATTGCAGCACTATTTTGGGGACTATGAAGGTTTGATTGTCGCGGCTTTTGCAGCCGCACACGACCAGGGCAGGCCCTATCTGCAGGTCATGGCGGATCCGGGAACGCTGCCCTTGTTGGAGTCGATGACGGCGGCGGCGGCTTTTCTGGCCCTGGGCTGGGAGATGGGCGTGGGCGTCTTGCAGGCGGCGGGGTTGGTACATGGCCTGGGGCACCCGAAGCTGGGGCCGGCCTATGTCGATCAGCTCCTGGAGCCGACGGTGCAGGCGGTGGAGGCACGCCTGGGGGTGCACCAGGCGCGGGGAGAACTTCCGCCAGAGGTGGATCTTCGTTTTGCGGCATTGAGCTTCGTCTCCCCGCTGTTTCTGGCGCTGATGCACCAGGGAGCACTTTCGGGGCGGAGCTGTCGCCCGCTGGATCTGGAAGCCTTTGCGGCGGCGCAGGTCCGGGCCTTTGTGGCAGGTTGGGTCCGGCCCTGGCCGGAGAGTGGCATGTAGCCATTGCCATAGCCACCCTGGCCGGCACCAACGGAAGTACGGGGCTTCATGGGAAGCTCCGGGGTGCGGGTGAGTGACCCGGTAGAATTAGCGCTGTGGAGCAGGGGTGCCATCCTTCGCGGATCGTTCATCGCAGAGAATGGGGATCTTCGCGGGGGCGGCGCGCGCAGCCGGACGCGGTCGTGTTGGTAGTCAGAAATACATAAGTGTGTGTTTTTGGATTTTTGAAAAATAGGCTATCTTCGAGGATTTTTTTCTGTCGGGACGCGGCTGCTTCGGAACTTGCGCGCGAACGTCGCAACTTGTCTCATTTTGTCGGCAGAGGGTGGTACAACGGGCTTCCGGTCGTGGACCCCCTTCCCAAGGAATGCCTATGAAGAAAAATCTCGCTCTCCGTACCCTCGCTCTTCTCCCATTCGCCCTGCTCTCTTCCGTTGCGGAGGCGGGCTGGACCTCCTTCTCCAACATCAGCTCCCCCATCGGTGTGGCGTGTGTGGGCGATGGTGCTGGGGGCATCCCTGATACGCTGGTGGTCACGTCGTACTACCAGGGTACCGGCGTCTACACGGTGAGCGAGACGGGGCAGGCGACGTGGCGTCCGGTGTCCGGCCTTCCCGCGTGGAGCGGGGTGGAAGTCTACAATGCCGTCTCCCCCGGGCCTGGGGAACTGGCCGACCGGCCTGGTCTATCTGGTGAAGGGCAACGAGGTCTACGAGCTGTCGGCCGACCTCTCCACCGCCACCCGCATCGCGTTGATCCCCGGCTCGGCAGGCACCCACTCCGGTATCACCTTCGACCGCACCGGAAAGTGGGACTACGACATGATCATCACCCACCAGGGGGGTGCGGTGTATCGGGTCAGCCGCAGCGTTGGTGGCGTCTATACCTGGTCCTATGTGGCCAACACCAACACCATGCAGGAATCTCCCCGTATCATCACCGATGATCCGGCCAAGTGGGGTGCCTACGCGGGCTGTATCACCACCTCCTCCGAGAACACCTACCAGGTCTTCGCCATCTGCCAGAACACCGCAGGCGGCTACAGCGTGTCCACCCTGGCCACCAACATCGCCAATGCCGAAGCTTCGGATGTGCGCCCCACCACGGGGGAGAGCACCTTCGGCAGTACGCCCTACGTCTACTTCCTTTCCGCGTTCAACTACAATCGGATTGTGGCCTATTCGGCTGCCGACCTTCCCACCAACTCCGCGGGCGATCTTTTTGTGAGCCAGGAGTACACCGGCGGCGTGGTGCGGGTGACCGGCGCGGGCACCCGCTCCACCTTCGCCAATGGCGGCTCCGAGCACTATGAAGGCTCCAACTTCTGCTTTGCGGCTCAGGCGGTGGACACGGCCGAAGACTGCGACGACGGTGTGGAC
>JBEIQS010000367.1:0-3788 GCA_040376425.1 Alphaproteobacteria bacterium | reverse complement strand
GGGCCGAGGGTGACCTTCACCGCGTTGGCGAGGGTATCCACGCCGGTGAGGATCTTGTTCCGGGCATTCACATCAAAAAGAATCTGCTTGGCAGCCATAAAAAACTCCACTCATAGAGGTTTGGGAGGGCGAGCGCCCTCACCGGATAGATTTGGGAAGTAGCTTCGTGGAAGGTGGGCTATTCCACCACGCCCAGCACGTCATCTTCACGGAGGATGAGGCGGTCTTCGCCGTTCACCTTGATCTCGGTGCCGGAGTACTTGCCGAAGACAACCCGATCCCCTTCCTTCACCGAGAGGGGATGAATCTTTCCACCGTCCACCTTGCCGCTGCCCACCGCCAGGACGATGCCTTCCACAGGCTTCTCTTTGGCGGCTTCGGGGAGGAAGATTCCGCCGCGGCTGCGCGTCGGCTCATCGACGCGCTTGACGAGGATCCGGTCAAAAAGTGGGCGAACGTTCGTGGGTGCAGCGCGATCCAACATGGTTTCAGCTCCGTCCGGTATTCGGTTCTGGGTAGATGCCGTTGTGGGGCCAGGGAGGGCGCTCCCCGGAAGGGGGAGGTGCGATCCACATCGCCGCAACAACAGCGCGGGTTTTCCCGCAGCGGGAGACAGATAGGCACGCCCTGACCACCGTCAAGCTATCTGTGCAGCTTCTCTACAAGAGCCGCGGAACGAGGTCGGCACCTTGCGAAGTGGAAGGCGGCCGGTTAGACGCCTTGCCTTGCGAAAGAGGGTGGAATGGCCCGGATTACCGTTGAAGACTGTCTGGAGAACATCCCCAACCGGTTCACGCTGGTGCTGATTGCGGTGGAACGCACCAAGCAGCTGATGAAGGGCGCACGCCCGCTGGTGGATGATGATCGGAACAACAAAGAAATCGTGACCGCCCTGCGGGAAATTGCCGCAGTGGGCGTGACCCCCGAGTTCACCACCTTCGATGAGAACTCCATCATCGACGCGCAGAAGGCTGCCGAGCGGGAAACCCAGCTTGAGCTTGAGGAGCTTCTTCCTCCCTCCGCCGACGACCTCCCTCCTGAGGCATAAGCAATGATCACCGCTCAGAATCCTGCCCTCCCCCTGGAGCTCTTCGACCTGCGCAACCTGGAGCGCTACTTCGCCGAAGGCAAGCTCACCCAGGAGCAGTACGACGCCTTCCTGGCCAACCTGGAAGACAGCGCTGATCTGGCCGAGGTTTCCTCGGTGCAGATGCTCTCCCATCGGCGCGTTCGCCGGATGGAGACGGTTTCTTCCGAAGACGAGAGCTAGGTCGTGCCGGTGATCCGGGCCCGCCGCGGAAACACTCTGGAATGTAAGGGTTGGGTGCAGGAGGCCGCGCTGCGGATGCTCTGCAACAACCTGGATCCTGAGGTGGCGGAGCGCCCGGACGATTTGGTGGTCTACGGGGGCACCGGCAAAGCCGCGCGCTCCTGGGAGGCTTTCCATGGCATTGTGGCCGCCCTGAAGAACCTGGAAGAGGACGAAAGCCTTCTGGTTCAATCCGGTAAACCGGTGGGCGTGCTGCGCACCCATCCGGATGCGCCCCGGGTGCTGATTGCCAACTCCAACCTGGTGGGAAAGTGGGCCACCTGGGAGCACTTCCGGGAGCTGGAAGCGCGCGGGCTGATGATGTACGGTCAGATGACCGCCGGCTCGTGGATCTACATCGGCTCCCAGGGCATCGTTCAGGGCACCTACGAGACCTTTGCAGAGGCAGGACGCCAACATTTTGGCGGTAGCCTTGCGGGTCGCTGGATCCTGTCCGGTGGCCTGGGTGGAATGGGCGGCGCACAGCCGCTTGCGGGTGTGTTTGCCGGTGCCAGCTTCTTGGGGGTGGACGTGGATCCGGCGCGCGTGCAGAAGCGCCTGGAAACCGGCTATCTGGACGAAGTAGCGCCCGATTTGGACGGCGCCCTGGCGAAGATTGCCGCCTGGACATCTGAAGGTGTGGCGCGGTCGGTGGGACTGGTCGCCAACGCGGCCGATGTCTACGCCGAGCTGGTGCGTCGCGGGGTGACCCCGGATCTGGTGACCGACCAGACCTCGGCCCACGATCCCCTGGCCTATGTGCCCTCGGGCCACAGCCTGGAAGAGGCGGCGGCGCTGCGGAAGACCGATCCTGCTGAATACACGCGGCGTTCGCACGCCACCATGGCGGTGCATGTGCGTGCGATGCTGGCGATGAAGGCTGCCGGTGCCCGGGTCTTTGACTACGGCAACAACCTCCGGGCCGGTGCCGTGGAGGGTGGGGAAGCGAACGCCTTCCAGATTCCAGGCTTTGTTCCTGAATACATCCGCCCGCTCTTTTGCGAGGGAAAGGGGCCCTTCCGCTGGGTGGCGCTCTCGGGTGACCCGCAGGACATCTACGAGACTGATCGCGCCATTCTGGAGCTTTTCCCGGAAGATCAGGCGCTCCGTCGCTGGATCGAGATGGCGCAGAAGCGCATCCACTTCCAGGGGCTACCCGCACGCATCTGCTGGCTGGGCTATGGCGAGCGGCACCGGGCCGGTCTGCGCTTCAACGAGCTGGTGGCCTCTGGACGTGTCAAGGCCCCTATCGTAATCGGGCGGGATCACCTGGACTGTGGCTCGGTGGCCAGCCCCAACCGCGAGACCGAGGGCATGAAGGACGGCACCGATGCGGTGGCGGACTGACCGATCCTGAATGCGCTGGTGAATGCGGTGAATGGCGCATCCTGGGTGAGCTTTCACCACGGTGGCGGCGTGGGCATGGGCTACTCGCTGCATGCCGGTCAGGTCATTGTGGCCGATGGCACCGAAGCCGCTGCACGCCGTCTGGATCGGGTGCTGCACTCGGACCCGGCGATGGGGGTGCTACGCCACGCCGATGCCGGCTACGAGCGCGCCATCGAAGTGGCGCGTGAGCGGGGAGTGAAGATTCCGGGGTTGAGCTGATATGACCCGGAAGATCCAGGTGTACATCGCGTCCAGCCTGGATGGCTTCATCGCCGGCCCGGACAACGATCTATCCTGGCTGCCCGGGCCCCCCGAAGATGGCTCCGACAATGGCTTCGGCGCGTTCATGGCGGGGATCGGTGCCCTTTTGATGGGGCGGGCCACCTATGATGTGGTGTCCGGCTTCGAGGGGCCCTGGCCCTATGGTGATACACCCGTTCTGGTGGCGAGCAACCGGCCGCTGGCCGGCAGCGTTGCCACGGTGCGGCGTGTGGAAGGGGACATTTCATCCCTCCTTGCGCAGGCGCGTGCCGCCGCTGGGGATCGGGATGTGTACCTGGATGGCGGCAACCTGATCCGCCAGGCCATGGACGCCGGTCAGGTGGACCGCCTGACGGTGACCATGGTTCCGGTCATCCTCGGCCGGGGGCACCCGCTGTTTGCGGGGGTCGAACACCGGCGGCGGTTGGAGCTGGTCTCCTCCCAGCCTCTGCCCGGTGGCATGGTACAGCTCACCTATATCCCGGCTTCTTCGGCATAGCCCTTGACGGGTCAATGCTTGGGGCGGAACATCCCTGCGCGGATCTCCTGCATCAGCTTCGGCCCGCAGATGCCGATGATGATGGCGTTGGCCAGCAGGAAGATGCCAAACACGGGGAGGTCGAGGACCAGGGGGGCCTGTTCAATCATGCTGGTCCCCTAACGGCTTTTTTCGGCTGCCGCACCCAGAAGCTCCGCGTTGTGCTGGCCCAGCGCCGGGGCCTTGCCGTACACTGGTCCGGTGGGCGGGTGGACAAAGCCCTGCTCGTTGAACAGGTTGCGGCTGAGTACCTGGGGATTTCCGGGCACCTCGCTCAGCTCCAACAGCGGC
>JBEIQS010000280.1:0-6631 GCA_040376425.1 Alphaproteobacteria bacterium | reverse complement strand
TGCACAGCCGATGGGGTTTTACAGTTCTCGGGCCCTGATCGACGATGTGGCGCGCCACGGCGTGCGGGTACTCCCGGTGGACATCTCCCACTCGGGCTGGGACAACGACCTGGAGTGGCATGGCAAGGAGCTTTGTTTGCGCCTGGGTTTTCGGGAGATCAAGGGCCTTCGGGAAGAGGATGGAAAATGTATTGAAGTTATGAGAAAAGAAAAACGATTTGAGAGTATCTCCGAGCTTGCAAGCCGCAGCGGGCTGCCCAACAGTGTGCTTCGCCGTCTTGCGCGGGCCGGTGCCCTGCGCGGTCTGGAGCCTGATCGCCGCTCGGCCACGTGGACCGTGGATGGTCTATGGCCCGGACTCTTTGCCGGTCAGGAGCGGGAAGAGCAGGTTGCCCTCCCACTCTCCACCCCCTTGGAGGAGCTACAGGCCGACTACCGCGCCATGGGTCTTTCCGCCCCCGATGGCAGCGGCAAGCACCATCCCCTCGGCCACTGCCGGGAGCGCCTCCGCCGCGAAAAAGTCAAGAGCATCGCCGATCTTGCGGCCTGTCGGGCCGGGCAGCGGGTGGTGGTGGCGGGCCTCATCGCCTCCCGCCAGCGTCCCCAGACGGCCTCCGGCGTGCTGTTTTTGGGGCTGGAGGACGAGACGGGCATGCTGAATGTGGTCGTTTGGCCCAGCCTCTATGCGCGGCAGCGGCACCTGATCCGCAGCCGCAGCCTGGTCCGCATTCGGGGCCTGCTACAAAAGCAGGATGGCGCAATCTCTCTGGTAGCCGCCGACGTCCAGCCTTTTGAGCTGGATGAACAGGATTTTACAGTTCCCGGTCGAGACTTCCACTGATCCCTAGCGGGGCCGGTAGAGCGTGAAGGTACAGCCCCCGTCGCAGGTGCCAGAGACGTTGTTGGCATCTTCCAGGGTGCCCACGCAGCCGGCAATGCCCGAGTCCGTGAAGGTGATGGTGTTGCCCACAATCTCGCCGCCCCGGGGCATGTCCATGGTCATGCCGGACTTGTAGCCAATGATGATCGAGCAGCCCTCCACCTGGATCTCGCAGGGGGTGGGCATCTGCGGGCACTCCCCCTCCCAGGTCCAGTCCTCGCCTGCGGTCATGGCGTCGCAGCCGGGCGCCTCGGACTCACTGGAGTCGTCGGTGGCCGAGGAATCGTCGGTGGTGGTGGACTCTTTGGAAGTCCCGGTACAGGCAAAAAGCAGGGCCAGCAACATCGTCCAGCGCATGGTCACCTCCCCACTCTTGTATCACAGATCAGGGAGCGGAGCCGCTTTCCGCCTGCACATCCCGCAGCAGGCCACGCAGGCTCTCGGCTTCGCTGTGGGCGGGAAAGCGGTCGATGGCCACCTGGAGTTGTTCCGCGAGTTGCTGCATCGTTTCTTGACGCCCTGCACCCGGCACCATCCGAAGTGCGGACTGATACAGTTCCGTAATTTCCCCATTTTTCCGCAGAAGCCACTCTCCCTGAATCTGGCTGCGCAGGGCCACCGCCTCCGGCTCGCTCATACCCTGCAACAGCGCCTCCGCCTCCAACCACTTTCCGGCCTCCATGGTCTGGCGGGCCACCAACAGCCGCTCTGCGGTGGTGGGTGGAATGGAGGGGAAGTCTTCGGCGGCGAGCGTGGAGATCGTGGGCGTCGCCTCCGCTTCGGCCACCGGCATGGGCAGGCTGCGCTGCTCGATGGCCAGCAGCTTCTCCACCGAGCGGTCGATCAGCGCCTGAGCACCCGCATCCAGCCGGTGGGATTGGATCATCAGCTCCTGCAACACAATCAGGCGGTCGAGCTGGTCCCCCTGCTCCACCAAGGGCAGCAGTCCCGCAATCTTCTGCTCCAGCTCCCCTTTGGAGGGAGGGACTTCCTGTGGAGGGGGCGGCGGCGGTGCCTGCACCGGTGCCTCCACCGGGACCGGACGATGCAGGCAGGCGATCAGGAAAAACAGCATCTGCATGTCTATAGTCCACCTGTTGACAGGTCAACCCCCGGGGGCGGCAGGGGCGCTGCCCCCTCCTCAGGCGGAAGATCCTCGGGCAGCGGCGTGGTCTCCACCAGCACCGGCGGCACCTCGGTCGCGCCGGCCGCATCCTGGCTTCCCACACCGGGAATCGCATAGTGCCGCAGGCCGCCCACCGGCACCAGCGTGGTCGGGCCGTCGGGGGTCACGGCCACATCCCGCGGGAAGCCCGTGCCTTCCAGTACCGGCCGCTCCTCCAGCCCTTCGCTGTGGCGCCAGCCTCCTCCTGCACTCAGCCCCGGACTACCCACCATGTTGGCCTGCAAGAGCCCAGAGGCGGTGCCCAGCCACACCGGCAGCGCCCCGTTGGCACCCTGCACGCGGAAGCTGCCCCGGCGCATGGAGCGGTTGTCGTCGTAGCCCACATAGGCTGCCACCGTGAAGTTCTGGTCCCACTGGGCAGTACCGTCGGAGTATTTGGGAACGAAGCCGATAAATGCTGCATTTCTATAGTCATTCGTGGTGCCGGTCTTCCCCGCAAGGGCCACCGGCTGCTCCCCCACCTTCAGCACATCCCGCGCGCGTCTACCCGTGCCCCAACGCACCACATTCCGAAGGATATCTCCCACCAACTCGCCGGCTTTGGGGTCGGCCACCTCGGTGGCTTCCGGACGAAGCCGATACAGCACATTGCCGGAGGCATCGCGGATTTCCGCGATCAGGGCCGCCGGAAGGTCCAGATCGGGCAGCTCGTAGGCTTCCCGCAGGCCAGACACTGTGGAGGCGCCGTAGCCCTCGCCGGGGAAGATCCACCGTTTCCCACCTGAAAAACCCTGGTACATGCTTGCTGCTTCCACCAGGGTGATGTCTGCCGCCCCCAGCGGCAGCGAGAGCACCGTCGGCAAAGCGGTACGTACACCATAGGCAGAAGCCAGCTTTTGAAGCCATTCGATTCCTACCAACGTACGGAAGTCGGGGTGCAGCAGCAGCACCTCCGGGTCCCAGGGATCCCGGCCGGAAAGGGCCGCCTCCTGCCGCTCGGTGGCCGCCCGCAGCGCAGTCAGGGTGCCCAGGTGGATCCGCCCGTCGATCAGGCTGTCATCAGAAAGAAGTAGGTTCTCCACAGGCTCTGTAGGTTGTGTATTTTCTACTACAACTTCGGGAAGGCCCTCCTCCGGCGGAACGCGCTGCACCCAGGCAGCTCCCGGAGAACGCTCTCCACAGGCGGTTTTTCCGCTCTCAGGATCATCCCACACCAGGTGCAGGTCGCGCTGGCAGCGCCCCACCAGCTCCTCCAGGCTCAACAGGCTTCCATCCAGGGCTGCGAGGCGGCTGCGGCGCTCCTCGCTGTCCTCCTTCTGCATCACCCGGGCGCGCTCGGCACTGCTGCCCGCGCCGTGGATCAGGCTGCGCAGGGCCAGGGCATCCTCGGGAAAGGGCAGCGAGGCCAGGACTTCCTGTTTCGCAGCCGTGAAGGCATATTCTTCAAAGCGATCGGGAGAGGAGCGCAGTCCCTTCCCATCGCGGAGCCGTCGCATCCAGGCCTCGCTCGTCTCGCCGCCCGCCGGCATCAGACCGACGTCGGTGGCCAGGGCCTTGAGCTGGGTTGCGTCCAGACGGTCGGTCAGGTGATAGAGGAGCCAGACCGAGGACAAATTCTCCGATCGTGCCCCGGAAAGCGACATACTCACCACCGGATCGGAGGGGTGGTCGGGCCGGGGGTAGTACCAGACATCCCGGAAGGGAAAAACGTTACGACGGTTGTCCAGCAGGTCATCCGGCTGCCAACCCAGGTGCAAGGCGGCATTGTAGACCAGCGGCTTCCAGGTAGAGCCCAACTGCCGAGTCGCGGTCAGCGCACGATCGAAGTTGCGGTTGTCGTTGCCCCCCACCAAGGCGCGGAGTTGTCCCTGCTCCAACACCACGACCGCGCCCTGCAGCTTGGGGCGGATCTCCAAGTCACAGGCTGGCGTATCGCCCAGCTCTCGTACGGATGCCAAGACCACTTTTCCCGGTCGCAGCTCTGCAACCATGGCTGCGGTTGCCGTCGTATCTGCAGGCGCATTGGGGTTTCCGGTGCGGGCGCGGGCCAACACCGCGGACATCCGCTCGATCCCGGCCTTGCCCACCACACAGGGGCGCCCCGAAAGATCCAGCTCCACCTTCTCTTCTGTGGCTTTGGTCACCGTGGCGTAGTGGAAGCCATGCACCTCCAGCGCTGCGGCCAGTCCCGGGGCGGGAAGGCTCTTGGGGTCGATCACCAGCGCCCAGGCGCCGGAGCGCTCCAGCACGGGCCCCAGCTCGGTCAGGTGGTGCCAGAGCGCCCAGGTGGCTTCGCGCTGCACCACCGGGTCCAGGGTGGTGGTGATCTGGATACCCGCCGTGGAGGGGTTGTCGATGCCAGCCTTTTCGAACAGTTCCAAAAATGTGGGCGTTTCCAGAAGGCTCTGGACTTCGTCCAGGACGATAGAGCGATCATACTGGAAAGTACCGCGGTTGAATTCCAGCGGCGTCGTGAGTGCCTCCTGAAAGACACGCTCGTCGATATGGCCTTCCTCCAGCATCCGCCGAAGAACGTAGGCTGTGCGATCTTCGGCGGCCCGGCGGGCCTGATCGCGGCGCTCGGGACTCTGGCCGATAAAGGGGTTGTAGCGGGAGGGAGCCTTGACCAATCCGGCCAGGAAGGCGCACTCCTTAAGGCTGAGCTGGTCGACGGACTTGTCAAAGAAGTAGCGGGCGCCAATCGCCAGGCCGCGGCCATTTGCCGAGACATGGAATTGGTTGCCGTAAAACTCCAGGATCTCTTCTTTGCTGTAGAGCCGCTCCAGGCGCAGGGCGTTCAGCAGCTCGGTCCACTTCGAGCGGAGCGAGCGATCCGGGCGATAGAAGAGGTTTTTGGCGGTCTGCTGGGTGAGGGTGGATCCCCCCGCCACCACCTTCCCCGCGCGCAGGTTCTGGATGCTGGCGCGCAGGATATGTTTGGGATCAACACCGGGATGGGCGAAGAAGTTGGAGTCCTCCGCGGCGACGATGGCATTGACCCAATTTTTGGGAAACTGTTCATAGCGCAGGTACTGGCGGTGTTCCTGATCAAAAAAGACCCCCAGGCGGGTGCGGCCATCACGGTAGGTGACCGGCGATTCCTGTGCGATCACTGCGAGGATCTTCTCCTTCTCCATCTCCGGTCCGGCGTAGTCCACCACCTCCACCCGGTAGGTCCAGCCCGCCCAGACCGAAAAGCAGAAGAGCGGCGCAAAAAAGCCCGCCAGGAGCGCGCTGACCCAGGGCTTCATCGGCCCGCGAGGGGGCCGGGGGGCACGGGGTGGGCCCGCAGGGGGACCCGGCGGGGGCGGCGGGGCAACTTTGGCGGGTGGGTCATCCACCCGGACAAACCGTCGACCCTTGCCCTTGGGAAGGTTCCCGGACTGGAGTTTTCCACTTTTCATCGGGACTCCTGCAGCAGACCAAAGAGACCTGCAAAAGAATGGGAGGCGCTCATCCCCTCCGCGACGCTGCGGCAGCGTTGCCCCAGCTCGGGCGTGCAGCGCAGCAGAGCGGCATGGAATTGGTCGCGTGTGTCGCAGATCATCCAGGGCTCCGGCAGCACTTCAGGGGCGCCATTGGTGGGGGTGGTCAACACGGGGAGGCCGCAAGCCATCGCTTCCAGGCAGGAATTGGCGAAGGGATCGTAGCGGGTGGGGAGGAGCATCACGTCCGCTCCTCGCAAGAAGCGTTCCGGATCGCGCTGGGGTCCGAAGTAGGACACCGAGGATGGGCCGGGGAGGGGGCGGCCCTCACCCACCACCCACAGCTTCCAGCCCGGCGGAAGGGCGGCGATGGCGCGGTCCAGGCCCTTGCGGTGGAAGCCGGTGCCCAGGAACAGGGCCACCGGACCGTCGATACCCAGCTCGGCCCGCAGCGCTCTGCGGACATTCAAGTCCGGTGAAAAACGCTGGAGATCCACCCCATTGTAGACCACCTCTACCCGTAGGCCAGGGTAGTCCTGCCGCAGATCCGTCGCATTGAGCTGCGAGTTTGCCACCACAATTTTCGCGGCGCGGATGGCCTGGCGGTCCGCCCAGCTCTCCACCCAGTCGGTGGGGTCGATCCAGCGCCGATAGGGGTGGACCCGCCGCAGGTAGGCCCGGTGTGAGCCCCCCCCGGCGCGAAAAAGGTCGTGACCGGGGTGGCGTCCGAAGCCGAGAACGCGGTCAAAATCTATCTTCTGTAGCGCACGGTCTACAGAGTGATACAGCGAAAGCACCTTGGCGATGCGGGTGGGGCGGATCATGGGGAGGGGGTGGAAGCGGATACCGGGCTCGCTGGCCAGATCCGGGCGTATGTCGTGGCAGAGCACATGGACATCATGTCCCTGCGCCACCAGCCAGCGCGAAAATCCGACCAGGTAGCGCTCGGTGCCTCCGTTGGTGGTATAGCGACGATGTACCAGGGCAATCTTCACGAGGGCTCCGGCATGGGCAGGATACCCGCCACCCGCGCCCACTTGATGCCCACGTAGGCGCCCGCGATCAGCGCCAGAAGCAGCCCCAGCGCTCCGTCCCGCCAGCCGCCCTTCCAGAAAAACTCACCGAACACCCGGGCCACCGGGCGCAGATAGCAGTTCCAAACGCCGGCTTTCTGCCCGCGCCGGAGCGCTTCCCGCGCTG
>JBEIQS010000035.1:0-36445 GCA_040376425.1 Alphaproteobacteria bacterium | reverse complement strand
CACCGTAAACAATCGCTTGAGTAATCAGTTCGTCCATTTTATTTCAGGGACCAGAGCATAAGGCCCGCTGGGGTCCTCCAGGGGGCGGCTGGCACGAAGCGTGCATCAGCCTGCAACTGCGGGCAAATCTCTTTTTGGGGGAGCCCGCCGGAAAAAGCTAATCCCGCGATTCTGGCCCGTCATCCTTTTTCGGTGCTGCTGGATGCCGATTTTAGACGGGGAGGGTCCACATCAAATGGAACAACCTTGAGCCAGGCTCCTTCTTTTCCAACCACCACCACGCTCTGTCCCTCGCTTACTGTTGGGTGCCCCGGCGCGAGACGGCAAGGCAGCCTCAGCACATGGCCGGAGCGGTCGCGGATGCGGATCTCCCCGAACTCGGGGGTGACCTGCCGGGAGATCACGATGCCCTCCAGTCCGGAAAGCTCCGCGGTCGTCGTAGCTTCCTGCTCCCTGGTGGCCAGGACCGGGGTCAAAAAACGAGCCACCACGGCCACCGCAGCGTAGGCGATGACCAGGCCCAGCGGCAGGGTCCAGGCCAGATTCCCCAAGGGGATGGCCTCTCCCACCCAGGCTGAATTGGCAACCAGGCCGGTGATCCCAAAAACCATCAGGTAGGAAGGCCATATAAAGGAGAGGGGGATCTTGCCGACGCCTAAGGGGCCCACCACCCGTTCCATCCACCCCCCATGCTCTCCACCGTCGTCGTCGTGATCGCCATCGTGATCGCCGTCGTGATCACCGTCGTGGTCGGCATCCCCGTGCCCATCGGCCTCTCCGTCCACGTCGCCGTCTCCATCCCCGTCGGCATCGGCATCTCCGTTGGCGGCACCGTCGTGATCGTGGTCATCGTTCCCGCCCAGCAGCCCCATCAACCCCGAGGCCTGCACCGCCGTGAACAGGAGCGCGACGGAAACCGCGATGGTGAAGGGGCCGTTGGCACCGGCCACCAGGAATGCGAGGAGCTGCACGGTAGAATTCCTTCCGGTCGGTTATCACGCTGGCTGACAGGTGCATCATGGCGGACCTTCCTTCCTGGCTTTCCCCCCTCCCGGGCGACCCGGGCACCGGGGCCCTGGTACTTCCGGCCCAGACCTTTGCAGAGCTGATCCCCGGCCTTCTGGGCACGGTGGCGTCGATGATCGCGCTGGATCCGCTGGAGCTGCGTTGGGAGGGCGAGCAGCTCCTGATCGCGGGCACGCTGCGACCGGAAGGTCTGCCGACCGGGCTGCCCTCCGGTGTGACCTGGAAGCTGCAAGGGAAAATCTGGG
This sequence comes from Alphaproteobacteria bacterium, assembly GCA_040376425.1. Classification (GTDB taxonomy): domain Bacteria; phylum Myxococcota_A; class UBA796; order UBA796; family SXON01; genus CAITDR01. The sequence continues at coordinate 35,174 of JBEIQS010000035.1, read as the reverse complement.
GAAAAGACAATCCCCGCCTTGATCTCTGCGCAACGGCCGAGCTGCCGCCGCAGAAGGGACTGCTGCGGCTCCAAGGGCTTCGATTTGTTCTTTTTGGAGAAGCGCCTGACATTTTTGGGCGGGTGCAGGGCATGGTGCTGCTGGACGCTCAGCCGCCGGTGTCCCTACCCTTCCAAGCGGAGCTGGGCCAGGAGCACCTGGAGTTCACCGAGGATCCCCTTGCCTTGTTGGAGGTCACCGATCTGGTGGCCTTGGCCAGTCGCATCGCTGGAACCTTGCGGGCGGATCTGCCCGCCCTCTCCATGCCGAACCTGCATCTTGCACTTGACGCGTCAACGGCCGATGTGGAGTTCCATGGGAAGCTGGCGGGAGAGTGGGCGGTCCCGGTGGGGCGTACCCTCCTGCGGGTGCAGGATCCCCGCTTCCGCATCCACGCGAGCGGAAAAGTACTGGTTGAAGGCGATTTTTTAATCGGCGCCCTGCGGGGACGCCTGGGCACCGTGGCCACGGAGCCCTTGACCGTGCAGGCGGTGCTGGACCAGGTGAACCTGGGCGAATTGGCCGCTTCAGTACTGCCCTATGTGGCGATGCCGGGGGTGATTGGCGGTCTGGTCCTGGGCAAGGTTGCGCTGCAATTGGTGCCGGAGACCGGTGCCTACACCATCGACGCCGAGGGGCCAGAGGAGGGGCTGCGGATTCCGTTCCCGATCCTCGGTTTTTCGGAGGTTCCTACCCTGGTCCTTCGGGTGGCGCGCTTACAGCTTGCGGGGCAGGGACTACATCTGCCGCAGAGCCTGGGCGAGCTTCCGGACCGCCCGCTGGAGCTGGTGGGCGGGGCGCGGATCCTGGGTCTGCCGGAAGCGCTACAAAAATGGATTGTGCCCGAGCTGCAAGCGGCGGTGCGGGTGGACGGGCAGGGGCTGCACGCGGCCTTTCCCCGTCTGGTGGCGCCGGTGGATATCGAGCTTCCAGAGCTTGGAACCGCACATCTGGAGCTTTCAGACCTGGACTTGCGCCTGGGGCGGGAAAACCAGCTCACGCTGGAGGGTGGGCTTGGCATTCCGGCGGGGCTGAACCTGAAGATAGGCGACGGGCGCCTTGCGCTTTTCCGATGCTACGAGCCCGGGAAAGCGGCGACTGTGGTGCGAACCCGCTTCCGGGTGGACCCCAAGGGGGGGCTGTCCATGCAGCTCCGCTCCTCGCCCCTGCAGGCGATGACGACGGTAGAAAGCGGCGAAGAGGTACATGCCGAGGTGGATCTGGGCGAGCTGGGCCACGCGCGCTTCGACCTGCCGGTCTTGGGTTTCGCCGACGGGAAGTTCACCGCAAAGGGGAGCTTTGAGCGGTTGAGCGACATGAAGCCCTCGATGGACAGCCTGCACCGCCTGCTGCGGGCGCTGGGCATGGGCGCGCTGGTGGAGAGCCTGCCACAACCGGATGCGGACGCGTTGGCCTTTGCCAAGAAGGTGATGGAGCATCCTGACCTTCCCGGCGATCTGCGGGCATGGGTGCATCGTGAGCCGCCTGAGGCCCTGGTCTATGATCTGGCCCTTTCGATGGCTGGAGAGGGGCAGGTGGAGCTGGAGACCCGTGGCAACCCGCTTTCCATGGTGCTGCCCGCTCTGGGGCCCACCGGTCCACGTCTGGTGGGTTTTGCGATTCAGAAGCTTCGTTTTGGTGGACATTGGGCCGCACCGATCAATGTGCTGCGGGTGCAAAGCAACCTGGAGAGCTTCGATCTGGTGCCGCTGCTCGGCTCGGTGTTGGGGCTGCGCAGTGGGCACACACAGTATTGGCGTCGGGTGGTGGTGGAGGATCTTTGGGTGGTTTCGGCCATGGTCGCAGGCGCCCGGGTGGTGACGCCACTCTTCTTCCGCGAGCTGGGTCTGTCCTGGCGCGGAATGGGCGGCATGGAGGCGGAGGCGCACCTGGCACTTCCGGCGCCGGTGGCCAACGCCGAGGATCTCACTCTGATTTTCAACGATTTCCTCGCATTTCTGTCCGATCCGGATGCCCGTCTGGATCCGCAGGATCCACCCCAACGGCTGGATCTGCGCGCAACGCTGGGGCCCAGCTACCTGAGACTTCCCAAGGTGCTGGGCGGAGAAGTTCTGGGCGTGGAGCATGGTCTGCCCCCCATCAGTGCCTGGAGTGCGGTGGCCTCGGCGCTGAATGGCATGAAATTCCTGGATTTGGAAGAGGCGATGCGGGCGATTCCCCGGAATCGCCGGGTGGGGAGCGTGGGGGTACACTTCGGCCCGCTGGCGCTGAGCTGCCGCTGGTTGGTGACGACACCCGAGGAGCTTCGGCTTTCCACCTGGAAGACCATCGATCTTCCCGAGGAGCAGGTGGCGGCGGTGGCCGGGCTTTTGGGCGACAAAGGGGACCGCCTTGCGGTGGTACTGCGCGGCCTTTGGAAGATCGGTGGAGCGGTCGATGTGGATACCTCCTTCGGCTTTGTCCTTACCGACCAGGGTCTGGCAACACGCTTCTGCATGACGACGACCCTTGCCGATGGCCTGTTCCGGCTGGCGGCTCTGGGCGCGCTGCGTTTTGAGCCTCAGGTCGGGCAGCCCTTGGCCTTGGATGGGCAGGTGGCGATGGAGGTGGTGAACAACCGCGCCTATGTGGGCGAGCTGCACCTGGACGAGGCGAATTTCTCTACCCGCGGAGAGCTCAATTTGTTTGTGGGGGACCAGCTCGGTCTGGTGGGGCACCTCGGCGGTTCCTTTGGAGAAGGCGGCCTGCGACTGGAGGGGAGGGGATCGGTGCAGTGGGGTAGCTGGAGCCCCTTTCCGGAGGCGGGATTTTTGTTCTCCGACGCTGGAGTACGGGTGTATTCCTCTTTCCTGGGGCAGCAGATCTGTCTGGAAGCCACTTCCACCGGGGGGAGCCTGCGCCTGAGCGGCCCCGTAGAGCAGGCGCTGGACTTCCCCGGCTTCAGCCTGGCTTCCGGCGGTATCTTGAGCCTGAACCCGGAGCTGGAGCCGGAGGAGGCGGCGCTGGGGCCACTGGGACTGGGGGCCCGCGTGGTGATCTTCGGGATCTCCTCGGAGACGGTGGTTCGCTTTGGGCCCGATGGCTTCCGTTTTCGCACCGAGGGGGATCTCTTCGGGCGCTTTCAGAGCCGCTTGGTGGTCTTCGGAGCCGACCTCCTGCGCCCGGAGAGCTTCGGTGTGGAGGGCCACTTCCTGGTGCCACCCTCCGAAAAAAGCGTATTCCAGAATACACTTAGTGATGCTGCCAGCGGAGTGGCTTTTGTCCTGGCAGAAGCTGCCATTCCCCAGATCGAGGCGATGGCATGGGTGCTCGACAACCTGGAGGAGCACCTGGAGGGACTCCTTCGCGAAGAGGCCACTCGAACAAAAAATTTCTTACGACGAAAGGCCGCATTGTTGGCCTGGAAGCAGCGTCGTCCGGGGGATGCTCCGCTGCAGGTGCTGTCGGGCTCCTTCACCGGCGGGCTGGATGGGCGGGTGCAGCTTGCGTTGCAGGTACGGTTTCTGGGGACGGTGTTGGAAGATACCAGTTTTGAAGCGGATCTCTGGGAGCCTGAGCGCTGGGGTGCGCTGCTGGCGACGGCGGTGCTTGAGTCACCCGGCACTTCCCGTCCTTCCGGGAGTGATTAGGCTGTCCCCAAGGCGCGGCGTGGCTTGCGCTCACCCCTTGGAATTGGAGTGCCGATGATTCTCTGCGGAACTGATTTTTCTCCTGCCGCTCGCGAGGCTGCCCGTGTGGCCGCTGCGCTGGCCCTGGCAAGCAACGAGCCGGTGCATCTTCTCCATGTGCTGGCCGAGGACGCCGGCGACGAGAGTCGGGCCGAGGCGGCGGCTGAGCTGGCGCGTGAGGTGGCCGACTTGCAGCGCCTGGGCGCGGTGGTCAGCTCGGCGATGGCGCGCGGCTTTGCGGACGAGTTGTTGCGGGAGGCTGCCGCCCAAGAAGGGGTGCGCGGGGTGGTGGTGAGCAGCCACGGTCGGCGTGGGCTGGAGCGCCTGGGCTTGGGCAGCGTGGCCGAGCGGATGGCGCGCTACTGTCCCGTGCCGCTGCTGGTGGTGCGCGGATCGGGCTCCTTTTCCGCCTGGTTGTCCAAGGAGCGCCCGCTCCGCGTGTTGCTGGGCGTGGACTTTTCGCGGCGGACCCAAGCGGCCGTGGCCTGGCTGGAGCGCCTGCGTCGTTTGGGCCCGGTAGACGTGACCGCGGTGACCATTGCCTTCCCGCCTGAGCAGCAGGCGCGGCTGGGCCTGACCGGGCCGCTGCCGCTGGATCACCTGCGTCCCGAGGTGGAGCGCCAGCTTCAGGCAGAGCTTCATGAGTTTGTTCCTCGGATTGAAGGGGAAGGTAATCTGGAATACAAAGTGGTTCCGGGCTGGGGGGCCGTGGGCAGCCATCTGGCGGACCTGGCCGTTCAGGCCGACATGGTGCTCGTGGGCCAGGACCACTGGCGGGGCATGGACCGGCTGTGGCACTCCTCGGTGGCGCAGCGGGTGGTGCGGGAGGCCCGGGTGGCGGTGGCGCTCATTCCCGCAGAGAGCGAGCAGGTGCCCGCCTGCGCCTTCCACAAGGTCCTGGTGACCACCGACCTGACGCCGGAGGGCAACCAGGTGGTGGCCTGGGCCGCAGGCATGGTGTGGGACGCGGGAACGCTGTACGTCATGCACGTGACGCCGCCCAAGACCGATGGATCCTACTGGGCCAGCGACCCTGATCCGTCGGAGCTGCGCGCGATGCTGCGCACGCTGGTGCCGGAAGAGGCGGCCCGCCGTGGGGTGCAGGTGGTCATCCGGGTGGAGGCCAACAGCAACGTGGCGGATGAGATCTGCGTGCAGGCCGAGCGCTTGGGCGTGGATGGGATCGCTGTGGGCTCCGGTCGCTCTTCCATGGAGTTTTTGTTCGGCAGTACGGCCCGGACGGTGATGGGCCGCAGCCGCCGCCCGGTGCTGGTGGTGCCGCGTCAGGTCGTGGGCTGAGCCGCGATCCTTACAGGTTGTCGGTAGAGGGGATCCGCCAGGGCTCGGCCAGGGCGGCCTCTTCCCAGGCCAAAAAGTCAGGGTCGCTACAGACCGCCTCACAATAGGTGCGCACGGGGTCCGTCATCGGCACCCCGTAGCTGCGCAGGCGGGTGCACACCGGCGCAAACATGGCGTCGGCGATGCATTTCTCGCCAAAGAGGAAGGGGCCTCTGCCGCTGCGACGCAGCTCTGTCCACAGCTCCGTGATGCGGTGGATGTCGGCCTGCGTGTCGGCCGGCCAGTCGCGGGCGGCGGAGCGGCGGCGCAGGTTCATGGAAAGATCCCGGCGGAGCGCCGGAAAGCCGGAGTGCATCTCGGCAGAGGCCGACCGTGCGGTGGCCCGTGCGGCGGCATCGGCGGGCCAGAGCCCGGGGCTCTGCTCGGCCGCCCACTCGCAGATGGCGAGGCTGTCCCAGATGCGGAGATCGCCTACCATAAGAACAGGGACCCGGCCGGACGGACTCACGGAAAGTATCTCGGGAATCTGGGATTTTCCGTAGCCCGGTCCTCCGAGTGGGATCACCGTCTCTTGGAAGGGGATGCCGCCCCAGCGCAGTGCGAGCCAGGGGCGCATGGACCAGGAGGAGTAGTTTTTGTTGCCGATGATCAGGTGGGGGAGGGACATGGGGCTCCGGGGAGGGGGGCTCAGCGACCGGCGAGGGGATGGGACTCCCACGCAGGGAGATCCACCAGGGCATCCCGGGTGGCCTGTTGGATGGGGAAGCCCCAGGCATCGTAGAAGGGGGTCAGATTTTGACCCACCTCCAGCGAGGACTCCAGGACCCAGCGATCGATCTTGTCCTGGTCAGAGCTGGGAGGGTCGCTCATCTCCAGGTAGCGCTTGTTCAGGGCGATCAGCGGCTCCCAGCCGAAGGCCTCCTGGTACTGCAGGTAGGTCTCCAGACAGATCCACACATTCCAGTCCGCGCTGAAGTTCCGGCCGCCATCCAGGTAGCTCTGGATGGACGCTTCGCGCGATTCTGTTGCCAGGGCCGGGTGGGCTTGGGCACGGGGCACGCCCACCACCTGCTCCATGGCGTAGACCGAGTACAGGTTTACCGTACACTCCGTGGTTCCCGGCAGGTTCATCGGACCATACTGGTGGTTGTGTCCCAGCTCGTGGAAGGCGCCCCAGTCGCCCAGGGCGCGCAGCAGCCCTTCGTTGGAGAGGGTGTCGCCGTAGTCGTAGGTCATCACCGGGTAGCCGGAGTGCATCCAGCCGGCGGAGATCTGCTGGTCCCCCGCCATGCGCTCGGCCCGCACCCGCTGCGGGTCGATGCCGGCCAGGGTGGCGTCGGCATCCAGCACCTCGTCCCAGAAGTCCATCAGCAGATCCGGCGCATCCGAAGCCAGCTCCGCCTTGGGAATGGTCAGGACAAAGCGGTCACTCTCCAGCTCCACCAGCGGCGCGCCCGAAGCGGCCACCTCCTCCTCCCACCGCGTCGGGTCCGAGCTCCCATGGACGTAGCGCGCCATCTCCACAGCGCCCGTAACCTGGACTTCTCCCTCTCCAAGCTGTGTTCCCGCCGGAATCCGGATATAGAGCGGTCCGCCGAAGCCCGACGCGATCTCCACCTGTGCGCTGTCCAAGGCATAGCTGCGGGTGAGCTGGGGGTGGCGCTCCCAGGAGTCCAGGTGCCAGAGCGTGTCGGTGTGGGCACCAATGAGCGCGGTTAGTCCCTGGCCGACCCACTCTACGGGGAGCTGGACCAGCACCACCTCGCCGGGGGGCACATACAGCCCGGTGCCGCGCCACACCGGCTCTCCGGCGTTGCTGTAGCTGTAATTGCCGTCGCGCCCTTCGTAGTCCGCCAGGATGCGCACGCTCGTGTCCACCCGGGGCGCGGCAGGGTCCACTTCGCCCGGGAAGTCCGAGGGCACCTCCTCCACTTCCACGGCAGGCAGCTCTGCCGCCAGCTTGGCCTGGATGCTCACCACCAGCGCCTCGATGGGCAGGCGCGAGGGCACCAGGGGAGCGGCCTCGGTCGGAATCACCGGCTCGATGTCCGCCAGTAGCGCGCGTACCCGGTCGAACCAGGAGAAGTTGAGGGAGAGGTAGACCACCGCGTCCTGTACGGTCTGTACTGCGAGCAGCTTGTCTGCGCGGCTCAGATCCTCGGCGCCCTCCAGGTAGGCCTGGATGTGGTCCAGAGCCCGGCCCGCGTGCAGCAGCTCGGAGGGCGGTCCACTCATCGTGACCGGCGTCTGCTCGATATTGTATGACTCCGTAATCGTGATGCCCATGTCGTTGAGCACCTGGTTGCCCATGTAGGTATCGGCCACCTGGTCGTGGTCGTAGGCCCAGTACCAGGCGTGGCCACCCTGAAGAAGGGTGCCGCCCGCAGCCACCCAGGCGCGGATCGCGGCATAGTCCTCGGCCGAATGTTCGGCGTAGGAGGTGGTGATCCAGATATCCAGCTCGGGCAGGTCGGCCACTCCGGCGGTGCGCACGCTGTAGCCGTTGCTTTCGATCAGCGTGTTGGAAAGACCACTTTCCACGCCCACGCGGGGCTGCTCCTTGGCGGAGCCCCACGCCAGGGCGTTGAGGACCAGCCGCTCCGAGTCGCCCTTGCCCACGCCGAGAAGCCCCTCGTGGCCCACATGCAGCACTTTGCCGTCGCCATAGCGGGCAAAAGCCGCAAAACTCCGGCCGGGCGCATCCACCAACAGCGGACAGGCGCTCTCGCCATGCACGATGAGCTGGGAGGGGTAGGAACCCCCAAGTTCGATACTTCCAACGCCGCTGCTCAAGGTTTTGTAGTCCACGCTACAATCGAAAGCGCACTGGGGTGCACCGGCCTCGGACGAGCAGCTCCAAAGGGCGGAATCGCCGCAGCCGCCGTTGTCGGTGGCGCAGGGGTCATCCGCGACACAACTGCTGCCATCCCAAGAGCTGCCATCGGGACAGCTACTGTCCACTGCGGAGTCTGGCTTGTCAGCGGGGCTCTTGGTGGGATCGTCGGGAGTGCAGGAGAGGAGGAGGCTGAGGAGCATGGCGGGAGTGTAGCACAGCGGCTGTGCCAAAACCTACCAGTTCTGCGTTCCGTCCGCTCCGTCGATGCCGTCCACCCCATCGTTGCCGTTGGACGCCCCTGCCAGGCCCCCACGGCCGCCCGAACCCGCCGAGCCGGCGCTCATGCTGTTGGTGGCCGATAGCCAGGTGGACGTGGGGGTCGCACCAAAGACCACCGCGGCGTAGGAGACGCCGCCCGCGCCGCCGCCTCCTCCTCCACCCGCTCCGCCGTTCCCGCCAATTCCGCCGTTTCCACCGGGCTGACCGCACCAGGAGGAGCCGCGGCCTGCCGAGCCGCCGATGCCGCCGGTGCCGCCTTCTCCACCGGGGGCGCCATCCCCACCATCCCCACCAAAGCCGCCGTTCCCCGAGGCAAAGCTGCTGTCCTCGATCACGGGGAACACGGTGGTCGGCACGGTGTAGTAGACCAGCAGGGCCACCGAGCCGCCGCCGCCCGAGCCCGCAAGTCCGCCGGTCCCGCCGCAGCCTGCCGCGCCGCCGCCACCGCCGGTGCCGCCCACATGGGACAGCCCGCCACAGGCCGACGCCACCTGCGCGCCCGAGCCCGCACCGCCGCCGCCACCGCCACTTCCGGGATTGCCGGCCGAGCCCACACTGCCGGCAGCGGCCACCCACAGCCCGCCACTGATGGAGCCGTCCGTGTCCGTCGCGCCGCTCCCGCCAGAGCCATTGCTCCCGTCCGATCCGTCGGTGCCATCCAAGCCTTCATCCCAGCAGCCGCTGATGTAGCAGGTGCTGCAGGCCGTGGAGGGGATGTTTGCGTCGCAACCGGCACTGCCACCGGAACCACCACTCCCCAGGGGGTAGCCTGCATCACCGCTGTACTGGTAGGTTCCGCTGCTTGGGCAGCGTGCGTCCCCACCGTCGCCACCGGAAACCGCGGTTCCTCCGCAGCTATTGCTTCCGCCGGCGCCCCCGGTCGCCAGTGCGCTCCGGCAGTTGGTGGTGGTCCCGTTTGTTCCGTTACTCCCACTGCTTCCGTCGGTACCGATGCTGCCGGTGGTGCCATCCGCCCCATCCCGGGCATTGTTGGCCGAGACGATACTGTCGCGGATGACCAGCGCATCGCTGCAGTCTTCCAACCACATCCCGACGGCGGATGATCCGGCGCTTGTTCCCGCGTTTCCGCGCACCAGGAAGCCATCGAAGATGGTCAGGTTGCTGATGGAGCGCGCGGACACCGCCGCGGGGTTGGCCGCCGTCGCCGGGTCTCCTTCAATGATTGTAGGGTAGGATACCGAATCGCGCACGGTGAAGCCGGTGTTGTAGCCACCGTAGACGGTGATGCCGTCCGAGAGCCAGATGCTCTCGTTGTAGGTGCCCTCGGCCACGATCACATAGGTCAACCCAGTCGCATCGGCCAGGTCAATGCCTGCCTGGATGCTGTCCAACGGGCGGCTCTGGGTGCCGTTGCCGGAGGCCGTACCCGTACTGACGCTGACATACACGGTCTGGCCAGAAGCCCCATCGCTCCCGTCACAGTCCGCGTCAATGCCATCGAAGGGGCTGTCCGTAGAGGACAGGTAGACACACTCGCAGCCGTTGAGGGCGTTGCCATCCACGTCGTAGTAGCCGCTGCCGCAGGTGTAGTCGCAGAAGGGCGTAGTGGGCGTGGTGTTGCATACCGGGGTGGCATTCGAGAAGCTGTAGGTGGAACAGTCATTTCCGCAGGAGCCGCAGTCCGTGGACAGGACGTAGCGGGTGCCGGAGCGATAGCTGTCGTCCACCGTGCCGCTGCAGTCGTTGTCCACGTAGTCGCAGCTATCGGTGGCCGGCGGGTTGACCGCCCCGTCGCTGTCGTCGCAGTCGCCGTTGATGGTGACGGTGCCCGCGGGTTGTGTACACCGCCGCACACCGGAGAGATCGTCGCCATAGCTGTCGCCGTCTGCGTCGGTGTAGTAGACCACCGCATCGCTGGAGTCGGCGCCGTCGGTGCTGCCGTCGCAATTGTCATCCACCCCGTTGCAGGCCTCGGTGGCCGCCGGGTTGATGGCAATACTGTTGTCGTTGCAGTCGGTCCCGTCCGCGACATAGCCCCCGGGAGCGCTGCACGCCGTTTGACCCACGGAGGCATCTCCGTAGCTGTCGCCATCACTATCCGCGTACCACGAGGTGGCGCCCACTGCGTCCGCCGCGTCGGCAGAGCCATCACAGTCGTTGTCGACCCCGTTGTCGCAGATCTCCACCGCCGCCGGACTCACGCGCCGGTCGCTGTCGTTGCAGTCGGTATTGTCGCTTACATAGCCGGAGGGCTGGTAGCAGTCGACATCGGAGCCGGCGGCGTTGCCATAGCCGTCGCGGTCCGCGTCCCGGTACCAGGTGAGTGCGTCGACCGCGCTGTCCGGGTCGGTGGAGCCGTCGCAATTGTCGTCCACCCGGTTGCAGACCTCGACCGCCCCGGGGTTGACCGCCGCATCGTTGTCGTTGCACTCCTGGCAGGCGACATAGCCGTCGCCGTCCCCGTCGGCATTTCCGGTGGCACCGTCGCAGTTATAGTCCGTTGAATCGCCGCAGATGTCGCGACCTGCGGGGCTGATGCTGCTGTCCTGATCGTTGCAGTCGGTATTGTCGCTTACATAGTTGGCGGGGGCGGAGCATGCCACGGTGGAGGAGGCGGCGTCGCCATAGCCATCCCCGTCGCTGTCGGCGTAGTAGGTGGAGGTCCCGCCACTTTCGTCGGTCTGGCCGTCGCAGTCGTTGTCCTGGTTGTCACAGATCTCGGCGGCGGCGGGGTTCACGTCGTCGTCGCGATCGTCGCAGTCTCCGGTGGTGGCCACATAGTTGCGGGGGGCATCGCAGGCCGTGGCGGTGGCGCTGCTGTCGCCGTAGCCGTCGCGATCGGCATCCTCGTACCAGGTGCTCTGGCCGGTGGCGCTGCTGTCGTCGGTCAGTCCGTCGCAGTTGTCGTCCAGCCCGTTGCAGGTCTCAATCTCGCCCGGGTTCACCGCAGCATTGTTGTCATCACATTCTTCGCAGGCCGCATAGCCATCGGCATCTGCATCTGCGTAGCCGACGGCTCCGTCGCAATTGTAGTCGTTTGGATCGGAGCAGACCTCGGTGGCGCCGGGGTTGTAGGCGGCGTCCGCATCGTCACAGTCGGTAGCGTCCGCTACAAAACCCGTGGGGGCCGTGCAGCCGGATGCGACCAGGGCGGCATTGCCGTAGCCATCGCCATCCCCGTCCTGGTACCAGTCCGTGGGATCGATGGCCGAGGCATCGTCGGTCAGCCCGTCGCAGTTGTCGTCCAGCCCGTTGCAGACCTCGACCGCGTTGGGGTTGACGACGGCGGCGTTGTCATCACAGTCTTCACAGGCCGGGAATCCGTCGGCGTCGGCATCGGCGAAGCCGGTGGAGCCATCGCAGTTGTAGTCGTTGGGATCGGTGCAGTCGGTTTCCAGCATGGCCGGGTTGTACGCGGCATCCTGGTCGTTGCAGTCGCTGCTGTCGGAGGTATAGCCGGTGGGTGCGGAGCAGGCAGAGGTGCTGTTGGCGGGGTCGCCGTAGCCATCGCCGTCGGTGTCGGCATAGAAGGTGCTTCCTCCACCAGCTTCGTCGATGGAGCCGTTGCAGTCGTTGTCGTCGCCGTCGCAGACTTCGGTCGCGCCCGGGTTGATGTCGTCGTCGCCGTCGTCGCAGTCGCCGCCATCGGCCACGTAGCGGCGGGAGGGGGAGCAGGCGACTTCGGTATCGGTGGGGTCGCCGTAGCCGTCGCGGTCGCCATCGTAGTACCAGATCGTCGCATCGGCAGCACTGCTGTCGTCGGCCTGGCCATCGCAGTTGTCGTCTATGCCATTGCAGATCTCCACGGCGGCGGGGTTTACGGCCGCGTCCGCGTCGTCACATTCCTCGCAGGCGGCGTAGCCATCCCCGTCCCCATCCGCGAAGCCCACGGCGCCATCGCAGTTGTAGTCGTTGGGATCGGCACAGTCTTCCGTCGCATTCGGGTAATACAGCGCATCGTCGTCCTTACAGTCGCCTCCGATGGCCACCATGCCGGCGGGGGCCTCGCAGGCAAGCTGCGTCAACGCATCGTCGCCATAGCCGTCTGCGTCGGCATCGGTGTACCAGGTGGTTGCATCCACCGCGCCCACATCGATGCTTCCATCGCAGTCATTGTCCACCCCATCGCACAGCTCGGTGGCCGCTGGGTTCACGGCCGCGTTGGTGTCGTCGCACTCGGTGCAGGCAGAGAAGCCGTCGCCATCTGCATCTGCATAGCCGACGGATCCATCGCAGTTGTAGTCGTTGGGATCATCACAGTTGGACTCGTCCGCTCCCGGATTGTAGGCGGGATCGTCGTCCCGGCAATCGCCCTCTGCGGCCACGTAGCCGGGCGGCGTCTCGCAGGAGAGCACGGCCGCGTCGCTATCGCCGTAGCCATCGCCATCGGTGTCCAGGTACCAGAGCTGTCCGGCCCCGTCGTCCACCTCGCCATCGCAGTCCTGATCGATGCCATCGCAGATCTCCACCATGGTGGGGTTGATCTCCGGGTTGGCATCGTCGCAGTCCTGTGCGACGCCAAAGCCGTCCTGGTCCAGATCGTCGTCCAGCGTGCTGTCGTCGCAGTCGTTGTCCAGCCCGTCATAGGGGACCTCGGTCTCGCCCGGGTTCACAGACGCATTGGTGTCGTCGCAATCGTCGCCCGGCTCGTCTCCGGCGATGTAGCCGTCCTGATCGTAGTCCCCGTCCAGCGGGATACTCTCGCCTTTGATCCCCGTCTCCTCCGGAATCTTGGTTCCAGACTGCCGGCAGGCGCCAACGAGGGTGGCCAGGGGGAGGAGCAGCAGCAGGGACAACGGGCGCATTTGATCTCCGGGTGCTCGGCCTAGGATATCGGGCTAGATGCCCAGATGCTCGCGCTAATTCTGATCGCCTGTAATCCTGCCCCCGTGCCCATGGAGGAGAAAGACTCCGCCAAGGAGAGTATGGCCGATTCCCGCCAGGAAAGTGGCGGCCACTCGGACAGCACCCCGGTGGACCGGGACGGCGATGGCGCCGCTGCAGACGTGGACTGCGACGACCGGGATGCGGATCGGCACCCCGGCGCGCAGGAGGGCTGGGACGATGTCGACCAGAACTGCGACGGGCAGGTGGATGCCGATGGCGCCTACACCGGTACTGTGGCGGTGCAGGCCACCGCAGTCTACGAGGGGCAGGCGCACCGATTTTCCCTGAGCTGCCCGGCGGTTGCCCAGCGGCAGCTTGGCAACTTGACCTGGAGCTGGCGCTGCGAGCCGGACCCGACGGATAGCTGGGCCCAGCTCCTGCTGGGACCGGGTCTGGAGCTGGTGGGCAGCGGCAGCGTCGTGGGTGCTTCCTGGTCGGGAACGGCGGAATTGCGCTCCGATAGCGGCTGGGACACCCGTGCCGATGCCACGCTGCGTTGGTCCGACTTTGAGAACCTGACCTTGGAGGGCGGAATGTCTGCATTCAGCTTGCAGCTTGCCAGCAGCGGATCGTTGCGGCGGCAGTGAGAATTTTGGGCAACTTGCGCTTTGCGTGCATTTCGGAGCATGGCGGGGTAGATTCGGCCGGTGTCACGCATACACTCTGCCAACAGCCGGTCTCTCCAGGGGCGCCACCTTCCGGTGGAGGCCTTCCGCGAGGGTGCGCCGCAGCAGGTCCGTCTGGATGCGCAGTTGCTCCTGGGTCCCACATCTGACTTCTGGAAGGCGACGGATCCGCAGGGTGGGCTTTGGGGTGTACGCTTTCTTCCCGAGCGGGAGGTCGACCAGATCGCCTGGCGCGATGTGCGGCGGATCAGCTCGCTGGACAATCCCTACATCGCCCGCATTGTGGGCCGGGTGCAGGTGGATGGGGTGTCTGGGCTGGTGCGGCAGTGGGTCACGGGGCGACCCGTGGATCGCTTCTGGCGTGCCAACGCGCCCCTGACCGATGTGGAGCAGTACTTTCGGGCGGTGTTGTCGGCGGTCAAGACCGCCCATCGTCATGGTGTGGTGCACGGTGGACTGAAACCATCGCGTATCTATATCGATGAAAGCGAAAAATTTCTCCATGTTCTTGACTTTGCAATGGGTCCTTGGCTACCTCCGCGGGCGGAAGATGCTCCCTGGCTGGCGCCCGAGCGGCGGGGCAGCTTTGAGGCGGACATCCGTGGGGATGTCTACGCGCTGGGGGCGCTCTTGTATTGGCTGGCCACCGGCACCGTTCCGGCCGATCCTCCGATCCCCGTGCAGCAGCTCCGTCCGGACCTGCCCAAGGGTGTGCTCCGGGCCATCGAAGGGGCCATGCACCCCGATCGGGACGCCCGCTACGCAAGCTGCAACCTGATCGAAGACGACGTGGGCGCCATTCCCGAAAATACCAAGATGGTGTTTCGGTTCCCGCAGATCGATCTTCAGGTCGCGGACATGGATCTCCCCGAAGACGAGACCTTCGAGGACCTGATCAGCTATGGCCCGCAGGGTCGCACAAAGACCACCACCCTCGATCCGGTGACGGGTGGCATGTCGTCTCCGGAGCCTGCACCACGCAGCTCCCCCGCAGCACATGGGCTGAGGGCCCTCCCGAAACCTCCGGCGCCCCCGCCTGTGGAGCCGACGCCTCCCCCTCCGGTGGCGGCCTTCTCCCCGCGGCTCCAGATTCTGGTCGGGGTGGGACTGCTGTTGATCGGTATGGTCGCGGGCTGGTCCTGGCACGTCTCCACCACGGACCCGCGCCCCCAGCAGACTGAGCCTCCGCGGCCACCCGTGTTGTTTCCAGATACGCGGCCGACAAGCTTTGTTTTTGGGGGATCTACCCAGCCGGACGGCGTGCAGGTGGACTGCCCCGTAGATGGGGTGAACGGCAAGGGCCGCTATCGGGGGGGCGCAGCGGTGGTGGGCGGGCATGCGGTGGTCAGCAATATTCCCAGTGTGGAAGGCTGCTCGCTGTCGGTGAGCGGCGTTCCCGTGGAGGGGGCCGTCCCGGTTACGCCCTTTCAGTACTACCAATGTGAAGTGGACAAGGGTCGGCTCCGCTGCGCGCGCTCGTCCCAGAATTGACGCGGAAAACGCTCGCAGAATAATAGGCATGCAACTGATATGATTCAGTTCTTTTGTGCAGGTGTATGTAGGCGGTAGTACAAGGGCGCTCTGGAGGGCAACATGCGCCGCGATTCCCTGCTCAGTCTGAGTACTGCCTTGAACCTTGTGCTCCTCGGGGTGATTCTGGGAGGTTGGACCGGACCCAATACCCCAACCTCGTTCAATGAAACGGTGGATACACCTCGATTTCCAAAGACCTCTTTTGTCCACCCGATGTCCACGCTCACCGGCAACGTGATCCTGGGCGAGCGGGTCTATGTCGCGCCCGCCGCCTCGGTTCGCGGCGATGAGGGGCAGCCGATCTACATCGGGGATGAGTCCAACGTGCAGGACGCGGTTGTGCTCCACGGCCTGGAAACCGAGGAAGATGGGGTGCCCATCGAAAAGAACCTCGTGACCGTAGATGGGAAAAAGTATTCGGTCTACGTCGGGAAGCGGGTGTCGATGGCCCACCAGTCCCAGGTACATGGCCCCGCGCGGGTGGGGGATGGCACCTTCGTAGGGATGCAGGCCCTGGTATTCAAGGCCGAGGTGGGTGCGGGCTGCGTGATCGAGCCCGGTGCCAAGGTGATCGGCGTCAAGATTGAGGCAGGCCGCTATGTTCCTGCCGGAATGGTGGTGAACAGGCAGGAACTGGCGGACGGGCTTCCCAAGATCACCGAAGACTATGCATTCCGCTCGTTGAACGAGGCGGTTGTGCACGTGAACGGCGAGTTTGCGGATGGCTACAGCGGCAACCGGAAAGCGCACGGGGCACAGACCGGCCACCACTAGCGGCGCCGGGGAAACGGCAGCAAAGGTCGAGTGGGTTACATTCTCAGAATGTGGAACCTGCCGTCTGACCCCCGGGTCGATCGTGAAAGCCCGCTTGGGCAATGGCTGCTTTCCCTGGGGGACCATCGCGGACCCCGGGTGACCATTCCGCCGCTGGTGGGCCTGCGGCCATTGGTGTTGGTGCGCTGGCTGTATCGAAGCTGGTTGGCAGAAGAGGAGGCCTCAGGTCGGGGCTGGCGGCCGCTCGTTCATGTGGACCTGCGCCGGGCGGCGGGGGTGGTATGGCCTGAGCTGCTGGCAATGGGGGAGGGGGGCTGGCTGTTTTTGGAGGAGGGGGTGATCCCGGTCGGCCTGACCGAGGAAGCGGCACGGTGGGGGATCCGCCTGTGGGTTGCGGGCACAGAGGATGGCCCGATCCGGATTCCCGAAAACATCAGCGGGCACCTTGGCTGGTTGGATCGCTTCCACCTGGTCGCCACCGACCCCTCGCTGGCCAGCCTGCGGCGCAGCCTGCTCTCTCACTGTCGCTCCAACTCTCCCGTCCATCTGAGCGGCCCGGTGGGCTCGGGGCGCCAGTCCCTGGCATTCTGGGCCCACGCCACCCTGGACAATCGGCCTCTTTCCCAGATTCGACGCGGCGGACAGCGGCGACCGATCGCCGGGCAGTGGGAGCTGTACCAGGAGGTCGGAGAGCTGGAAAAGGACCAGATCCACTACCTGCGGGAGCGGCTGAAGGCCATGGAGCCCCGGCCACCCATCTACGAGCCGGAGGGGCCGCGGGTGGAGCGCCCGCGCAGCAAGGCCTTTGAAGCGATCATCGGCGAGAGTCCGGCGTTGAGCCGGGTGTTGGCCGACGCGGCACGGGTGGCTCCGGCCAGTATTCCGGTGTTGATCCTGGGGGAGAGTGGCTGTGGGAAAGAGTCCCTGGCGCGCGCTCTGCACGATGCGTCGGGACGCAGCGGTGCCTATGTGGCCCTTGACCTGAACGCGGCCAACGAAAATCTGGTGGAAGATCAGCTATTTGGGCATGTCAAGGGGGCCTACACCGGCGTGGACAGCGTGCGGATCGGCGCTTTCCGAGAGGCCGACGGTGGCACCCTCTTCCTGGACGAGCTGGGCAACCTGTCGCCCAAGCTGCAGGCCAAATTGCTGCGGGTGCTCCAAGAGAAGATGGTGCAGCCGCTGGGCAGCGACAAGCTGGTTCGGGTGGATGTACGGGTGGTGGCGGCCACCAATGCGGATCTGGAAGGCATGATTGCACGCGGAGAGTTCCGCGAGGACCTCTTCCAACGCATCCGGGGTGTGGAGCTGCGCCTGCCGCCCCTGCGGCAGCGTCGGGGCGACATCCTCCTGCTGGCGGAGCATTTTTACCGGCAGGCCCGCCGTCGGGAGAGTGTGCCTTCTACCTGGCTGGAGGAGGATGCCCGAGAGGCGCTCAGCTCCTGGTCTTGGCCGGGCAACATCCGCGAGCTGGCAAATGTGATCGAGCTTGCAGCGGTGACCACCGAGGGTCGACGGGTGCGGGTGAGCGATCTGGGTGCGTTGGATCCGGTGAATCGTCGGCCGGCCCCGCTGCTCACCACCTCGTCCGAGGGGCCCACTGCCTGGGGCCTGGAAAAGGAGCTCGTGCAGCGCCTGACGGCGGTGACCCTGAAGATTCCGCCCCTTCAGGATCGGGGGGCTCGCTGCGTGCGCAACGCCATCCTGGGCTTGCTGGACGGTCGCCCCATCCGTGCGGACGTGCTGCTGGCCCTGGAGCGCCGGCCCTGGTGGGGCAACTTCCCCGAGCTGGACATGGCCATGGCGGCCATCCGGGGCAACCTGGAGGCCACGGTGGATCTGTCCGGGCTTCGGCAGGCGCTGCCCACGCTGCTCAGTACCGGGGGGCGGGAGCCGCTGTTGGCCCTCCAGAACCCCGTGCGCCTGGACGACGGGCGCGTGGCGGGCATGGAGTGGGAGTACCCGGAAGGTGCGCTGCTGGTGGGGCGGCTGGGCAGCCTGCGGGAGCTGGAAGCCGGGGCCGGGGATCCGAAAGTGGATGCCCGGCTGCAAGCCGTGCGGGCGGTGCTGGGCGCGGTGCGGCCCGCCTGCTTGAACCTCGCACACCTGGATTTTCTTTCCCGTGCCCATTTTGTGGTGACACGGGAGGAGGGTGGACTGAAGATCCATGCCCTGCCGCGGATTTCTGCTCCGGTACTAGCCGGGACCTTGGGCGGTGGGCCGCCCCGGGAGCTACCAGCGGGCTCCTCGGTGTTGGTGGGCCCGGCGGGGGAGGTGATCGTGAAGGGGCCGCGCGGAACCCAGCTTCAGCTCTTTCTTTTTGCGGGAGCGGTGGCGCGCGAGGAGTTTGCCGGGGTGGCCGTTGCGCGGGTGGGGGCGCCGGTGGAGACCATGTTTCTGCAGGGATCCTCCCCAGAGCCGGAGGTGGAAAAGTCGAGGGTCTGGGCGCTGGATCCCACCGAGGTTCGGCTGCTCACCGAGCTGATGCTGCGGCATCCCGGTCGCAATTTCTCCACCTACATCAAGGCCGAGCTGGAGGCGCGCCGGCACGAGCCCGGCTTCGGAAGGCTCTGCCCCTACATCGCCGACTCCCCGCGCCCCACCCAGTATTGCCAGCGGATCTACGAATTCGAGCCCAACCGTGGCGCCCTGGTGGCCCTTGCGGCGGCCTTCTCCCGCCTCCCCGATGGGAAGGAGCGCGCCTCGCAGTTGCCCTCCACCATCGCCTCTCTCCTCCTTCCGTTGATGGGGTGACCGTGCTGCTGTTCCTCCTCGCTTGCCAGACTGCTCCTACCACCACGCCGGCCACCCCCGAGGTGCCCAAGGCTGCGGCGCCCGCGCCCAAAGCGGCTTGGCGTAATATTGACATGTCAACCTTCAAGGCAGAATACTATGCAGGGAAGGTGCCATTACTCGTGGATGTGCGCACCCCCAAGGAGTATGCGGAGGGGCACGTGCCCCAAGCGCTGACCATCCCGCTGGACCAGCTCCCTTCCCGTATGGCCGAGCTGTCGAGCCATAAAGATGGCCCGATCTATGTGATCTGTGAGTCCGGGGGGCGCTCCGCGCGCGCCTCGGAGTTGCTGAGCGCGGCGGGCTACCAGGCGGTCAACATCGATGGTGGCACCTATGCGTGGCGGGAAGCGGGTCTGCCCACGGAAAAATAGAGGGGCATCCCGACGATCCGCGCCGCCTAGCGCGGGGTGCTGCTGGTGCTGCCCTGATCGCAGCGAGCGGTCGCCTTGTTGATCTGGGCGTTGGAGGTAAGGATGTTACCGCCCTTGTCCTTGAAGCGCACCAGCATCACGCCCTCTCCGCCCCGGGCGGGCAGGGTGCCCAGGTTGTAGCTGTAGGCGTCGTTGAGAATCAGGCTACAGCCGGTCCAACCGTAGCTGTTTTCGTTGTTGAAGGTGATGCGGCGTGCGGGGCCGAAACCACCACTCATCGAGGCCGAGCTGCGCATCGCCTCGGTGGTGGCTGCAGGCTCGGCGGCCGGTTGGGTGGTGCCGCCGGCGGCTGCGGTACCTGACTTGGGGCGGGGGGTCGCTACCGGTTCGGCCGCAGGGGCAGCGAGGAGTCCAGCCAGATCGGTGGCGGGGATGGTGGCGATGGCTTCACCCTGAGCGGTGGAAACCCGGACTTCGGTGACCGGCGCGGCGGGCGGGGTGCCCGCGCAGTCTTTGAGCAGGACCTGACCGGAGCCCTTTGCGGGAACCGTGCCAATCGTGCAGGCCAGGGCATCGCCGGGTGCGGCCACCACGTTGGCCCAGGCAGTGTCCGAGTCATTGAAGATGTATAGGCTGCCCGCTGTGATGGAGGCCCGGGCCGCAAAGGCGGGGGGAGGGGCCGGGGGAGGGACGGTGGGTGGCAGAGAGCAGGCGAGAACGAGGAGGTTCAACATCGCCGCCGCCTAACTCACCCTCCGAAAAGGGGGAGGCCAAAAAAGCAGAGGGGCCGGAAATCCGGCCCCCTTGACAGAGCGGTCAGGAGCCGGCGTTCGCCGGTACCTTGGCAGAGCGCGCGCGGCGGCGAGCCTTGGTCTTGCCGGTGCGGCGAGGGGTCTGGATACCCTCGACATTGCGGCGCCACCACTGGGCAGCCCCTTCCGGGGTCTTGATGTTGAAGAGCACGGCCATGGCGGCCCAATCGGCGCCCTTGGCCAGTGCTTCTTTGCCCTGGGCAATACGCTCTTCTTTCCATGCAGACCGGGTGGTGCGACGATCTTCGCGCTCTTTCTCCCGGTTGTGGGTGGCAGGCTTCCGCATCAGCGGGTAGCCATTGCCAACTTTCTTGGCGAAGCGGCGAGCCTTGGCCCGCAGCGCATCGCTGGAAAGACCTACCTTTTCAGCAATCTTACGTAGTTGGCGCTCACGCTTGCGGGGACTATCGCCGCGGGCTGCCATTTTGTTCAGCAGGTTGAAGACTTCTTCACCGGTCATTCTAAACCTCCGGTCAGGCACAGCGACCGCCAGCGCATCCGCGCGCCACCCAGTCGATGTGCGGGTTTGCATCACGTTCTGGCGTCCTGCCAGTATGGACGGTAGCCGATCCCACCGTCGCATTCAGATGGTATCCGTACCTCGCGGAAAATGCAAGAAGGCGACAACCAGAAATCGAAAGAATCATTCCCAGGTAAGCCGGTATTCGCCGAACTGGAAGGAGGTGGCTCCCGGGATTACAGTGTGCTTCCCAATGCCGACACGGTGGCTGTTGATCTCGATCCCTTCCTGGTGAGTCTCAACATAGGCACGTTTGGGGCTTTCTTTTTTGATAGTAAGAACACTGCCTGACTTCGGACCCGTGCCCAGGGTTCCGTCGGGATGCACATGCACATGAATTTCACGCTGCCCATCGATCTCCAGCGGCAGGCGGGTGTCTCCGCCGCGTCGCCATGAGAAGCTGCCTCCCAGGCGCGGGGGCTGGCGCCGCAGGCGGCGCAAGGCCCAGATGGCAGAGCCTGCCGCAATCACCACCACTGCCATCAGGCCGGTGCGCTGCCACGAGCCCACGGTGTAGCTTCCCGGGACATTCACGGTCCAACTCAGGCCCTTCTGGACCGGGTCCAGACCCAGCACCGTCCACGCCTGGGCAGGCTCAGCCGCAGCTCACCCTCCAGGGTCACCGGCGCGCTGCTCTCCTCTTCGCGCGGCAAGATGGCGAAGGGCACCTTGGCGGGGGGGCTCAGCTTCAGCTCCAGCGCTCCGTTGGGGGCCAGGCTGAGCGTGGTGCTGCTCAGCGTTCCGCTGCTGGCCTGCAGGCCCTCCAGTGTGCCTGTGGTCCCCGCAGGCAGCTTCAGCGCCAGCCGGGCGGCTCGGGTCGGGCTGCCGGGGCTTTCCACCGTCACAGCCACCCGTGCGGCAGCCAGCAGGGCTTCTGCTACCGGTCGGTAGCGAAAACGGGGGAGCTCATCCCGGGCCCGGGTCAAGAAGGCGAGGGCATCCTTGTCCAGCCCACCCGCGCCCAGGATGGGCTGCAGCTCGGTGGGCGCTTGGGCAGTGGTGGAGCCGGTGCGAACCACCTGCAGGTAGTCTACAATCACCCGCTTCCCCGCACTGTTCTCCCGGAATCGACGGGTGAGCCCCTCGGAGCCACGGATGCTGCGGCAGCCGCGCCCGCCGCTGTCATAGGGAGATTGCACCGACGGATTGTGGCAGAAGTCGCTGATCACGACGATGTGCTGGATGGGGGCGGCGCCCTTCCGGTTCATCAGCTCCAAGGCTTCTGCGGCCCCCGAGCCCAGGTCCGTCTCCTTCGCCGAGGGCAAGGTGATGGTCTTGACTTGATCGATAAGGCTTTGACGGTTCTTTGCGTCGATCTCCGTCGGCGGCAAAACGGCAGTTGCACGCGTATGGAACGCGACCAGGGCCACCCGATCCCGCTCGGGGAGAACGGCGATCAGGCCTGCGATCGGAGCGCGCAGCGATTCCGCAGTGGGGAGCAGTCCTTGGGAACTGTCCACCACAAAGGTGAAATCTGTAGCCTCTTTGCCGAAAACCGTGGAGGGCTCCACAGGATCGGCAGCGAAGGTGAAACCGACAAAAGCCAGCAGGGATACCATCGCAGGAATGTAGCGTGGCCTTGTGATGCCTGCACCTCCCCGCTTCCTTACAGGCTTCTTTTCAACGCCTCGACCACCAACGGCGCCAGCCGATCCCAGTCCGCAGAGGGCTCTCGGGTCACGGAGACGAAGTCCTTGACCATGAACACGCTGCGCACGCCGCCCAAGCCGAAGATGGCAGCAGCGGCCGGATTGTTGGCCGCTTCGGCGGCACTGTTGAAGATGGCGGAGCCCTTCTCCACCACCTGCACCCCGCATACGAACTTCCGTGCATTGGGGTTGGGGGTCTCTTCGACCCAGACCTGCTTCACGCGGCCAGAGGCGCGCTCGCCACCATGATCGTGGTCGTGCCCATGGCCATGGCTATGGTCATGCCCGCGGTTGGCTTCGGGCTCCGGGCGGGCCACCGGCTTGGGAGCCTCGGCGCGTGCGCCCCCGTGGCTGTGGCCGTGATCATGGCCGTGATCTTCCTCCTCCTCTTCCCGCTCGCCGCCGTGGCTGTGGCCGTGGTCGTGGCCCCCGCCGTGGCTGTGGCCGTGGTCGTGGCCTCCGCGCGGCTCGGTGTCGGCGGGCGACGGAGGACGGGGGCGGGGGGGGGCAGCAACCGGCTTGGCCTCTGGCTTCTTTTCGCGCCCGAGGATTTTGCGGAGCAGGTGAACGGGCAGGCCGATGAGCTTGCGAATCATGGAAAACCTCCGCGCCCTCTTATTCTCTTGTGCGGCCGCGTGCGCGCAAGAGTGGCCCCCCTGTTGCCCGGCCTACCGTTGCTCGGACTCGGCGTCGCGCTCGCGTAGGAAGCGGATGATCTCCTCGGTTACACCCCGGTCGTTCATCAGCAGGGTGTGAATGCCGGGCACGGTGCGATGGATGGCCCCACCGAGCCGGGTTTCTTCCACGGAAACGATGCCGTCGTTGGGCTCACCCTTGTGGGGTAGCCAGACCGAGCGGGGGCCCGACGATCCGGCAAAGATAAGGGTAGGAACCTCGGGAATCGGAAGGTTGGCGTGGAAGGAAGGGGTTGCCAACTTCTGGCCTGCATCCCCGGCGACCAGCTTGAACACCGGGTTGTCCTTCAGCGCCTGGGCCAGCATGGGCGAGGTGTTCGGCGGGCCCAACATCACCAACTTCTGGAGTCCGGCGTCCAGCAAAGCCTCGGACTTCATGCGCGCGAGCACACCACCGAGGGAGTGCCCCACCAACGCAAAAGGCCGCCGGATCTTTCGGCGCACCGTCCACTCCAGGCGATCCGCGATGGCATCCAGGCTCTCCATGCTGACGAAATAATTGAAGAGCAGGTTGGGAAAGCCCGCATCTTTCAGACGCCGGCCCATCAGCAGCATGGATGCGGCCGTACGCCCCATTCCGTGGACCAGGATCACTTTTTCAGGAACAGACATGTGCCACTCTTAACACGCGGGGGCGCGGCTCAGCGTCAGGGCTTGTCGAATCCACAACAACGGAT
Organism: Alphaproteobacteria bacterium; assembly: GCA_040376425.1. Lineage (GTDB taxonomy): Bacteria > Myxococcota_A > UBA796 > UBA796 > SXON01 > CAITDR01. The sequence continues at coordinate 11,791 of JBEIQS010000035.1, read as the reverse complement.
GTGCAACGGTCGCTATTTTCTCAGGAGCACCACCAAGGTCTCGACGTGGTCGGTGCCGGGGAACATGTCGTAGGGGGTGACGGCGGCCACCTCATAGCCCTTGATTTCGCCCAGGTCCTTGGAGAGGCTGACCGGATCGCAGGACAGATAGAGGATGGCCCGTGGGCGGGTCAGGGCCAGCCGGGGAAGCAGACCCGGGGCTCCTGCCCGCGGAGGATCGAGCAGGGCCACATCAAAGAAGGTTTGCCCGGAGGTGAACTTTCCGGCATTTCCTTCGATGATCTCTACGTTCGGCTTGCCCCGAAAGTTGAAGCGCGCATCGGCGCAGGCGCTGCCTTCCTTCTCCAGCAGGGTACAGGCCGTTCCCCGTGCAATCGCCTTGGCGGACAGGTTGCCCATGCCCGCAAACAGGTCCAACAGCCGCGCCGGTGCCAGGTCGATCAGCCACCGATCCACCTCGTCCCGGATCAACCGGTTGACTTCCAGGTTCACCTGATAGAAGGACAGCGGCGACACGCGCAGGCCGTCGATCCACAAAAAGCAGTCTCCCACCGCATGTTTGTTGTTCAGAGCCACCGCGGGCAGGTCCCGGAAGGCCTTGGGAAGCACCTGCGACAGCACCAGCACGGCCTTGTTGCCGTCTGAGCGCAGCTCTGCCTCCTCCTTCAAAAATCCGCGTGCCTTCAGCTCTTTGGCCAACTCTACCACCGGGCCGATGGCCACTTCCTCCAGCGGCACTTCCACAAATTCGTGGCTTTGGGGCTGGTGAAAGCCAAGGGCTCCCCCCGGACCCGAGCGCAGCTTTACCCGGGCCCGATACCCCCGCTGCAGCGGCGACGGCACCACCGGCGCCACCTCGCAGACCAGACCCCGGTTCGACAAAGCCGTTTGTACAAAGTACCTTTTTTTTGCTCTCTGTTCATCGGGCGGCAACTCGGCCCAAGGAAGGATAGACTTCAGCGGGGTATCCATGCGACTTTCCAGCGTCCCTGCGCCTATCGCACTTCGCCTCCGTTCGCTTCTGTTGCTGCTCCGGTCGCCTGCAGAGTGGTCCGCACAGCACTATGCCAAGAAAAACCGGTTGGATTTTGTGGCCTGTAGGCCGGAGCTGTGGAGATGAAGCGCTACAAGAAGTCAAAAGGGCTGGGCGTGGTCAGCGTGGCGGAGGGCGCCATCCTCGGAAAAATCGAGGATCTTCAGTTTGATCTGGAGAGCGGGCGGGTCTACGGCTTTCGCGTGAAGGGACCGGGTGTCTTCGCAAAGACCGGGGGGGTGGCAGCCGAGGGCGTCCATGTCCTGGGCCGCGATCTGCTCCTGATCCACCGGGAAGCAGACGTGGAGTGGGCGGGGGAGCGGCGGAATCCCGAAGACAATCGCGCCTGGGCCAGCCGCTATCTTAAGAGCCGGGTTCTGACACGTCGGGGTGTAAACCTGGGCTCCGTCGAAGATTTTTTGCTGGGCGGTGAGCCTCTTTCGGTGAAGGCCCTGCTGGTGGACGGACAGCGGATGGTGGCGCTGGATCAGAGCGTGGCGCTGGGACGCGACGCCGTGGTGTTGGACGATGCCACGGTGCTGAAGCCCCTTCCTGAGGAGGGGGCCGAAGGCTGGTGGGACCGGGTGAAGGACGCCTTCAGCAGCGAGAAGGCAGAGGAAGAAAAGGAGAAGTAAGCTGGACTTCTCATGTTCTGTAGTCTGTATTACAATGTAATGCAGACTACAGCCACCGCTTGTAGCGGAACCACCCCATCAGCAGACCGGCCGATATCAGCATCAGGCCCACGGCGATGAAGAAGCCGAAGTTGTGGTGGGCGATGGGGATCACGTCAAAGTTCATGCCGAAAACGCCGGAGATCACTGTCATCGGCAGGCCCAGGGTGCTGACCACCGCCAGGTACTTCATCACCACGTTCAGGCGCTCCGTGCTGGCATTGGCATGCGCCTGGATGGCACCGTTGCAGATCTCCAGGCGTACGGCCACCAGATCCTGCAGGACCAGGATGTGGTCGGTGACGTCGCGGAACAACAGGTGGCACTCGGAAGCCACGTCCGTGCCCTCCCGGTCGATGTAGCGGCGCACCAGCTCCTGGAAGGGGGTCAGGATCCGGCGTACATGCAGCATCTCGCGACGAACGGCGACAAGATCCTCCATCACCTGAGGACGAATATCTATGCTGGAACGTAGCTCAAGCTCATCCAGCCTGTCCTCGTGCCGATCCAGCAGCGGCATGAATTCGTCCACCACCGCATCCAGCATCAGGTGGACCAGTCGGTCCATGGAGTTTGTTCCACGGGTGTCCGTTTTCAATTGTTCAAGGACCGTATCCACCGCTTTTATTTTACCATGTCGTACGGTAACCAGCAGCTTCTGGCGGATGAACATGCAGATGGGTACGGTGTCCAGGCTCTCGGTGGTGTTCTGATCCAGCGCCAAAAGAACCAGGAAGTCGTGCGTGGGATAGCGCTCATACTTCGCGCGTAGTTGGCGATTTACTGCGTCTTCGATGGCCAGTGGGTGGAAGTGCCAGTGGCTACGCAGAAGATCCAGAGCCTGATCGTCTCGACCATTATTCGGTTTGCCGTCTTGATCCTGGTCCAAGCTCTGCTTCCACTGGACATCTACCCAGACCGTACTGTTACGAGGGGCCTCCATGGCCGCCGTCTGGCGTACATCCAGTTCAATCCGGCCGTCGTCGTGGATCAAGTGGGTGGTGATCATCCGCGCCCTCTATCCGTTTTTGAGGCAAAGGCGTCGCTTGCTTCTGTGCCCGGTCGCCTCAAAATCGTCCGCGTCGCCGCTCCTTTGGCGGCAGGATCTCCAGGCAGGTGGTCCACCAGCCGGTCCGGATGGTCTCCACAAATTCTGGAGGCAGCTTCTGATCTTCCATCTCCAACGCCAGGGCCTGCCAGTCGTAGGAGAGGGGAACAAATTCGGTGCGCAGCCCCTCCTTTTCTTCATGGAGGATGGTGTACCAAACCGCGTGGCTGCCATCATTTTCCGGTCGCCCGATGGCGCCCACGTTGATCAGTCCCCGCCCGTCCGGCAGGCGGCGCTCCCAGTGGATGCCCGTGTGGGTGCACAGGACCAGATCTGCCGAAAACTCCTCGCAGAGTTGACGAATGAAGGGGTGAGATGTGGTGCTCTCCCATAGAAATTCGTTCTGTTTCCGGGGAGAACCGTGGACCAGGGCGACCGATCGGCCGCCAATGGTCGTCCGGAGCTCAGACGGCAGGGAGGCCAGCCATACGCGGTTGTCCGCGGAGGTGTTGGCCAGGGTGTAGTTGTAGGAAATCTGGGCGAAGTGGTTGTCTCTGGGATCGGTGTAGCCGCAGCCACAGTCTTCCAGGTTGTTGCCGATGGCAACGTCGTAATTGCCCGCCATTGCGCGGACCGAACTACGCCGGAGCAGCTCCACGCTCCGGTCCGGAAAAGGGCCGAAGCCGCCAACGTCACCTAAGAAATAAATTTCGTCTATCTTGCGCTTCTCGCAATCCGCCAGGAGCGCGCGCAGCGCATGGTGGTTGGAGTAGATTCCGCCAAAACAGGCCACAGACATGGCGGTCGCCTAACACGCTGCCCGGTTGCGGGTTTCCACCGGGGCTGCTCCGGCTCGCATTTTCCGTTCGGCCGCTGTACACTGCGGATGGAGCATGGATGTCCAGGTCGTTCTTCGCGGATTTGCCGGCGGTTCACAACTTCGCGGATCTATTTGATCCGGCGATTTTTGTGCCGGTTCCCCGCGACTGGCTGCTGGTGATCACCGACATTCAGGGCTCTACGGCTGCCATACAGGCTGGGCAATATCGGGCGGTCAACCTGGTGGGGGCGGCATCGATCATCGCGATGACCAACATCTCCGATGGCATTGCCTTGCCCTATGTGTTCGGCGGAGATGGAGCGACCCTGGCGCTGCCCCCCGAGCTCTGGCCCAAGGCCGAGCAGGCCTTGCAGGGGGTGGTCGCTCTTGCCCAGCGGGAGTACGGCCTGAAGCTGAGAGTGGGCCGGGTGAGCGTGGAGGAGCTGGAAGCGGCCGGGCAGCCGGTGCGGGTTGCGCGCTACTGTCTGGCGGGGGACGACTGTATCGCGATGTTTTGGGGCGAGGGGATGACCCACGCCGAAAATCTGGTCAAGGCGCCAGGCAGCAGCTACCTGATCCCGGTCCCCGACGTCCCACCCGACGTGGATCTCAACGGTCTCTCCTGTCGGTGGGAGCCTTTTCATCCGGAACAGGGCCGGATTCTGTCGCTGCTGGTCAAGAGCCGGGAGCCCGACAGCTCGACCATCTACCGCGAGGTGTTTGATCAAATGATGCGCATCGCCGGTGGGGAGCAACCGGCCGCCAACCCGGTCAAACTGGCCGGAATGAAAAAGGAGCGGCTCCTCCCCAGTGCGTTGGGGCTGGAGTTGTCGCTCTACAAGGGGCTGCCCTTTGTACGCAGACTGCTGACCACCGCTTCAAACCTGGTGGATACGGTCATCGGGAACATCCTGTTTATGATCGGGCGGAAGACACCGGCGCTGGACCCGCAGCTCTACATCGCCTCCACCGTTGCCCGCTCGGACTTCCGCAAGTTTGACGGCATGTTGCGCATGGTGGTGGAGCAGCCCCTCCATGCCCGGCCCGAGATCGAGGCCTACCTGGAGCGCTTGTACAACGAGGGGCGCATCTACTATGGGCACCATTGGTCCGAAACGGCGGTGATGACCTGTGTGCTTTTTTCCCTTTCTGAGAATCGCCATATCCACTTTGTGGATGGCGGAGACGGTGGCTATGCCCTGGCTGCAGTGGGCCTGAAAGCGCAATTGAAGAAAAAGTGAAGTCGTTATTGTTATGGTTGGTGATCGGTTGTAAGTCGGAGCCCCAGACCGGCTTGAAGTGGCTGGAGCGGGTGGGCAACGAGAAGCAATCCTACGCCACGTTGGGGATGGAGACCCGCAGCTATCGGATGGTGGATGGTTTTGAAGACCCCGACGGACTTGCTCCCGTTTTTCATGTGATTCGTCCGCAGGAAGCTGCTGCTGACCGACCGGTGCTCCTCTGGCTGCACGGATCGGCCATGGGGGTGGAGGACGATCCGGAGCTGAACAAAAACTGCGGAAGATCCGGTGTGGCGGAGGAGGTGGAGCGACTCCTGGAGCATCGGCCGGCCGTGGCCGCCGAGCTGGCCGGGCGTGGCTGGATCTGGGTGGTGCCGGAAGATAGCTGGTGTGACCTGTGGTCCGGGCGTGGGGCGGAGGATCCGGTGGATTCCCGCCACTATGGCACCGTCTTTTTGGGGCGCATCCTCGATGCGCTGGAGCAGGGATTTGATGGCAACCGCCTGCGCCTCGGTGCGCTCTATGGCTGGGGAACGTCTATTGGCGGGATGGGAATCCTGCATTTCTCCGCCCTGGATGAACGTTTTGCTGCGGTGGTTTCCGATAGCGGACCGGTGGATCCCATCCAGTGGTACCACCAGGCCGAAGCGTCGACCTTTCTGGACCACATCCTGGGCGGCCCGCCTGTGGACACAGAGGGCCTCCCCACCGAGTGGTCACCCAATTACTCACGGTTGAGCGCACCACTTCTGGTGGAGCAGGGTTGGGATCTCCCGATTTTTGTAGCGTACAATACACTCGATCGGCTGGTTCCGGCGAGCATGAACCAGAAGCTGGTGGCGGCGCTGGAGGCGCGTGGGGGGCCTTGGTATTCCTGGGACCTTCAGCGCCACGCGCCGGGGCCCTTGTACCACGTGCAGACCGGGCGCAGTCGGGTGCCAGGCGCATGGGTGAACCGGGCAGGTCTCGATTTTTTAGAGGGGAAAAGCCCGATCTGGATAGAGGCCGAGCGTGCATGTCTCGACTGTCCGCTCACGACCACCGTCGGGGACCCCGGCTGGTCTGGCGAGGCAGCGGTAGAGCGGCAGGGCGATGGGCTGCTCTTTGAGGCCACGCTGCCTGCGGATCTATCGGGGAAGTTCCTGGAGATCCATCCGGCTGCGGTGTCCGAAGGCGCCGACCTTTCCCTCAGCCTCTCCACCTCTACAGGCCTCTGGGCCGAGACCACACGCTCGGCCGAGCAGTTTACCGGCGGCGATCTGGCGGCCTCGTGGGTGGAGCAGATCGAGGCCACCCTCTGGCGACCCGATGTGGATGGCGACGGCGCGCCAGACCCGCTACCTGCCGGGCCGCTGACCTTGCGGGTGGAGGCCAAAAATGGCAACAGCACCCTGGATGGGGTGCTGCTGGTGTCCTCCGACTGACGAATCAGTGCAAGGCGGCCGCCCAGGGCAGCATTACATTGATGCTGGTGTAGCCAATCGAAAATACCAAAAAGGAGGTACGGTCGAAGATTCGCGACATGTCCTCCTCCTCCAAAATACTGTAGATGTACAGTGAGATGGTGCTCTGGCAGACGGTCAGCAGGATGGTGAAGGCCCCCAGTCCGTTGATCATGTCGGTGAGCGTGGACACGCCACTCTGCGGAATCAGAGAGGAGGAAACGTAGGAGTTGGCCACAGCGGCGAAGAGGGCACCCACGCCCAGTCCGAAGCGGGGGTCCACATCTGTGGGCTTGATGAAGAAGACCAGCATCGCGATCGCCACCGAGATGTACAGGGCCTGGAACATTTTCCAGAAATAGCCCCAATCTTCGCGGATCAGGTGGATGCCGTAGCGCAACTGGGAGTGGATGGACTTGGTGCCGACCGGCAGGCGGGGATCCCCGCGGGTGGTCTTATAGGCGTGCGGCTTCTCGATGATCGGAGGGCCATCGGTCTTCTCTACGCCATAGCCGGGAACCTTCACGCGGGAACTGGTTCCCGAGCTGTCTTTGTCGGCCACAAACACCATCGCGTTGCGCTCCAACGCCGTGCTCTCGATGTTGATGGTCAACAGGTGGTCGTCCACGGGAAAGCGCGTCACCGTGAAGGATTTAGTAATCGTCGCTACAACACGGAACATCTGGTAGTGGACATCGTTCTCGTGGTACTCCTCGGCCAGCTCTTTGCTGTCGATCCAGCCGTCCACCACCTGAAAGGTGGCGCCGGGGTTCAGGTCCGGGCTGCCGTTCCACGAAAACCACAGGTAGAAGTCGACGGTCCAGCTCACATCGGGGAGGGACATGGCCACAATGCGGTCCACATAGATGCCCGCTTTCACCGGCACTGCGCCCGCCGGTGCCGGATTGTCCGCCTCGGTCAAGCCCGATTCTGGGCTGTTGGGGTCCATACGCTCGACGTGGCCCGCAATCGACTTCGCGCGTGCCTCGTTCTGTAGGTTATACGCCGTACTCCCGATGTAGGCGTAGACCCCCACCAGGACCACTGTCCAAAGGGCGATCAAAAGCAGACCGAGGCGATGCCGGGTTTTTTGCGCGGCGGGACTGGATTCCGACACGAATTCCTCCTCTCCGCCGGAAAGAACGACGGGAGGCCGTTGTACCACATCGCGACCATGCCCGGGAAGTGGTCACGGGAATGACACAGGCCCCGGAATCCCGCTCCCGACGGCGGCGACTACCGGGGGAGTTATGCTATCATTGGCCCATGATTCTCCTCCTGTGGCTGGCCTGTAGTCCCGACACCGATGCCGATGGCAGTCCAGACGCGGCGGACTGCAAGCTCACCGATCCGCTGTCCTTTCCCGGCGCACCAGAGCGTTGTGATGCGGCCGACAACGACTGCGATGGAGAAATTGACGAAGGCTTCGATCTGGACGGAGATGGCTACCTGATCAACGACGCGGGCTGCCGCTGGCTGGGACGGCCCACCGACTGCAACGACGACGACGCAGCGGTACATCCCGACGCCGCCGAGCGCTGCGACGATCGGGACAACAACTGCGACGGGCAGGTGGACAACCTCGCCGATGCCGATGGCGACGGCTACAGCCTCTGTGAGGACTGCGACGACGACGCCCCCTTCACCAGCCCCGGGCAACCGGAAGTCTGCGACGGCTTGGACAATGACTGCGACCTGTTGGTGGATGAAGGCTGGGATTCGGACGGCGACGGCAGTGCCCCCTGTGCGGGGGACTGCGACGACTACGATCCGCGGAACGGCGCCGGGCTGGAGGAGGTCTGTGATGGAGCTGACAATAACTGCGATCAACAGGTGGACGAGGGCTTTGATGAGGACGGGGACGGGGTAACGACCTGTAGAGGCGACTGCGATGACACAAATGCTGCCATCTCCCCACTGGAGGCGGAAGTCTGCGATGGTATCGACAACGACTGCGACGGCGGAACCACCGAGGATGGCGATGCGGACGGCGACGGCTACAGCTTTTGTGGGGGTGACTGTCTGGACAGCGATGCGACGGTGGCACCCGGACTGCCGGAGCAGTGCGACGATCTGGACAATGACTGCGATGGCTTTGTCGAGGCCGATCCCGCCTGTTGGGGCTGTGTGGCCTCCGAGACCTACCTGGTCTGCTCCGAGTACCGCACCTGGCCGCAGGCGAACGCTGCCTGTGAGGCGATGGGGGTCCACCTGGTGTCCATCGGGGATGCCGACGAGAACCTCCTGGTTTCCTCATTTATGTACGACTCTATCTGGCTGGGACTGCACGATCTGAACGATGAAGGCACCTTTGAGTGGACGGACGCCACGCCCCTGGTGTTCTCCAATTGGTGGGGTGGTGAGCCCAACGACTACGGCGGGGAGGATTGCGCGGCCACCAACTATGGCGATGTGGGCTATTGGAACGACTTTGGATGTGAGGGCAGCAGTCTTCCATTTGTGTGTGAGCTGTGATTTTCCTTCTCGCCTGTACACCGGCTTCCATCTGGCTGGACGAGTCCGCGCTGCCGATGCCGGAGCAGTATGTGTGGGAGGAGGAGGGGGAGGCGCCCCTGCGTCTGAGCGAGGTGGTGTCGGACAACGACAGCGTGTACCAGCTTGGCGACGGCAGCACTCCGGACTGGGTGGAGCTGTACAATGCGGGCGTCGAGCCGATTGACCTGTCAAGTGTATCTCTGCTAAGTAAAGCCGATAGCTGGATAGGTAGTGAGACGATTGCACCCGGCGCCTATGTGGTGATCCCGCTGGAGCTGGACGGGAGCGGCGATCGACTGCGGCTGCTGACGCCAGAGGGTGTGCAGTACCTGGCGTTGGGGGCGGTGTCGGGGGATGTGGCCTGGGCCTGGTACCCCGACGGGTGGCAGCAGAGCATCCTCCCCAGCCCGGGTCGGGCCAATGGCAATGCGCCGGTGTCCGGCAGTGATGCGGCCGAGCGATTGTTCCAGGACCGTTGGTTGAACAGGGTGGACCTGAAGATCTCTTCGGCGGGCATCGCCAGTCTTGCCGTGGATCCCTACCAGGAGGTGGCCGGAAGTGTGGGTGTGGGAGCGGTGTGGTTTGAGGACGTGGGCATCCACCTTAAAGGCGGATGGGGCTCGCTGCGGACCCTGGATGCGAAGGCCGGCTTCAAGGTGGATCTCAACGAATATGAGGATCAACGGATAGCAGGCCTGGAAACGCTGACCCTGAACAGCATGGTGCAGGACCCCACCTACCTGCATGAGTACCTGAGCTACACCCTCTTTCGGGACCTCGGCGTGCCCGCACCGCGCACCGGCTGGACGCAGGTATATTTGAATGGTGAATACTACGGACTATATTTGTTAGTTGAGACCGTAGATGATACATTTCTGGACCGTTGGTACGATGTCGAGGATGGGACCCTGTACGAGGGGGCCTACGGGGTGGACCTGTACAACGGCGAGGAGTACAGCTTTGAGTATGATGAAGGCCCAGATCCCGATGATCACACGGATCTTGTCGATCTGATGGTGCTGCTGGACAACGATCCCAGCGAAACGGCGCTGACGGTGGTAGAACAGTCGGTCGATATCGACGAATTTCTGATGGTGATGGCGGTAGAGGCGGGGAGCTTGCACTGGGATGGCTACACCACGCAGAACAACTACCGCCTGTACCATGACCCCGTGAGTGGGCGCTTCTCCATGATCCCCTGGGGCACCGACCAGACCTGGGTGGACTGGTGGTACGGGCCCTATGACGGGCGGGGGCGCCTCTTTCAGTGGTGCCTCGCTGTAGAATCCTGTAAGCTACGCTACAATGAGAAGCTGCGACAGGTCGCTGACCGCATCGAGAGCCTGCCGCTTGAATCCATGATGGACCGGGCGGATCTGTGGCTGGACCCGGTGATTCAGACGGATCCCCGGCGCGAGTCGAGCGAGGAGACGCGCGCGGACTCCTTGGCGCGCACCCGCGAGACCTTGAAGATTATGCCGGAGTGGCTGAGGGGGCAGAGTCAGGAGTAGGGAGGTCCACCCGCTGCCGGAGGATTTGGTGCAGTGTTACAAGTTCTTCGGGTATCCTTCCGGAAAGTCGCTGGGTCCTGCCGATAGCGCCAACGAAGTCCTCAAAGCTCACCAGGTTCTTCCTCAGCCATCCCTCGACGTTGTTGGCGTGGATGATCTGCTTCCCGCCGAACTCACTCCGCCAACGACCGTCGGCCATCATCGCCTGAAAGTCCGACTCCAGAATTTCCAGACTTTGATGGGGTTCCTGAACATCCCGGAGGAAGTGGTCCCCGCACCGGACCCGTTCCTGCCAGCTGAGCGTTGCGAGCTGCGCCTGGATCCAACCCACCGACTGACGTTGATCGCGAATGTTCGCGGGCTTCGGGTGAACGGGCACGGCACCCACCTGCTTCGAAAAATACTGGATAAAGCGCAGGTAGCCATGTACCAGGTCTGGGATTCAGCAGCGGACCGTAGGCGCATCTCAACGTCCACTTCTGAGCGTCGGTTGCACAGCGAGGTGGGCAAGGACGCCAATACGGTAGAATCCAGCAGGTAGTTTTCGATCTCATGTTGAGTCAGCTGGAACAGGCGGGTTGCCGGCTGATTCCAGCCTGCTCGGTTACTCTCGCCAAAGTCCCGGTCCACGAGCCCAAACACATGACGGTGGCCGTTGCGGAAGGCATCCTCAACCATGGCAGCTACATGGTCGTGTCCCCCTCCGACCAGAATCCGTAGCTCCCGATCCTGATACAAGGCATCCAGATATGCCCGGGTTTCGGCATCTTCCACCCACAGAACAAGCCTATGCCGGCTGTATTCTTCCTGAAGCGGTGTCATGGCGCCGTCTCAAAACCGCGCATGTTGGTGCCGCGTGGGTCGCCCTCCTCTACCAGCAGATAGTTCTCAAAGGAATAGGCATGTTCCCGGATCAATGCCGAATGTGTGGCCGCTATGATCTGGGCGTCGGGCAGGAGGGTTGCCAAGGCGGGGAGCAGGCCCACCTGCCACTCTGGATGCAGGTGCAGCTCTGGCTCATCGATCAGGAGGATCCCCTGAAAGGGCTCGGTGCGGGTGATGAACGGTACCACCATGTTCAGAATCTGGATCTCCCCCGAACTGAGCGCATCGAGGGAGCAAATCCGTGTCTGTTGATGGAAAAGATACAGGTTCCATTCCGTTTTTTCTCGATCCTCTGGGTCCACCAGATCCAGGTCCAGGCTGGTGCCATCGGCTCGGAACTTCCGCCAAAAGCGGTTGAGTTGGTCAAGCCACTCAAGGTCCAGTGTACTACCCTGATAGCGCGGATTTGCTCTGCGACTCTGCTGCTGCAAAAGGAGGTGGAGAAAGCGCCAGATGCGATTTGCTTCGTTGTTGTCAGGTGGTCTGCCCTTCGGGCTGTCTTGGAGGGGGCCAACAAAGGCAGGTTTTCGAGTGGAAGAGAAGTATTCAACAATATCCCATTTTTGGCTTGCCTGATCGTCGAGGATCGCTCTCCCCAGCGGGATGTGTCGGCCCCAGTCGGCACCGGCAGAGCTATGGAT
>JBEIQS010000392.1:0-3250 GCA_040376425.1 Alphaproteobacteria bacterium | reverse complement strand
CCTCCGAACTCCGTAGTGGGAACGACGCGCCCACACGCGCAGCCCATTTGCGGCCCACCTTTGGCACCACCGAAAGCGCCTACCAGGTGCATGTCTATTCGGAGCCTGAGAAGCTGGATATCCGCTTTCCCTGCGAGCCAGGGGAGTACATCGTCGAGGCGGCCGAGCGCGCCGGCTTTGAGCTGCCCTCCTCCTGTAGAAATGGCGGATGCCTGACCTGCACCGGAAAATTAATGGCGGGCGAGGCTGATATCGTCGAGGACCAATACGTGCTGGAGGATCACCAGATCGCCGCGGGCTTCCGCCTGCTGTGCATCACCACCCCCCGCAGCGACGTGGTCTTCATGAGCCACCAGCAGGAAGAACTGTAGTCTACCTTACAAGCCTACCGGAAGGAGCAGGACTCTTCCCAGGCAATGTAGTCCCGGGCCATCTCCTCGGGCACCGAAGGCACCAGACGGTCCGCGTAGGGCTCAAGTGCCTGCTGAAAGGACGCAGCAAGGACCTTTTTTTCCTCCTCCCATGCGCCGGAGGCCAGCCAGGCGTCCATGTCGTCGGTTGGAAGAGGGCCGAAGTCGTTGAGGTGGAGGATGAAGTACCAGGTGTTGACACGGTCCGCCTTCGCGTGGGACATGGCCTGGGAGAGGATGGTGTTCCAGGATGCTGCCATCCGAGCGGGATCTTCCTCCCGCCCCAGGGCACCCGGAATGTAGATCAAGGGGCCATCCGGGTCGTCGACGGCAAATTCGGCTCGACTGGAGCTGCCCTCGGGGGGCCGCCACGGCAGGGTGCTGACGTAGTCCAGGTGCGCCTGTGTCTCCGCTTCCTTGTAGCCGGAGAGGGTCAGGATACCGCGGTCCGGGGCGGTGGACCAAAGGGATCCATCGCGACCACCGGCGAGATCGACGGGGGTGATACCCGCCTCTTTGTAGGCGGCAAGGCTGGCATCCAGCGCCTCGGTAAAGGACTCGTCCGTGCCCCCCCCGTGTAAGTGTATCGACCAACCCACGTTCAATTCGCGCATCCGGTCAAACCACACCGGTTTCCAACGCAGGGCCCCGTAGATCAGCGTATCGTCCGCCTGCACCGTCAGTCGGTGTCCTGCTGACTGCAACATCTCCGCAATCCCCAGGAGCACCGTCGCGCGCCGTTGAAAGGCCGACTCCACCCGCGTCATGCCCTCTTCCCGTGCCACGTGGATCAGGAAGGTGAGACGAACAGGTTCCGTGCCTGAATCCTCCACCTTTGCCCATGCGGTCGACGTGATCAGGGGCGCGTCAATCCGGAGAGTTCCGTCGGTGACGGCCACCAGAGCCGAGCGCCCGCCGGGGCGATCGACGGAGAAGGACTCGTCCAGCACATTGGGCCCGGGCGCAATGGACCAGACCTGGAGGGTTTCAAACACCCCCTCATTGTTCTCCCTTCGTAGCTCCAGTCGCGACGTTCCTTCGGACCAGGTCCAGGCCTGAAGACGATTCTCCACGTCGCGATTCAGACTGACGAAGGCAGACATCTGTCCTGCCGACGGCAGCTCCACGCAGGGCGGCTCAGGACAGTCCTGCTGCTCCACGACAGCCGACCCCTCAGCAGGCTCCCACATCAAATCCGCCTCCGCGGCCCGCACCTCCTCCTCTTCCACCGGAACAAAGGGGCTGCTGCGCTCGCCGAGGCAGATGACCTTCTCGGGCGTACAGGCCAACAACCACCAGAGCATCAGGCCCCCCGCTGCCGGAGCTGCCGCTGCCGCTCGAACATCAGCAGCGCTGCAGTGACACTGACATTGAGTGACTCCAGGTTTCCGAGCAGTGGAACGCCGAGAATCACGTCACAGCGCTTGCGAACCGGATCGGTCAGCCCCTTGTCCTCGCCGCCGAAGACCATCGCCACCGGACCGGTAAGGTCCACCTCCCACGGCGCCACGCCATCCATATCCGCCCCAACCACCAGGATACCCTGACGACGGATCTCAGCCAAAGAGGAAGAAATCCCCTCCCGAATCAGCGGCACCGCCTCTGCCCCGCCCATACTCACCCGATGCACCACCGGGGACAGTCCCTTTCCGCGTTGGACCGGCACAATCACCGCATCCACCCCGGCCCCGAGCGCGGAGCGCAGGATGGCCCCCAGGTTGTGCTCGTACTGCACCTCGTCCACGAGGACCAGAAAGGGATCCCTGTTGGCCGCAAGCACTTCCCGCAGCGAAAGCTCGGGAAGCGGGTCGGCATCGGCAATGACCCCGTTGTGGACCCCCGTCTGCGAGGCGCGATCCAGCAGGTGACGCGGGACACGGCGTACCAGTTTTCCGCCTTTCTCAAGGATTTCGGTCACCTTGTCGTCGGCCTTGGCGGCATCATCCAGGTAGATGTGGCGCAGGGCGCGCCGCCCCCGGCGCAGCGCCTCTACCACCACGTTGCGCCCTTCCAGCACCTCGCCGCTGAGCTTCAGCCCCTCGACCTCCGGGGGCGCCTTGGCACGAGGCTTGGACTCCCCCGGGCTGTTGCGCCCCCCCGAACGATCGCCCGCGGGCGGACGGGTTCCGGCGGGCGTATGGTCCCGGCGTCGCTCCTCAGAGCGGCGGTCACCAGAGCGGGGCGGACGAGGAGGACGGGGCGGCTTCATCAGGATCCCAGGTTACCTTCTCTACAGAGTATCTGCGGAAAAAATCGGTCCGGGTTATAACGCGAAGCGGTGGAAGCGGAACCCGAGCAACATGAGACGAGTGAGCGGCGCGCCGAATTCGAGCGCCGCCTGCGTGTGTTGCGCCAAGATTTGCGCAACAGCTCCTTGCCCGGATTAGCGGCCGCCTACGCGGCGATTGTGGGAATGCTCCTGTCGACCCTGTGGGTGCGGGAGCTGTGGTGGTTTGCGGTGCTGTGGATCCCGATGGGCCTGTTGCAGTACCGGGTGGTGCTGTCCGGGCACGAAGCGGTGCACAAGACCCTCTGCCATCCACTTGGGCTCAACGAATTTCTCGGCGTGGTCGGCCAGGCCCTGGTGGGGGTGAACTTCGCCTCCTACCGGGTGCAGCACCTGGAGCACCACAAGAGCACCTCGGTAGAGACGGATCCCGACGGTCATATCTACGGAAATATCATCCGTGCCCCGCGCGGCCTGCGGCGTTGGCTGACCTACACACTCGGCACCCTGGTGGAGCTGGTGGTGAAGATCGGCCAGAAGGGAATTGCATCGGTGGGCGGCCGCAAAGAGGTGACTGCAGAGTCGGTGGCCGCCTCGCACCGGCACTCGGTCT
>JBEIQS010000351.1:0-4372 GCA_040376425.1 Alphaproteobacteria bacterium | reverse complement strand
CGGATATTGTGCAGTGGAACTTCGCGTCGGAGGACTGGTGCTGCCCGCGAGCTTCGGGGGACCTGCGCGAGGGTGGAAAGTTTTCTTCGCGTATGGGGGCGAAGGACGGTAGCTTCGGATTCGATTTTGAAGGAACCTACACCAAGATTGTGACCCACGCCCTGATTGAATACGCCTTTGGCGACCGTACGGCGCGCGTCACTTTTGCCGACGGAGCCGAAGGCGTCACCGTGGGGGTGGAGTTCGAAGCGGAATCAGAACACGATGTGGAGATGCAGCGCGGTGGCTGGCAGGCGATCCTGAACAACTTCAAGCAGCACGTGGAAGGCGCCTGATCGGCTCAGGGGGCGGTGCCGCTCTGGCAGTCTGTCGCCTCCTTCTCGGCCTCTCTGGTCGACTCTCCGTAAAAGAGCACCCGGTCCGAGGCGGGAATACACCGCTTTTCATGGTGGATCATGGTGGACCATTCTTCCACCGTCCACCAGGGCAGCAGGTGGACACTTCCGTCGGCCCGGGCAAAGAGCACCGCATGTCCAAGGTTCTTGTGCCAGATCATGTCGATCGGGTGGGCCTGCGGGCCACTTTCGCTCGGGTAGCGCATGGTCAGCGGGCCGCCGCGACTCGGGAGCTGCCACCACATGGCCGCCTCTACGCTCAGGTTGTACGGGCGCGTCTTTTCGTTCGGGTACAGCAGCAGCCCCTGGAGGCCATTCATAGACTCTTGGGCGATCAGCGAGGTCTCTTTGGATGGCGCCAGCGGAAGGATCTCCTGCGGCGGCGCGACCAGCCGCGAGGGCGCCCGGATCAGATCCAGATCCCATCGCCTCAGCCCATTTTCGTAGAGGGCGATCAGACCCGTAGGGCCGAACTCCATTCCCTTCAATTTGCTTGCGGGTGCAGGCAAGGTCCAGGTCTGGATCACGGTGCTCCCGTCCATTTTCAGTAGGGTTATCCATCCTTTTTCGTCGGAAATCGCGATGAATCCCCCGGGGCTCACCGCCACGTGTGTGCCGTTCACCCCCAACCGCTGCGGCCGCTCTTCGGGCCTCACTTCCAGCGAGGCGAACCATACCTCCCCGTCCTCCTCCAGGTAGACGGTATGTTTTCCGTCGGCATACCACAGGGCCGTTTGTACCCGACGCTGCCGGTTGGGCTGCATACACCGGCCTTCCCGATAGTCCCAGATGCGCTGGACCCGATCGGAGCCGATGAGCAGCACCCGCTCCCCCGTCGGCGAAAACATCGCATCCACCAAGCCCACGCTGCGACAATGGTGCGGCCCGGAGGCTTCCTTTGGGGCGGAATTCTGGCCCGCAAGGTGCCGCTCAATCTCCACGGCGCTGGGGGTCCGGGCCACCTCCATTCCGGACAGGTCGCGGATCACCACCTGCCCGTCAGACCCGGCGGCCAGCCAGCGCGATCCGTCTGGACTGAACTGCACTTTCCAAATATTAACCACCGCCGAGTCGTCCACAACGGTGGCACTTCGGGGGGGGAGCCGCCGTGCGCGCACCTTTGGGTTGGGACCCAGCTCCCATTCCCAGGTGGTCCCATCTGAAAAGCTGGCTACCAACACCTGCTCGTTGCGATCGAAGTCCGCAGACCACAGGCTGGTTTCGGGGCTCGCCAGCACAATTTCGTAGCCCCCTCCCACGGGCACCAGCCTCGGCTGCCGTCCACCCAACACCACCCAATTGCCGTTGGGACTGGGCAGCAGAAAGGACGGAAGCTCCCGACTTTCCCTTCCCATCGTGTTCGACTCGGGTCGGATCACCTCGCCGGCGCTGTTGACCAGCAGCAAGACTCCCTTGGTACTGATTGCGGCGACCTGCCCGCCCCAGACACCAAGCCTCTGGAGAGAGTCTTCGTTGTCGATGCCCTGCTGTTGCAGGTCTTCGCCGCTCAAGGTCCAGGTGGGCGCGGGGTATAGCAGCGCCCGCGCCGCGGCTTCGGTCCAGCCCCGGGCGTCTTGGGGGCTCTGTACGTCGGCCAGAAAGGGGAGGCTTCGGTAGGCATCGGGGGCCAGCTCCCCTACCGCCAACATGGCCAGGGTGTCGTGCGCGACCCTGGCCTGCCGTTTGGTTTCCTCCAGGGACTGCCGCTGCGCCCCCTCCGCTTTTTTGGCTTCTTCCAGGGCGGCGATCGCAATTTGCCGCTGCTCAGTGGCGTTCTTTCGTTCCTTTTCGGCAGCCAATTTCTCCAGCTCTGCGAGCTGTTGCTGTGCTTCGGCATACTGCCGTGCACCTTCGGCGTCGTCCGCAGCTTTTCTTGCGAGTTCGGCAGCGTCCGTCGCCAGGCGTTCGGCCTTCTGGGCCTTATCTGCCGCATTCCTGGCATTCTCCCCTTCCTCGTTGGCTTTGCCATACAGTACCAGCGACACTCCCATGGCGATCAGCGCAAAAAATCCCACAAACGCCAGGATGATGCTCAGCCAACGCTGTCTGCGTGCCGACCGAAGCTCCTTGGCGCGCAGGCGCGCCTCGGCTTCCCGCAGCTCTCTCGCGCGGGCCAGAAAGTCGGTTTCCGTGGCGGTGACCAGGGCAGCATTGGCGTTGGCCCAGGCCAGGGCTTCGGCCAGTGCGGAGCTGCCCAGCAGCAGCGAGTCCGGTCTTCCCTGGGCGTTCCACAGCTTGCCTTGGATCTGCAGCGGGTGCAGGTGGTCCTGTTCCCAATCGGCATTGTCCCGCTGGATCGGCTCCACCATCCGGTCATGCGACAGCTCGAACCAGGTGGCACCCGCACGTTGCTCGGCGCGTACGAGGTAGCTCTCCCGCAGGGTGTCGATCAGCCGGTTGTCCAGCCCGCCGCTCTTCCCGGGCTCCCGCCGTACCTGGGATCGGATTCCCCCGACGATAAGCTGGGTGCCCACCCACTCCCGGATGGCCCGCTCCCTTGCCAGGTCGCCACCCGCCGCATGGCGCACCGCCTCGGCATAGTAGGCGCCGAGCGAGCGGCTGACATCGGCGAATTTGGCGAGATCCTGCTCGTCGATCACCCGATCGTCGGGAGGCATCGCCGCCCACAGCCGTCGGCACACCACCTGCAATTGCACCGGCTCCACATACAGTCCGGCTTCGGCCCGGAATTTGCCGTCGGGCTGCTGCACCATCACGGTGGAGAGATCGCGGATCAGCCGGTCGGCGGCGGGAAAAGTTCGACCGGCACTGAGGGCGGGCTCTACGGCTGCCAGTCTTGCCGCGTCAAGACTCAGCAGGTCCAGGCGGAAGGTGTTGCTCATTCCGGTGGGCAGTCGCTCCCGGTAGGGGGCGAAGGCGCCCAGGTAGTCCTCCCGCGCGATCAGCAGGGCCCAGTAGAGCCGATTCTCCAACACTTCGCCGAGTTGTTCGAAGAAGGCCCGCTTCTGCTCCACTGCCGTGGGATCGGCGGTCAGGACCTCTTCAAACTGATCGAAGAGCAGCACCACACTCTGCTCGGCACGCCCCTTTCGCCGGGGCCGCGAGGCGACATACTGCGCCAGGGTCATCTCTGCCAACATGGCCGCGCTGCGACGGCGCTCGGCAGGCAGCTCCTCCTCCAGGCTGAGCACGGCGGACAGGGTGTACCGGCTGATGTGGGCGGGTAGCCCCTCCAAACCACGGGGATCCAGGTTCACCCGGATGGGGCGCCACACGTCGAAGCGCGCCTGCTGGAGCAGCGGGATCAGCCCGGCCTGCACCAGCGAGCTTTTTCCGGCACCCGAGGGAGAGTGCAATACGACGATGCGCCGGGCCTGGAGCAGGTGGAACAGCTCCTTGGCCTCGGCTGCGCGCCCGTACAGCGCTTCTCCAAGCTGGATGGAGCGCGGTCCGACGTAGGGGTTGTCGTCAGAAGTCCCAGTCATCGGCCTCCTGGGCGGCAGCGGGGGCCACTTCGGTGCCGGAGCGTTTCAGCTCGTCGCGGAGCTGTATCAGAAATTCCCGAGAGCTCCCCCAGAAAATATCCACATTTGCCTCCTGCCCGAAGTACTGGGCGAGGTAGGCTTTGGTGCCCTCCAGGTCGCTGCTGTGCTGCAGGTCGGGATCCACTTGCACGGCGACGTGGCAGTATTGCTTCAACCGGTCGCGTCCGGGCAGGCTCATGATCAGCCGGAACAGCACCCGGAAGCTCCAGTCGGTGAGTCGAAAACCCAACAATAACAGGGAGTTGTCTACCAGAGCACTCTCCACTTCGGCAGGGACCAGCTTTCCGGAGGCCGAGGCCAGCAGGTAGTCGAAGTAGTCATCTTCGGAGACCACCAGGGTGTCGTCGCCGTCCTTTCCGAAGGCCCCAAAAACATGGAAGACGAGGGGGTTTTTCTGGGTGGCATCGCCGGGCAGCGGGGCGGCAGGGACGGGGGATCGCCGATAGCGCCACCGGGACACGGCGGCCTGGG
>JBEIQS010000118.1:0-18508 GCA_040376425.1 Alphaproteobacteria bacterium | reverse complement strand
CTGGATGCAGATGGCGACGGTCACGGCGTGAGTACGGAGACGGTTCTCTCCTGCACTGCTCCGGTGGGCTATTCGTCCCTTGACGATGACTGTAACGACGGAGACCCCGCCACCTATCCAGGAGCGGCGGAGCTTTGTGATGGTTCAGACCAGGACTGCGATTTGGTATTGGATAATGTACGGGATGCCGACGGCGACGGCTTCGATGCCTGTAGCGATTGCGACGACGGGGACAGCGACAGCTATCCCGGGGCCGCCGAGAGCTGTGACGGTCTGGACAACAACTGCAACGGAGTCCTGGATGAGGGGGCCCAGAGCAGTGGCTGGTTCCCAGATGCGGACGGGGATGGCTACGGAAACAGCGTCTATGTGGACTATGGCTGCGAGGCACCCGCAGGCTGGATCAACCGGGGTGGCGACTGCGACGACCTGGAAGGGACGGTCTATCCCGAGGCGCCCGAGGACTGCCTGGACGGGTTGGACACCGACTGTGACGGGGTGTCGGACGAGGAGGAGTCGATCTGTGCGGAGGACGACTCGGGAGATAGCGCGGTCGACAGCGTAGATTCGCCCAATGACTCGGTGGGCGACTCGGCGGAGGACTCGGCCAAGGAGAGCCGGAAGGGCGGGGGTGAGGAGGAGCCCGATTGTGGCTGTGGGGGAGGGGAGGCGGCCTCGTGGGTGGGCCTTGGCCTGTTGGGCGGCCTGTGGAGGCGGCGGCGGAAGTGATACATGATACATTGGATCATGTATCATGTATCATGTATCACGCAGCCATCAGGGATCACAATCGATAACCAGTTTGAACTGATCCTCCACCATCTCCTTGCCATCGATCACAATGAAGTAGTGCGAGGCACGGTTGTCCCAAATCCGGACGGTCCCGCCACCACTGCCGGTTGCATCATCACAATTGCTGATGGCATTGGCATCGCTGGGGCAGTAGGCCTCGCTGGTCCAGTACTCCCACTGGAACACAAACATGTCCAGGTCGTCGCACTCTGAAGTGAGCGTGATATCTACATTGTCGCTATCGCCAGGATGCTCAAACAAAAATACCCGCTCCGGCCCCTTGTACTTGTCGGGCACCCCAGAGCAGAACCAGGCGGTGTAGTCGTCGGAGTCGAAGTTGGTGAGGCCGCCTTTGGTGGTCCCGAACACGTTTTCTCCGCAGTGGACCTCGGTGGTGACGCACTCTCCCTCATTCCGTACCGGCGGAGGATCGCGGGTGCAGTCGGTGTCGGCGTCGGTGTCGGTATCCGAGTCGGTGTCGCTGTCTGCATCGGTGTCGGAGTCGGTATCGGTGTCCGTATCGGTGTCCGTGTCCGCATCCGTCTCGGAATCCTCCCGCACCACCGACTCTTTGGGGGCCTCAAAGGGGGTGCTGCAGTGCAGGAGGGCCAGGGCCATCAACGGGGCGAACGGGAGCAACAGCCGCACAGGAACTCCTTCGGAGTTTTCACTATACACCACCCGCCCCAGAACCGCACGCCTGCGGCCTTGCAGGTCGCAGGCGCGGATGGGCAGGTTTCGGGCTACGCTGCATGTGCGTATGGAGGCGCTTTGACCTGGATGTGGATGTACCTTTTGGCTTGCGACGGTCCGGACAAGGAGCCGGAGCCCAACCTCCTCGTGGAGGATGCCAATAACTATGGCTTTGAGGGAGAGATTTCCTTTCCCGATATCGCGGTTGCCCCGGCGACCGACGCGCTGGTGGACTGGAGCGCCATTGCCAAGGACATCCAATGCCACGATCTGGACCCCACCTCCATCAAAACCGTGGCACTCCTGCGCTTCCAGAACCTCAACAAGGAGGAGACCACGCAGAAGATCAACAACGATACGCTTCGCGAGTCCGACCTCTCCAACTACATTGATTGGAGCAACAAGACCGGGGCGACCAGCCTGATGCTCTCCGACATGCAGTTCTTCGGAAATCCCGTGCTTCCCGAAGACTACATGCTGACCGACTACGGTACCTTCCTCCTGACGCTTGCGACGGGCGATCAACTGGGAACCGGCATTCGGGCAGTGAGCTTCATCACGCCCACCACCGATGAGACCAACACCCTGATCGAGGTTCCCGATCCCTGCGGGTTGCTGAGCTACTCCACCGAGCTGGAGCTCTTGAGTCCGGTGCAGGCCCCCGCTGAGGGGCCCTACCTGATGGACTGGTCCGCCCTTACGGTGGATGCACGCGGAAAACTCTTCTCGGACGAGGCAATCGATCAGATCGTGGTGGGCCACTACCAGGATCTGACCGTCGCCGATCTGGAAGCCCAATTCCTGGATCTGGAGCTTCTGGCGGACGAGATCTGGCGCATGCCGGTCGCAAATGCCACTCGGGCGGACCTGAGCCTGCTGCAAGGGGACAGCCCCTTCACCGCCTTCACCTCGGAAGGACTCTGGATTCTTGGCCTTCAATGTACGGTCTGCGCCAATCCAGCCCCCCGCTTCCTGACCGTGGTGCAGCCGGCAGGATAGTGCGTTCCGATATAAATCGGATCGTGATATTCCGAATCAGTATATGCGCGATCGGTGGGTGCAGGGAGGACGGCGCGGGGATAAGGGCCCGTGAGGAGAAAACATGCGCAGCCAACTGGAGTCCCGCCTGCAGCAGTTGAAGACCGAGTATGAGAGCGGACAGAAGATGGTGACCGAGCTGGAGGGGCGGATCGGGCAGCTCCGCGCCACCCTCCTGCGGATCGAAGGGGCGATGCAGGTGCTCCAGGAGGAGCTGGGTCGGGGCGAGAACAACCCGCAATGATCGCTCGATGATCCCCCGCTATTTTCATGTCCGCAGCGAGAAGTCGCTGCAACTGCTCGCGCCGGTGGCCCTCCTGGATCATCTGGTACAGGAGGCTGCGCAGCCGCGCGACGTGGTGGTGGGCGTGGACATGGCGGGACAGCTCGGGCTCTGGGACACGGTCGAGCTGGAGGGTGAGCAGAAAGCGCAGCTTTCCCGCCAGGAGCTTCGTCGTCGTCCGCGACGCCTGCGGGCCCTGCCCCTGTGGTTGATGGAGGTTTCGGCGTTGGAGCAGCCGGGGAAGGTGAGTGGTCTCAACGATCCGGTGCACCTGATCGGCCGCCTGACGGGTCCGTGGCCTCCTCCTCCCTCCGGCCCACGGGTCTTCGAGGGAGAGTTGAGCCTGACCCGTGGCGATCTGTTGGGCGGGTTGGTGGATGCCCGCATCGACGCGTTGGAGGTGCCGAATGCGGCGGGGGATCAGGGGCTGGTGCTCCACGCCTGGCTGCCCGGCGATCGGGAGGACGAGCTGCTGGCGGGTCGAGGCGGAATTCTGGCCTACCCGATGGTGCCGGCCGAGCTTTCCCCCTTGGATCGCTGCAATGAGCTGCTCTGTATGGAGCTGCTGTGCGGGATTCTGGAGGCCATGCAGCAGGATGTCCGCGCCGATTCGCTCCAGAACCACCCCCTCCACGCTGTCCGCCTTCCCACGCCGGACCGGGCTGCCCTGATCCGGGCCTGGGAGGCCGAGGGTTTTGAACGGGAGGGCGAGCGCATGTCGCGGCGCCCCACGGGAAAGGGATTCTTCGGAGAGCTGGCTTCCGTGCTGGCAAAGCCGGAGATCCGGCCTATTCCTCCGCAGGCCGAGCTGGAGCCCCTGCTGAAGCTCAGCCGGGAGCTGCTGCCGCTGCTGCCGGGTTGGCCGGAGCCCCGCTACCGGTGTCTTCGTGCTCTGCGCATGTACGGGCAGCCAACAATGGGCCCCGCTCGCCCCGATCTGCCGGTCCTTCCCAAGAACACTGCATCTGAAGGGACATCGGAAAAATCGGGCCCCGCTCCTGCCGAAGTACCGGCTGCCGCGCCATTTCGTCGCGCGCCGGAGCCGGACTGGCTGCAGGACTTTGGCGGCGGGTCGCCGCCGCGCCGTACTCCTCTCCGTGCGCCAGACCGGCGACCGGAATATACAAAGGACCCTTCCCCTCCCACCGGGCGTCCCGCCTGGATGGATGATTTTGAGTGAGGTAGCCATGTCGCACGAACACGAACGTCCCGTTGAGCCTTTCTCTGACCTTCATGTGGAAGAAGGCCACGTTCGCGCAACCCTTCTGCACGACCCTACCGTGGAGGGCCTGGATATGGCCCTGTATCTGGACGGCTCGGGCTCGATGATGGACGAGTACCGCAACCCAGAAGTCAGCCGTGGTGGCGGATTTTTGTGGAGCCTCTTCGGGATCGGCGAGCCGCCGGTCACCGAGACCCTCCCCAATGAAGTCGAGCCTCAAGCGCGCTGGATTCTGGAATACCTCGCCACCAAAGACCGGGATGGTCTGCTCCGGGTTGCCTATTGGGCCTGCGGCGAAAATGGCCGCGACGTGGAGCCTGTCGGCGAACTCCGGGGCACCGACGTCAAGAATTACAAGTTCCCGGGGCCACGTTCCTTCGGCCGCTCCACAGTGCTGGAGCCGGCCCTGTTGGACTGGCTCAAGTACTTCCGCGAACGGGTGAAGGCGGGTGCGCGCCAGGGCTGCGCAGTGATCATCACCGACGGCCAGATCCACGACACGGCGGCGGTGAAGAAGATCTCGGCCAAGGTGGCCAAAGAGGTTGCCGCTGGGACCCTGCCGCGGGTGAATTTCATCCTGGTGGGCGTGGGCAGCCAGGTGGACGAGGAACAGTTGGAGGACATCTGCCACGAGGAGTACCCCGGTGTGGGCCACCTCTGGTGCCACCGCGTCGCCGAGGAGATCAAGCAGGTGGCCGAGCTGGTGGCCGTGCTGGTGGACGAGACCATGACCGTGGCCGGCCGCGGCACCATCTTCGACGACAAGGGCTGGATCCTGAAGGCCTACGAGGGGCGGCTTCCTGCGGTGTTGGAGTTTGAAGTTCCAGAAGGCTGTACTGCCTTTACCCTTGAAGTGGGCGGCAAGCGCTACACCCAGCCGCTGCCCGAAGACGAGGAGCACCACGACGAGGACGAGGAAGAGGAGGACCACCACTGATGGGTCACGAGGAAATTCGCCGTCCTTTTTCGGACGTACATCGTAAGGGCGACGAGGTGGTGGCCACATTGCTGCATGATCCCAACGTGGAGGGCCTGGACGTGGCCCTCTACATGGATGGATCGGCCTCGATGGAGCCGGAGTATGGCCCGCGTGGGGTGCTGGCAAAGCTGGGGGGCGTGCGCAACAACGTAGAGCCCCAGATGCGCTGGATGTTGGAATATCTGGCTACCAAAGATCGGAATGGGGTGCTCCGGGTGGCCTATTGGGCCACCGGGGACGGCACTCAGTTGGAGCTGGTGGGGGATCTCTCCGGTCCTCAGGCCAAGGACTTCAAGTTTCCCGGCCCGAAATTCTATGGAAAGGGCACGGTGATGCTGCCGGTGCTGCGCGACTTCATCGCCTACATGAAGGAGGCGCAGGGTCGCGGTGCACGACAGGGTCTGGCGGTGATCATCACCGACTCCCAGCTCTATGATCCGGCCGACGTGAAGGCATACTCCAGGAAGGTCGCGGAAGAAGTGGTGGCGGGTAGACTGCCGCCGATGAACTTCGTGCTGGTCGGGGTGGGCTCCAAGGTGGACGAGGAGCAGATGGAGGAGATCTGCCACGAAGAGTACCCTGGCTTGGGGCACCTCTGGTGCCACCGGGTGGCCGACCGCATGGAGGAGATGGCCGACCTGGTGGCGGTCCTGGTGGACGAGACGATGACGGTGGCCGACCACGGCGTGATCTATGACGATCGTGGGGCGGTGCTTCGTCGCTATGAAGGCCGACTTCCGGCGGTCCTGCGCTTCACCGTACCGGAGAGTTGTCGGGCCTTCACCCTGGAGGTGGGCGGCCAGCGCTACGAGCAGCCCATCCCCGAGGAGGAGCACCACGACGAGGAAGAGGAGGAAGCACCGGCACCTGCCGCTGCTCCGGCCTGGCAGCCTCGGCGCCATCGCGGGCATGGCCACTAGGCGCCGCAGCCCACACCCATCGGGAGTGCAATGAGTACGGAAGAGAAAAAAAGTCCCAATCCCCCGCCACGGCGTCCGGTAGATATCACCCTGGTGGGGGTGGCTCTCATTGATCCCCGCACCGGGCTTCCGGTGGAGGATCCCGAGGAGCTGGCTCAACCCCTGAAGGGGACTGTATCACCAAACCTGGCATTACAGCCTGGTTTCAGTATACTCGGGGCTGCACACACCCACGGTCCGGGTTGCTCACATGACCACGGTCATGCCAATGTATCATCGCAATCCATCGATAAAAACGATGTATCAGATCCGGCCCTGCGGGATACGCTGCGTCCGGATGGCGGGGAACACGACCACGCGGGCCACTCCCATGGCACGCACCGCCATGCGGCGCACGACCATGCGGGACACGATCACGCGGCGCACGACCATGCTGCACATGATCACGCCGGGCACGATCATGCTGCACACGATCACGCCGGGCACGATCATGGGGGCCACGCGCACGCGGCCCACGATCACGCCGCACACGATCACGCGGGCCACACCCCCGGCGCGCACTCCCATGCCCACGAGGCGCCCAAAGAGCGGCCGGAAACGCGGCAAGATGCCGAGAGTGGGGGCCCGGCGGTGCAGGTGGACCTTCAGTTCTGGCTGCCCGCGGAGACCGACGAGGCGGGTCGCTTCGCCGAGCTGGAGCGGATGGCAAGAAGACGGCCGGGAATTCTGGATCTTCACATTCGGCGGGATGGCGCCTTTCCCCAGATCTGTGTGCACTACGACCGCGAGCTGTTGACGGCCGAAGAGGCCTTGAAGGAAGTTCGGTTTCATGCTGGGAAAGCAGCGAAGCGCTTCCTGCACCGGGTGTGGATGGTGCGCGACATGGACAGCCCCGACTGTGCAGGGGTGATCGAGCATGTACTGCGCCGCACGCCGGGAATTCTGAGCGCGTCGGTGGCCTACTCCAGCGAGCGTCTGGTGGTGGAGTACGACGCCGAGCTGCTCTCCGAGCGGGAGCTGGTGAAAAAAGTCGGGGTGGTCGGCTACAGGTTGGAGGACGCAAAGGCGGGCCATGCCTGCTCAGACCATGGGCACGCCTGCGGTCTGGCCCCGGCCAACGGAATGCGGCTGGTGGGCATTTCCGGTGTACTTCTGGCCGCAGGTTTGGGGCTTTCCTTTGTCCCCGAGCTGCCGCCGCTGCTGCCACAGCTCCTCTACGCGGGTGCCTTGGGCACGGCGGGCTGGTACCCGGCCCGCTCCGCCTTCCATGCCCTACGGGCCGGTCGGGTGGACATCGAAACCCTGATGGTACTGGCAGCCGTGGGAGCGGGATTTCTGGGCGCCTTTTTTGAGGGTGCCTTCCTGATCTTCCTCTTCTCCCTGGGGCATGCGCTGGAACACCGGGCGATGGAGCGGGCCCGCCAGGCAGTGGAGTCATTGGCAAAGCTACGTCCAAATACGGCTTTTGTTCGGGATGGTGCGCAGGTGAAGGAGGTGCCGGTGGCCGGCCTGCGCCGGGGAGATCGCATCCTGGTGCGCCCGGGGGACCGCGTTCCTTTGGATGGGGTGGTTCGGGAAGGAAGCTCCAACCTGGATCAGGCGGCGATCACCGGGGAGTCGGTGCCGGTGCCCAAGGCGGCCGGTGATGGGGTCTATGCGGGGACCGTGAACGTGGACGGTGCGCTGGAGGTGGAGGTGACCCGCCTGGGGGGCGAGACCACCCTGGCCAGGCTGGTGGATCTGGTGGCCGAGGCGGAGGCCAGCAAGAGCCCGGCGCAGCGGATGACCGCGAAGGTGGAACGGATTTTTGTACCGCTGGTCCTGGTTGGGGCTCCTTTACTGGTAGCGGGGCTCTTTTTTACGGGTACCCCCCTGCAAGAGAGTTTTCTCCGCGGCCTCTCGCTGTTGGTGGCGGCCTCCCCCTGTGCGCTGGCCATCTCCACCCCGGCGGCGGTGCTCTCGGCGGTGGCCCGCGCGGCCTCCGGTGGGGTGCTGATCAAGGGCGGGGCGCACCTGGATGCCCTGGGTAGCGCCGGGTCCATCGCCTTTGACAAGACCGGTACCCTGACCATCGGGCGTCCCAAGCTGATGAGCATCCGGACGTTGGAAGGCTCGGAGAGTGGACTTCTGGTGCTGGCGGCCAGTGCGGAGGCCCTGTCCGCCCACCCGCTGGCGCGCGCCGTGACCGAGGCCGCTGCGGAGCGGCAGCTTGGGCTGCTCCCGGCCGCGGAGCTGGTGGCGATCCATGGCAAGGGAATCCGGGCAAAGGTGGCTGGAAACGATGTCGCCATCGGAAGTGAGTCTATGTTCGACAGCCTGCCGACGGTGGTGCGGCAGGTGGTGGAGGAGGCCCAGGGGCTGGGTCAGACCACGATGATTGTGCAGAGTGCCGGACGCTTTTTGGGCGTGCTGGGGGTGGCGGACAGCTTGCGGCCCGAGGCCAAGGAGGCGCTGGCGGGGCTGGCCCGTCTCGGGGTGGAGCGCACCATCCTTCTGTCGGGGGATCACGAGCGCGTGGCGACGGCGGTGGGCAAAGAGTTGGGCATCTCCGAGGTACGGGCGCCGTTGTTGCCGGAAGAAAAGGTCCGCGCGATGCGGATTTTTTCGCGCGGTGGTGGGGTGGCGATGGTGGGGGACGGCGTGAATGATGCGCCCGCCCTCGCCGCGGCGTCGGTGGGGGTTTCGCTGGGGGGAGCGGGCTCGGATGTGGCCCTGGAGACTGCAGATGTGGTGCTGATGGGCGACGATCTACGGCGTTTGCCCTTCGCAGTAGGCCTGGCACGGGCCGCACGCCGGGTCGTCCACCAGAACATCACCATCGCGATGGGGGTCAGCGGTATCCTGATTGTCGCCAGCGTGATGGGCTGGGTGGAGATCGCCCATGCGGTGGTCCTGCACGAGGGCAGCACCCTGTTGGTGGTGTTCAATGGGCTGAGGCTCCTGCGCTGGAAGCAGTGAAGTTCCATTGATGCTACAAGGGCTTTGGTGATACATCACGGCCTTGTATCACTCCCTTCCTGCGGCCTCCTTCTTTGATGCGCGTGGGGCGGCTTTGGCCTTGGGCACTTTTGGTGTCTTGGGTGCCAGCTTTTCGGTCGCCCGCACGGCGCGCTCCAGCCAGGTTTTCATTCCCTCGGCGTCGGCCACCAGCTTGGCCGGCAGGAGGCGGTAGTCTTTCATGGGGCGATCGCCCATGGGATCGAAGAAGGTGGCGCCTTGATCCTCGGCATCCAGCATGTCTTCCGGGGAGAGGCGCAGCATCACGCTGTCCACCCAGGTGCCACCGCCCATGTTGCCGTTGAGAAAGAAGGCCACCTGGCCAAACATGGGGCGTACCTGAGCCTGCGGGGGAAGAGCGGCTTTCATCCGGGCGATCAGCTCGGGGCTGGGCTTGGGGAAATTCATCGGGCCTCCAGAAGCCTCATTAACCCACACACGGGGGCGGGGCGGACCGGTCCGACGGGTTAGGTGCCGCTGCCCGGAAGCCCCGGGCCCCGTTGGGGGTTGGAGGAAGGATGCTGCTATTGATCCTGAATGTTTGGGCTGCTCCGCCCACATCTGCCACCTGGCAGGTGATCTCCGAAAGTCCGGTGCGTATCGAGTGCGCACAGGGACTGCCCTGGTGCCGGTCCTCCGGTCTGGTGGCGGTGGACGCGGCCACTGCGGTGCGCACCTTTGAGCAGCTCGATCGCTATGTAGACAAGATGGGGGCGATCAACGTGGTGGATCGCCTGGAGGCGGATGTGCTCCATGTGGTGATGGACTATCCCTTTCCCTTTTCCGATCGGGACTATGTAGCGCGGTTCACGCGGCGCACGGAGGCTGATGGGACGGAGGTTTTTGCGTGGACCTCCACCGAGCACCCCAAGGCCCCTGTGGATCCCGCTATCGTCCGCCTGAGTTGGTCCGAGGGGGAGTGGAGCTTCAAACCCGAAGGTGGCAATACCCGCGTGGGCTACCTCTGGCAGAGCAACCCCGGCGGCGGTATCCCCGACGTGACCGCGGTGTACAAGCAGGCGGGCTACCTGGCGATCCGGGATATTGCCACCGCCTGCGGGGCGGAGATTCTGAAGCCCTAGGCCATGGAGCCGGTGTTTGGTGATACATTTTTGAATGTATCACGAAAATCTTCAATATACCTATGTTTCAGAGATGTGCTGACGCGGCACTCTATGGCTTGGCAGCCTTCGTCGTGAACGAGGATTTTGGTGGTCCAACGGGCGGTTTGCTTTGCGCGAGGCGTTGCTTGCAGCCAAGGCTGCGGTTGTTTGAGCGGAGTTCCTCCGAGCGACCCAAGGGAGGGCTTTCCGCCCTCCCTGGACCCACCCTCGGGGAAAAAAAGGCAGGGGGAGGAAAGGCAGAAATGCCAAACCAATTGGTGTCGTATCAGTACATCGGTGTGATGTGTCAAAATAACATAGATGCTACATATATTTTAGGAATGTATCACCTTGGCTTGCCGTCGATGATCACCACCAGCGGGGTCGCCAAGACTTCCGGTTTTTGCGTCGGGTCCGCGGAAAGGACAAGCAGGCTGGCCGCCTTGCCGACCTCCAGGCTACCGAGCTCGGACAGACCCCAGTAGGTGGCGGGGGTGGAGGTGCCCGCAGCGAGGATTTCGGCGCCGCTAAGGCCGGCATCCTGCAGGTACAGGATTTCTTGGAGATCAATCCCGGGGGTGGTGGTGTTTCCGAAGTCTGTCCCGTAGAGCAGGGTGGCACCGGCCTGGTGCAGCCGCCGTAGATTGTCCAGCGTGGAGCTTCTTCCTCCAAAAGCGTTCAGAGTGGTGATGATGGCGCCATTGGTCCAGGCCTCCACCGTGCGGCTGTCCAGCGTCTCCACCGGCGTATGGGCCAGCGCATCCACGCCCACCCCGGCGGCAATGGCTGCCTCCGCATCCCCCAATGCGTGGCTCACCACTTTTCGGCCTCGCAGGTGCGCTTCTTCCACCACCGCCCGCAGCACATCCTCGCCAAGCTGCGGCTCTCCGGTGATGGGCAGCTTGATCAGGCTCGCACCCGCCGCCACCAGCTCCCCGACGGCCCCCCGGGCCGACGCCGCATCACCGACCTCTCGCCCATAGCCATTGCGTCCCCAGCTTTGGGTGGGGTAGCCACCCAGTGCCGTGATCATGGGGCCAGAGCGCAACAGCCGGAGGGGGCTCAGGTCCTCCTCCAAAAAACCAAGGGGAGCGGCCAGGTCTATAGCAGCAGCCACACCTCCAGCACTCAAATCGGCGGGTCGATACGCCAGGTGTACGTGGGAGTCGATGAAGGCGGGCACCAACCACCGGCCCCCCAGATCCACCTCCTCACCGCCCTCTTCCACTGTTCCCACCGCCACAATCTTCCCATCGGCGATGGCCAGATCCGTAGCGGCGCCCCCCGGCAGCCGGCCCCCGCGCAGCACATAGCGCGCGGATTGTGGAATTACGAAGCTCTCAGAAGGAGTATCGGCAAGCTGAGGGTGGGCGCAGGCGAGCAGAAGCAGCATGTAGAGACTACGCAGGGGAGCCCCCGCCGGATCGGGCGGCGCGGATGTTCTCCATCACATCGTTGGTGACGTCCTTTCCGCCTCCCAAGTTGGTGGCGATACTCATGACCGAGTAGATCGGCCCCCAGGGAAAGCCCCACCAGCCCAACAGCAGGGTGAGCAGGGTGTAGGGCATCCCCTTGCCCATCGAGCCTTCTCCAGGTTTGAAATAGAAGACGGCCGAGCCCCGTTTGAAGGTCATCAGCAGGATGGAGATGGTGTACTGGAAGACCACAAAACGTCCGCCGTTGGCCACCTCCTGCTCCAGCTCTGCCGCAGTCAGGTTGCCCAGTCCCTCAATGGCCATTTTTTCTCCAGTCGATAGTCATCACACCATGAAGGCAGGGTCAAGGTCAAGAGCTGTCGACCGCGTTTCTACCGGAGAGCGCGAGGATCCTCCTTCCCGGATCCCCCCAGCCGGGAGTCCAGCAGGTGGAAATTGTAGCGGGCGACCATCGCCTTGCAGAACTCCACGCCACGCACGGAATTGCCGCTGCGGTCCACACGGGGCGACCACAGGCACAGACCGAACAGATCGGGCACCACCACCAGCACCACCCCGGAAACCCCCGACTTGGCGGGCAGCCCGACGGTGAAGGCAAATTCGCCGCTGAAGTCGTACATTCCGCAAGAGGACATCAGCGAGAGGGTGTCCCGCACGGTGCGCGGGGACAGCACCCGCTCGCCGGTGGTCGGGCAGATGCCTCCGCCCGCCAGAGTGGCTGCTACTACAGAAAGTCGTTCACAGTTACTCTCGATGGAACAGCACTGAAAATAGAACTCCAGCGTCGGAATCAGTGCGGTATTCTTTGGAAAGACTTTCCGCTCCTGCATGTAGTAACCAAGAGCATAATTTCGGTCCGCGGTCTGCCGCTCGGAGAGGTAGGTGGCATTGGAGAAGCCGGGACGATGGCCTCCCTGCAGCGCCTGCCAGCGGGCCATCACATGGTCAAAACGATCCGCAGGGTCCAGCTCTGGGCGAATCAGCGAGCAGATCAGGATGGCCCCGGCGTTGATCATGGGGTTGTGGGGCCGATCGTCGGGACCAAGCGTCAGTTCGTTGAAGCTACGACCCGAGGGTTCTCGGCCAACATACTGGTGGACTTTGGCCTCCCCATGCTCCTCCAGGGCCAAGGCATAGTTGATGGGCTTGCAGCCGGATTGGAGGCAGAAGTCCACGCTGCTGTCCCCCAGCGCCAAACGCTGGTTGTCCACCGTACACAGTCCTAGCCCGTAGCGCTCCGGGTCCACGCGCCCTAGCTGCGGGATGTAGTC
Source organism: Alphaproteobacteria bacterium (assembly GCA_040376425.1). Lineage (GTDB taxonomy): Bacteria > Myxococcota_A > UBA796 > UBA796 > SXON01 > CAITDR01. The sequence goes on along the minus strand of JBEIQS010000118.1, from coordinate 5,774 downwards.
GGCGACCTTGCCGCCTTTCTGGGCGGCAACCATCTCGAAAATCTCAGTGAAGCCATCGCGCAGAGCCGGAAAGGAGGAGAGCAGCGGGGGCATGGGCGTCCGGGGCTACAGTGCTGTCTATCCGGTGCAAGGGATGTGCTCAGCCCGGCTGTAGAAAAGCGGCCAACCCGTTCACCGCGCCGCAGTCGCCGCAGGCGTCGATCCAGCGCCGCTCCCACGCCGGGTCCCGGGGGGGCAGCGGGCGCCCGCCCTCGCCGAGAAGGACAAAGATCGCGGCTTCGCCCGGTGGATCGTCCAGGCCCAGCCGCAGCCGATCCCGTGCCGACGGCAGATCGGTACCCGCAAAGGATGCTCCGACCAATACCCGAGGATGCCCGCGCTGGATCAGCCGTATGGCCTCGTCCACGGCCTGGTGGCCTGCCTCCGTACCTCCGGCAAAGGTGGCGTTCTCCCCCCGGATACCGTGGGCGATGCTCACATGGGCCAGGATCATGTTGGGCAGGGTGCGGAGCGGTAGCAGGGGCGGATACAGAGCGCGGCCGACCCCGCCCAGCTTCTCCCGATCGAGCAGGCCGTCGGTGGCCATGGCGGCCAGGGAGGCTTCTGCGTCCTCTGAGTCCGGGGGCTCCCGCCCTACCGCCACCAGCAGCGGCAGCTCCTCCGGGTCGCCCACCCAGCCACCCATGGCGCGCCCCGCGGCGGGAAGCGCAAGCACCGCCGCGCGTGGAAGCAGACGGAGGTCCTTCTTTCTTTTCAACCAGGGCCCCAGGTCCGGACCGGAGACCATCGCCGCCCGGGCATCGGGCAGCAGCAGCAGGTGATCCTGGTCCCGCACCGCCATCGCCCCCCGGCGCAGCGCCTCGCTCACCACCAGGGGATCCTCTCCCAGGGGGGTCACGCAGCCCACGGCGATCACACCGATCACGGTCGCCCCAGCAGAATACTCCCGTTGGAGCCACCGAAACCGAAGGCATTGGTGAGGGCGTAGCGCGCTTGACGCGTCAAGGGCTCCCGCAAAATGTGCGTCAGACTACATTCTGGATCGGGGTCCTGGAGACCGCGTGTGGGCGGCAGCAGTCCGTCGCGCAGCGCCAGCAGACAGACGATGGCTTCCACCGCGCCGCAGGCGGCAACGAGGTGCCCCAGGTGCCCCTTACTGGAGGAAACCGGCACGGGGTGATCTCCAAAAACCTTGCGGAGTCCTCGGCTTTCTGACGCATCGTTCTGCGGGGTGGAGGTCCCGTGGGCGTTGATGTAGCCCACCTCCTCTGGGGCCACGCCGGCATCACGCAGGGCAGCTTCCATGGCCTGTGCCGGCCCGCGGCCATCGGGAGGAGAGTCGGTGATACGCCAGGCATTGCAGGAGCAGCCCCAGCCTTCCAGGCTGCACAGGATCTCCGCGCCGCGCGCGCGGGCCACGTCCTCGGCCTCCAGCACCAGAAATCCAGCGCCTTCACCCAGCACAAAACCGTCCCGATTGCGGTCAAAGGGCCGCGAGGCAAGCTCGGGATCCTCGTTTCGGGTGGAGAGGGCGCCGAGCTTCGAAAAGCCCACCACCATCAGCGGCTCGGAGAGTACATCCACCCCGCCGGTGATCATGGCATCCACTTCTCCGCGCCGAATGCGCAACATCGCCTCTCCGATGGCCTGAGAGGAGGATGTGCAGGCGGTGGACACGGTGGATCGGGGGCCCTTGGCACCGCTGATCCGCACGGCCTGTTTGGTGGGTAGATCCGGGGCGAGCGCAGCCACTTTTTCGGGTGTGGCCAGCGAGGCATCAAAGAGCCACTCCAGCGGTGGCCGGGCGGCCTCCGAGCCCACACAGACCCCCAGTCGGTCGCCGCCGGGCAGGCGGGCCTGGGCCAGCGCCTCGCCCAGGGCCAGCTCGGTGAGCTGTTGCTTCAGCTCTGCACCCGCACCGGGCAGGGGCACCTCGGCGGCAATACGCACCGGAAAGCCGGTGGCATCCCAGCGCCGGATGGGAGCAACGCCGCCTTTCCCCTCCAGAATCGCCTTCCAGCCCGCCTCCACACCGATGCCCAGTGGGGTCACCATCCCGATGCCGGTCACCACCACCCGACGCCTACTCATGGAAGCCTGCCCACAGGCGTAGCAGCTCCGCCCGCTCAATGGCCTCCACGCGCGCGGACTCCGCTGCATCTTCCAGCTTCACCGCGTTAAAAACAAAGGTCTGCTCGGCCTGGGCGCAGAGTTTTCCGTCCACCTTCGTCCGCACCTCACAGACCGCACTTTCGTCGCGAAGTGCGATCAGCTTGGTTTCCAGCACCGCTACCTCATTCGGACGAACAAACTTGCGGAACTTCACGTTGTTGCACATGGAAAGGATAGGAAAAGGCCAGTCCCCGCGGGCACGCCGCACCGACCAACCGATGAGCTTGCCGGAGAGCTGGGCCATTCCCTCCAACAGGATGACCCCCGGAACCACGGGAAAGCCGGGGAAGTGGTCGGCAAAAAAGAAGGTTTCCGGCGGCAGACAGAGTGTGCCCCGCGCAGAGCTGTCGGCCTTCATCTCGTCGATCGATGTCATCCACACCCAACGCATCGTCACCTCGGCGCGACAATGTAGCGCGCCGGATGTCGCCATGCGCTGCGTTCTGCAGGCGAAGCCCCGCAAAGGGTGCTACAGTCGGGAGAACGGGGGGGAGATGCTCTGGTTATGGCTGGTAGGCTGTCGCGTGGTGGATGCGCCGTCGACCATCGAGGAGCTGATGACTTTTGGCTTTGTGCAGCACGGCGCAGAAGATGCGAGCTGGCCCACGGCCTTTGCCACCAACCTGCTTCCCGAGCTGGAGGCCCATGCCGAGGAGCTGGAGAAGGGCTACCGGGTGGGCAGCCTATTGCCGGAAGATATTGCCGAAGCCGGCTTTGAGACGGAGGCAGAGGGGGAGGTGTCCGGTGTGGCGGCCACCTCCGCGTTGGGTTCCTCCCCGGCCGAGGTCGTGGCGGTGCTTTCGCTGCCCGACATCACGCCGGTCTTCTCCAGCTCGGAGAGCTACGAGCTGAAAGAGCACAGCGATCGCGACTGTTTCCTGAAGGGCGACTGCGAGTTCTACACCTACAGCGTCCGGCGCACCATCAACCTGGGCATCCTGGGCAGCGTGACTCAACAGGCCCTGGGCAGCTTCCGGCGTCTGGACTTGGAGGATGGCACCGAGGTGGTGCTGTGGCAGACGGCCGCCCCCACCCCCGGCGAGGTGACTGGCGGCCTCATGACCGTGCAGCAGCAGTACTCCGAAGACCTCTTTTTCCCGCTGGACGGCGGTGGCACCGGGCGGGCCACCGCGATGTGGTTGGATGCCCAGCTTGTGGACTCCGATCTGCCAGACTCCTTCCTGGTCTCCACCTCGGTCAATTCGCTGGGCAAGGCCAACGGCGAGCTGGATGCCTTTGTCGAGGCGGGGGGCCTGGATTAGGGGCAGACCGTCTCGTTCCAGCTATCCTCGTTGTTGCTTTCGTCGCATTCCTGCTGGGTATCTGCCCCCGTCCCATCATCGTCGGCCACCACCACGAGCCCCGAGCTGCCGATGTCGCTCGTCGCGATGGAGAAGGTGATCGGGGCCAATTGGTCGCCCGGGTAGGCGACGCGACCGAGAGTCTGCACGTCGATCAGGGTGCGGCTGCCACCGTTGTCGGCATAGAGGGCGATGGGGAGCTCGGGTCCAACAAAAACGGACCCGAGATTTTCGATCGAGACATAGACCTCTGCAGTGCCCGCGCTGCATGCGGTACAGACGCCCACCAGGATCGGGGTCACATCGGGCGCACCGGTGGGGTCGGTGGACCAGGAGGCCTGCTGCCGCCACCCGCCGGTGTCCAGCCAGGGCAGGGTGGGGGAGACCGGGATGCTCATGTCCGCTTCGATGGTGGAGGGATTGTATTGGTACTGGTTCCAATAAAGCAGCGAAGAGGCCCACTTGTCGTTGGCCTCGCCCAGCACCCTCAGGCCATCCCAGCCCGTGGAGATGTAGTCGTTGGAAACAAGGACAATCTCCGCATTGCCGTCCCGGTCCACATCGGCCACCAGCGGAAACTCCTGCAGCGTGCCGGAGGTATGGCTGCTGGTCTTATACAGCTCGGTGCCCGAGCCATCCCATACGTAGAGGTACTCTTCGTCGGCATAGACCAGCTCCGCCGCACCATCGGCGTTGAAGTCAAAGGCCGACATGCCGGTGGAGCGCGAGGAGGTGTCGTCGATGGTCTTCCGGAATTTTTGCGTTCCGGTATGCTCCAATACAATCATGACCGTTTCAAAGGAGGAGGCGATCTCGGCGTAGCCATCCCCGTCGATGTCGGCCACCACCGGGCTGCCGCCCCCCAGATCCGGCCCGGTGTAGTTCCACAGGGCCGTTCCGTTGTCGTCGTAGGCATAGAAGTTTCCACCGTAGACATTGACAAACTCGGCCTTGCTGTCGCTGTCCAACTGCACCGGCACCATACGCGCCGCCAGGTGCGAGCTGTCCTTCCAGTACAGGGTGCCGTCGTCCTGGTAGACGGCGCCGCCGCAGACCAGCTCCAGGTCGCCATTGTTGCCGATGTCCGCGGGCATGCTGGAGCTGCCGCAGTCGGCCGAGGTGGAGTACAGCGATCCGGTGGAAGTGAAGATGTATTTCCCCGCGATCACTTCGGGCGTGCCGTCGGCATTCATGTCGGCGATGGAGGGGCTGATCGTGCCGCTGCCGACGGTGGTGCTGCTCACCCACTTCACCGTACCGTCGGCCTCCAAGGCGATCACGTTGTAGGCGCTGCCGATGGTCACCACGTCCGGGCTGCCGTCGCCATCCAGATCGCCGATGGCCACACCGGCCGTACTGTACGGGTTGTAGCTGTTGCCATTGTAGCTCACGGATCGCATGGTCCACAGCTCGCCGCTGCCATCTCCCGCGACCGCACGCAGGTAGCCGGACGAGCTGTAGTTGCTGGAAGAAAAGGTATTGTATAGAATAAATACGGGATCTTCTTCGTTGATCAGGCCGTCGCCATTGTCGTCATAGAGCGGACCTGCCACGGGCGCGGCCATGATGTGGGTGGCGGTGGTACCGGAGGAGTAGGTCAGCCCCCCGCTGTCCGTGGTCCACTCGGTCACAACGGACCAGCCGGAATTGCTGTAATTTGCACTACAGGTGGCATCATAGGCGACGGTGGCGTCGCCGGGGAGAGAGTCGCAAGTGGAGGGGTCATCGTCCCCGTCACAATTACTGTCAATCCCATCATACCAGGTCTCCGGTGCGCCGGGGTAGATGGTCGCATCGGCATCGTTGCAGTCCGTGTTGTCGGCCACGGTGCCTGCGGGCTGGGTGCAGTCGCTCTGGGGGGCGTTGGGGTCGCCGAAGCTGTCGCCGTCGGCATCGGTGTACCAGGTGCCGCCCCCGGTGCTGCCGGGCTCGTCGATCTGCCCGTCGCAGTCGTCGTCGTAGCCGTTGCAGGCCTCGGTTTCGCCGGGGTTGATGGCGGCATCGGCATCGTCGCAGTCGTCGGCATTGGCCGAGCTGCCCGCGGGCTGGCTGCAGCCGCTCAGCGGGGCCGAAGCGTCGCCGTAGCCATCGCTGTCGGCATCCGCATACCAGGTGCCGGTGGAGCCATCTTCATCCACGCTGCCATCGCAGTCATCGTCAAAGCCGTTGCAGACCTCGGTGCCGCCGGGGTTGCTCTCCGCGCGGCCGTCGTTGCAGTCGCACTGAGAGGCGAAGGTGGCACTTACATAGCCATTCGGTGCGGTGCAGGCGTCCACCCCCGCCGCGCAGTTGCCATAGCCG